>JBDHFX010000062.1:0-10767 GCA_039590215.1 Gemmatimonadota bacterium | reverse complement strand
GTTGCGCGTGAACTGCTTCATGTAATGCCCTTCTGTGCCTCGCTATGTAGGCGTCGCGTTGGACGCCAGATCGGGAACCAGCCGGCGAGACATGTTACGGCCATCCCGTTTCAGAAAAGAAACATAACACTTTGGTTGTCAGAAAGCAAGCGTAAATCATTGCGTCTCAATCGAGGCTCGGCGGACTGACGTGTCTTAGAACGAGCCCTGTTACCGTCTTTGCTACCATGCCAGTCATGATGTCATGTCGATCGCCATTTCGGAATGCAAAGAAGCCCCGCCGTGACGGGGCTTCTTTTTCGAGAGATCGAGGTGTAGACCTTAGGTGTCCCGAATGCGGATCTTCGCGAGCAGACCAGTGTTGCTGACAGTGAAGAACACGTTGGGCTCCGTGGGCGACGCCGTGACTGCTCCACCGACCGGGCCCCGCAGTTCAAAACGGGGCGCTCGAAGCTCGGTGTCGACGATCACGAGCCCTGGGAGAGAGCCCTCGAAGGCAATGTAGCGCCCGTTTGCGGAAACCGCCGTCGGATTAGCAGCACAAAGATGGCAGATAGCTGAGTTTGGGATCGATGTACTGCCGGCCTGGACCCCAGACGCGGCGTCGATGACAACGATTGCCATCTGTTCGCCTGTCCATCCCATGACGTAGAAGACCTCTCCCGACGGATCGAATTGGACCGTGTACAGGGGCTCGAGCCCATCGATGCGGATCGTCTGCTCAAGCACCAGATCGGGAAGCGTGTAGAGCGACGCGAACGGCTCGTTAGGTAAGTCAAGGGCCGCGATTCGGGATTGGTCCGGCGAGATCGAAAAATGCCATGCGTCCGGTCTCTGCACAACAAAGTCGCCAATCATGAAATCAAACACGCCAAAATCCTGTCCCCCGACGACGATTGTCGACTCGCTCAACGGTTTGACAAAGAATCCGCTAGGCGCAAGGCGGCGACGGAACTCCATACTCGGAATCGCGACGATTGACATAGCGAAGTTCTTGCGGGCAACGAAAAGCAGGGAGTCCGAAGGTGCCGTCGCTAAGCCCTCGATCTGCGGATTTAGCTGGATGGGTGGCGTCAGGTCGGCAAGGGTGGTCGGATCGATGCGGTAGAGAATGCCCTCCCAGTAATTGCCCACGTAGAGCGCCTCACCAGCGTGGTCGATCGTAATCCCTTCGTAGATCGGCGGTCCGGGGTCTGGCAGCTTCCGTTCAGCAAGGACCTCGATCGCGTCAGGATCGTTCACAACGGCTAACCGCTCGACCTCTTCCTCGAACTCCTCGAACGTGAGCCGAATCCGGATCGGATGAACCCCGGGTGTCTCGAACCGGTAAAACAGTTCCACCAGTTCGGTCAGCAGCGACGCGAACTCAATCGTACCATCCGCGTCCAGGTCTACCTCATACCGCCAGACATCCTCACCGGGAATCGGATCCAGGATCAGCTCGCCGACCACCGGGCTGTCGCCGAATCCCGCGGTTGTCTCGATTATGGGAAGCGGTGGAGCGGGCCCTGGTTGCGGCCCAGGTGTTGGGCTGGGTCCAGTGGAATCGGAGCAGGTTGCGAAGACCGTGGTCACCACAGCCAAGAGGATGGATCGAATGATCATGATGCAATTCAATTACCCCATACTATTCCGGCGTCCTATCGTCTGTCTGTAGGGAAATCCCCTCGCGACGGCGTGCGTTGGGCAATCTCAGGTGGGTTTCTTGTTACCGATCTTGTTACCACGCCCACCAGAACCCCGCCAAACCACGACCCCTCAATCCAAAGAAAGTTGAACCACCGACCTCACGCTTATCAGGCGTGCGCTCTAACCAGACTGAGCTACAGGCCCACGAATCGGGCAGGCTTGGTCAAAATACGCTTCATCTGAGGCTCGAACCACGGGCAGGCCGCTCAGCGGCCTAGAAGAAGTCTTCATATTTCTGGAGGTTTACCCCCCGCCGCCGCAACGCGTTCTTGACCTGCGCTTTCATCATCGTCGACGCGGCCTTGACGAACCCGACGGTGGCGGCGTCCTCGTTGACGACGCGGAGCCCGTGAGCACGCGCGTGTAATTCCGCGGCCTCGCGCGCCCTGGGTTCGTGACCCTCCCTGTCGCGCCGATCGAGCTGCAACAGCAATTTCCGCAACGCTTCCTCTGCGCGTGATTCCCACTCCACGCTACTCCACATCCCCTCTGCGCATCCGCTCGATCATCTCGACGGCGTTCGTATTGCCGGGATCGAGCTCCAACGATTTCTGATAATTCTCGATCGCCCGATCGAAGTCGCCAGCCTCCATGTACCCTTCGCCCAATGAGTCCCACGTGTTCGACGACTCCGGCCAGACGCGGGTCGCGACCTGGAACACCCCGATCGCGGTCTCGGGATCTTCCTCCCCGTACAAGAAGCCGTACCCGAGGTTGTTGAGCATGTTCTCGCTGATGACCGGGTCGGTGGAGGCGGCGTTTTCGCGCGCCAGCCGCTCGGCTTGGTCGAACTCCCTCTGCTCGACGAGGTTTCGAAAATCATAGTACCCCGCCATCTGTTCTTCATACGACTCGGCCCGCGCTTCGACCTCTGCTCCCAGCACCGCGCCGTCGATCCACTTTCCGCCGACGGCGATCGCAAGCACTGTCTTGAGCGCATCGAGATCCGTCAGCGGATCCCCGTCGACAATGACGAGATCGGCGCGTGTCCCGACGGCGATGCGACCGGCGGGCTCCGCCCCAACGTGCTCCTCTAGCCAGCGTCCCGGGTTTATGGTGACCGTTTCCAACGCCTCGAAGTTCGACAGCCCGGCCACGCTCAGATCCGCCAGTTCTTCGTGCACCGCGAACCCGGGCACGCCCCCAGGGACCGACGCGTCGGTTCCCGTCAGGAGGACGACATCCGCTTCGTGGAGCGCCTTGGTCAGCTTGACGAGGTGCGGGTACATGCGTCTGTTCCGATCGAGCCACGATTGAGGCCGCCCCACGTAGCGGTTCGTCTCCGGCAACCAGTTGACGAGCACGCTCGGCCGCACGTATCGAACCTCGGGCAGAGCCAGCACAGAGTCGATGTCCTCCGCCTGCTCGATAATGCGGCGGATAAACCCGATGTTCGGGCATACCGCCACGCCCGCCTCCGCCGTCAGCCGTACCGCTTCCGGGATCCGGGTTGCGTCGTCCTCGTTCTCGAAGAACGTATAGAAGTACTCCTCGGCGTGGGCGATCATGTCGTGGCCGACCAAGGTCGGCTCGAGGCCGAACGCCTTGGGAACGTGGCCGACGACCGCGACACCCCGCCGCTCAGCAGCATCCACAATCGCGCGATAGGGCTCCAGCTCGATTAGGTCGTAGATCTTAAGGAGGTCGTAGCCGGCCTCGATGTGTGATGCGACTAGCGCCTCAGCGTCGGCCGGGTCGCCGATCGGTTGGAACCGCGAGTTGCGTGGAGGATCGCCGTCGATCGTGGGCCCGGTCGTGAAGATCCGGGGCCCCCTCAGCTCACCGGCCGCGATCCGTCTTCGGGTCTCGAGATGATCCGGCGTGCCGCTCAGGTTGGCGACAGTTGTGACGCCGTTCCACAAGTAGAGGTCGAGCTCGTCGTCGTGCCTCAGGTGGACGTGAATGTCAGTCAATCCCGGCAACAGCGTGCGACCCTCGAGGTCGACCGCCACGGCGGCGTCGGGGAGTGCAGCTTGGTCACTCGGGCCGACCCACGTGATGCGACCATCCTCGATGAGAACGGCGTGATCGGTGAGCGCCCCTTTCGTCTCCATAGTGAGCACGCGGGCGTGACTCAACAGGACAGGACCGGGAGCCTCTGGAGAGCCCAGGAACTCATCCAGACTTGCGGCCGAACCTTGACCGGCGCAGGCGACGACAACGACCGCCAGTAGAACGACCCAACCTCGCACGGCTACGACTCCGTCTGCATCGGCTCGAATACGTCGTCGCTGGGGTCGATGTCGGCGAACAGCCCCTCGGGGTCGAGCTCGACCCGGGTGACCGCGCCGTCGATCTCGGCCGTCACCTGCGTCTCGCGACGGCCGTCGAACCAGACCGATGCCGGCACCTCGGCGAGCACCTTGTCGCCATCGCCATTGGTGATCTCGGCTTTGATCGGCGACAACACAGTGCCCTCGTTGCGAACGGTGATCACGACTTCGTCACCGTTCCGCTCGACGCCTCCGATCGCCTGGTCGCTGATCCCAGGGCCGTAGAGCCACGGCACCCAGAACCAATCGAGGTCGGTGCCGGCGACATCCTCGAATGTGTTGAAGAAGTCGAACGGCGTTGGGTGCTTGTACAGCCACCGATCGGTGTACTCGGTCAGCGCCCGATCGTACGTCTCGTTACCCAAGATCTCGCGCAGCGCCAAAAGCGCCGTGGCCGGATGGCGATAACCGAGCGCACCCACGCTGGCCCCACCAGCCGAGATCCCATCCGGAGGCGCCATCGCTCCCATGTACACGTTGTTGGTTCTGGCGTAGCCACGATACTCGTCGCGCACTTCCTGTCGCTCGGTCGAGTTCGGGTAGTAGTCCTCGGACGCAAAGATCGTGATGAACGTGTTCACGCCCTCGTCCAGCCAGGCGTAGGAGGTCTCGTCGGAACCGACCATCATCGGGAACCATTCGTGACCGATCTCGTGGGCGATCACCCGTTGCGTGAAATCCTCGGTGCCAAAATTCCGAACGAACACCAGCATCGGGTACTCCATCCCACCGACTAACCCTTCCGTACTGCTGATATGCGGGTAAGTGTATGGATAGACGTTGCGGCTGAATGTCTCGACCGCGCCCTTGGCCATCTTCGCCGAGTCCACCCAGTCGTTTGCAGTCGGGCGGAAGAATGTATGAACCGCGGTGCGTCGTCCGCTCTGCTGATCGACGACGCCGCTGGTCGCGTCCCACAGATAGTGATCGCCAAACGCGAACGCGGTGTCGCGAACGTCCTCCGCATGAAACCGCCAGGTCAGGGTTTCGCCGGCCGCGCCGCGGGTCGCCTTGCCGGGACCGAAATCGTCGGCGGTCACAACGTGAACGACCCCATCGCTTCCGACCGCTTGTGCCAGCCGCTCGCGGATCGCAGCGGGTAGTACCTCTTCGGCGTTTGTCAGATCACCGGTCGCCGTGACAACCGTGCCCGCTGGCACGGTGACCGCCAAATCGATCGTGCCGTATTCCAGGTAAAACTCACCATCCGACAGGTGTGGGCGTGTGTCCCATCCAACCAGGTCGTCGTACGCCGCGACCTGTGGATACCACTGAGCGATCTGGCCCGTGGTCGCGTCGACCATCCCCATCCGAGGGACACCCTCGCCTTCGGGGATCGTGAAATGCCAATCGATCTCGATCGTGACCGAACCACCAGGGGCTAGCGCCTCAGGCAGCTTAGCCGCCATGACGGTGCCGGTCTGAACCGTTTCCCTGTGATTAGCCGGGTCGACCTCGCGTTCCACACCGTTGATCGCCACCCGGTCGAGCCACGTCCCACCGGTTATCGGGACGCCGCGCGTCCGGACAGCGCCTTCGGCGAACAGGTTCTGGTACAAATGAAAGAAGATGTTATTGATCCCTTTCGGCGAATGATTGGTGTAGGTGATCGTTTCACTGCCGGTCAACAAACGGGTGGCGGGATCGACCGTCACGTCGATGTCGTAGTCGACTCGTTGTTGCCAGTAGTTCTCACCCGGCACGCCGGACACGGTGCGCGTCCCGGCCTCGACCGCGGACACAAACGCTGGGGTGGGGCGCACCTCGAGCGCCACCAACGCGCGCTCGCTGTCCTGCGCTGCCAGTGGTGCCGCCGTGAGCGTCGCCACCGTCATGCCGATCAACGATCGGACGATTATCGTTCGCCAATTATGAACATCCTGGTGATCGGCGGAACGCGGAACGTAGGGCATCATCTCATCCTCCAGATGGTTGAACGGGGGCACCGCGTGACGACGTTCAATCGCGGACAGACCCCCGACGAATTGGGTTCGGCGGTGGATCGATTGCATGGGGACCGTAGCGATCCCGGTCAACTCGTGAAGGCCCTCGGAGGTCGCGACTTCGACGCGGTCATCGATACGATCGCCATGCGACCGAAAGAGACCCAAAGCGCCCTCGAAGTATTAGATGCCAGAATCGGCCATTACGTTCACTTCTCTACCGGCCAAGTCTACCTCGTCAGGGAGAGCTGTCCATCTCCCGCCCGAGAGGAAGGGTACGAAGGGCCGCTCCTCCCGCGACCGGATTCCGAGTGGGAAACCCGCGAGTGGCAGTACGGCATCGACAAGCGCGGGTGCGAGGATCTCCTGGCGGAGGCTTGGGAAACACGAAGCTTCCCGTCGACCCGGCTCCGGTTGCCGATGATCAACGGCGAGCGCGACCACTACGGCAGGATTCACGGCTACGTGTTACGACTCTTGGATGGCGGTCCGATCGTCGTCCCCGAGGAAGCCGGGCCGCCACTGAAGCACATCGACCAGCGGGACGTTGTGACCGCGATCGTGAAGATCGTGGAAAACGGCTTGGGGCAAGGAGAGGCGTACAACCTGGCCCAGGACGACTCGTGGACGCTGGAGCGCTTTCTCGAAGCACTCGGCGAGCTGGTGGGTGTTCGTCCCGAGGTCGTGCGACGGCCGCGCGCGGAACTTCAAGGGGCCGAGGTCTTCCCCGGCTGCTCACCGTTCTCGAACCCCTGGATGTCGGTGCTCGATAACCGGCGCGCCAAAGAGGAGCTGGGGCTGTCGTTCGCCGGCTTCGAAGAGTACCTGCCGCGACTGGCGGAGCACTTCACCGATCCCCAGCTACCGCCGCCGAAACCGTACTCCGATCTACGAGAGCGGGAACTCGAACTCACGCGCTAACAGAAGGTTTCCCGCACCCGGTCGGCGAGCGCGGTGCCGTCGCGCTCTTCGAAGCGATACGTCACGCGTACGGTGGGCTGTTCGATGGCCAGCAACCTCGTGATATCGCTCGGTGTGCCGATCACAACCGCATCACACTGAGCGCGGCGGATGCTCTCTTCGAGGTCAGCGAGGTCTTCAGGCGCGTATCCGATCGCGGGTAGCACTTTCTCCAGGTGTGGGTAATTCGCGAACGCCTCGGCGATCCCCCCGACCGCATGCGGCCGCGCGTCGACGATCTCCGCACCCGCTCGGGTCGCAGCGATAAAACCCGCGCCGTAACCCATCCCACCGTGGGTCACGGTCGGCCCGTCCTCCACCACCAGGACCCACTTGCCGGCGAGATTCTCGCCTGCGATATCGATCGGCGAGCTCCCGTCGACAACCATCGCTTCCGAGTTGACGCTGGCGATATTGGACCGCACGGTCTCCAGCGCTTCCTCGGTAGCCATCTCGCTCTTGGCGATGACGATGACATCGGCGCACTCCAGGTTCCAGCGGCCAGGGAAATACATGAGCTCGTCGCCCGCGCGTAACGGATCGACGAGCGTGATGAGCATGTCCGGACGGTAGAACGGGGTGTCGTTGTTGCCGCCATCCCACAACAGCAAATCCGCTTCCGCGGCTGCTGCGGCAGCGATCCGCTCGAAGTCGATGCCAGCGTAGACGACGTTACCGGCGACGAGATGTGGCTCGTACTCCTCGCGCTCTTCGATCGTGCACTGTTGCGCCACGAGGTCCGCCTCGGATGCAAACCGCTGCACCGCTCGCTCCTCCGTGAGCGCACCATACGGCATCGGATGACGGATCACGGCGATCCTGCGGCCACAGTCGCGGAGGACCTCCGCGACGTAGCGGCTCACTCCGCTCTTGCCGCAACCGGTCCGTACCGCGCAGACGGCCACACACGGTCGCGGCGGATTGAGCATCGTCAGATCCGGATCGAAGGGCGTGAACCGGGCGCCAAGCGGCTCGACGCGGTGTTGCAACGAATGCAGATGTTCCTCGCGGACGTCACTGTACGCGAATATGACCTCATCGACGTCGTTTTCCTCTACGATCGCCTCCAGCTCCGCCTCTGGCCGGATCGGAATCCCGCTCGGATACCGCGCACCCGCGAACTCGTACGTTCGCGAGTCGATGTGCGGGATCTGCGCCGCTGTGAAGCACACCACATCGGTCTCTTCGTCGTCCCGATAGAGCATGTTGAAAACGTGAAAATCGCGCCCTCCGGCGCCGCAGATGACGATCTTCATCGTGACCGTTTCCTCCCTGTTTCTTATGATGGGTATATCATGACCGTCCGTACTTGGTGGAGTTGTAAACTAACGTCTTGAGGAGGTTTCGACTGTGGACACGCCCAAGCGCCTCACCGAAATAATCGCGATCCAACCGGGAGCCGTCGTCAGCCAGACCCTCCTCAAGAGCCACGGGGGCTCGGTGACGCTCTTCGCGTTCGACGCCGACGAGGGCTTGAGCGAGCACAGCACCCCGCACGAAGCGATGATCCAGATCCTGGAGGGGACCGCCCGAGTCACGATCGCGGAACAGTTACACGTGACGAGCGAGGGACAGGCGCTTCGATTACCGGCTGATGTTCCTCACGCGCTGCGCGCGGAAACCCCGTTCAAGATGCTTCTCATCATGCTGAAAAACGATAAAATCGATGCTTGAGTTCGGAACCTCGCCCACTCGAGGGGAGTACCATCCAAGGGCCAGGCAACACATTGACGGGCCTTGCAAGAGAGGAGATCAAGCATGTCGTCAAATCGAACGGTTGGATCGCTAGTCGGTCTTGTCATGCTGTTACTTCCAGCCGTGGCGTCCGGGCAAGACGATTGCTCGAATGGAGAATCAAGCCCGCGCGAGTTTCGGCTCTTGGCCACAAACAAGACCTCCACCATGGAAATGGAGATGAACCAGGCGGCTGACGCGGGTTACCGTCTTCAGGACGTTATGGGGGGCGAAACCGCGTTTGGAGGTTCACAGGTAGCAGCCGTCATGTGCAAGCTCAAGGATGCCGAGGATCTGAGCAGGTACCACTATAAGCTACTGGCGACGAATAAGACATCCACGATGCAAAAGGAACTTCAGGCGGCGGGAGACGCCGGTTACGAGTACCGAGGCCAGACGGTGTTCAACACCGCGTTCGGCAATCAGGAGGTTGTTGTCATCCTCGAGCGTGACGGAGATGCCACCTCGGACGACACTCATGAATACATGTTGCTAGCCACTAAGAAGACATCAACGATGCAAAGAGAGCTTCAAGAGGCAGGAAATGCAGGTTATGAGTTTGTGGGGCTTACCGTTTCCTCGACTCTTTTCAGTGGCGAGGAAGTGGTGGCGATCCTGAGAAGATGATAGGAGAGCGGTTATGAAGAAGCCATCGTTAGTTCTACTGACAATCATGCTTGCCGTGCCAACGGTCACCATGGCCCAGCATCAGGCGACGGTCGGGCTGTCGATCACCGACCCGCGTGGACAGTTCGACCGCAACACCGACACCGGTTTTGGGTTCACAGGGTCGTATCTGTATGCGCTGACACGCAACCGATCGTTTGCGATCGGGTTGAGCGGGACACTCCAAACGTACGGCAGTACCAATCGTCGGACGGCGCTGTCGGGCACCATCCCCGACATCACCGTCGATGTCGAGACCGACAACCAAACGTTCTTCTTCCAGGGACTCCTGCAACTCAAGGCGCCGACCGGTGTGGTTCAACCGTACGTCCAGGGAACCGGCGGCTTCGGGTGGTTCTTTACGAGGACATCGATCGACGATCGACTGACCAACGTCACGATCCTGTCGGACACCAACCAAGACGATGGGACCTGGATCTGGGGCGGCGGCGGCGGGCTGCTGATTCGCGTCTACGAGGGCCAACCCCGACCCGGCTTCTCCGGCGGACAGCTCCAGGAGGGCGGTCGCGAACCGGTGCGGGCGTACATCGATCTCGGCGCGCGGTACATGAAGGGCAACGAGGTCGAGTACCTGCGCGAAGGATCGTTGGTGACCGACGATGGGGAGCTCGACATCGATCGGCAGCTGGCGCGATCGGAGATCGAGTTGATCCAGTATCAGATCGCCGTCACGTTCGAGTTCTAGCCCGCAATCGTTAGCGCAAGTTCGTTGCAGCCAGTAGATTGCGGGTCATGGCAGATAAAGCCGGCGTAATCGAAGTTCAGGGCACGGTAGAGGAGTGCCTACCGAGCACGATGTTTCGTGTGCGGCTCGACAACGACCATCTGGTTTTGGCCCATATCTCGGGCAAGATGCGAAAGCACTACATCAAAATCCTGACCGGCGACCGCGTCACAGTCGAGCTCTCGCCGTACGATCTCACCCGTGGCAGAATCACCTACCGGTTCAAGAATTAACCACTAGCGTCACGACGTAGGACTCTCTGGGCTGGGGGACGTCCAGTACAGGGAACGGATCGACTTCAACGAGTCGAACCTCGTAGTCGAACGCGCGCCCAGATCCTGGCAGGTTCGGGTGGGTGTCAAGCGTCAGCAGTGCGGGCTTGCCGGTGCTCGTCACAACCTGCAGTGCGACGTGAGCACTCCCCGCCCAAACGCACACTGCATTCTGCGGGCAGCGACTATCGGAAACGTCGTCAAACGTGATCTCGAGATCCGTGCCCTCGACCGCGACCGTTTGCCCAAACGCGATACGAAACTCGCGGTCGAGCCCAGGGTCGCCGGCCATCGGTTGATTGGAGCACGCCGCCCACACCAGCGCAAAAGCGACTAGACGTAGCAACATAACGAATCCCCTCCGGTTGAGCTGTGGCTATCGCACCTCCAATAACTCAACGTCGAAAACCAACGTCGCGTTGGGTGGGATGACCCCGCCCGCTCCGGCCGCGCCGTAGCCCAGCGCCGGCGGGATCACGAGCTTG
>JBDHFX010000061.1:0-14293 GCA_039590215.1 Gemmatimonadota bacterium | reverse complement strand
GTTCGTTTGGTTAGCGCCTCTGGCCACCCCATCCGCAGCCAGAAAGCCCCTGTCCATAACAGCTAATTCGGGCCGCCGGTTAGCCGCTTTGTATCGATGTGCTTGGGTCGACATAAGACACAACCCCTTGTGCCCCGATCGCGGCGTGACCCCGGATATTGTGGTTTCCGATTGACTCGAAACGACTCGCCAGGGTATCTTTGGGACCAATATGCGCGACTTTGAGCTAGACGATCGATTTTGGCGCGAGGCGCTGACCGCGGTCCGTGAAGGGTCGCGTGCATCCGCGCTCTCGGGCAGCTATCCCGACTACGCCCAACTCCTCACCGAGATCGAGGCCGACGCCAGCCGCGACGCGATGCTGGTTGGTGCCCGACTCGCCGGGGACGGCCACAACCCGCAGCTGCTGTCGTTCGTATCCGGATCGACTTGAGCCCTGAGTTTCGGTGGCTTGAGCGATTGTTGGGCCAGGATCTCAAGGAGGGGATGATCGATCACCTCCAATATGGCGTGCCGCTCGAGCAGTGCGTGCGAAATACGGCGATCCCCGATATGGACGTGCTGACTGGTGGAGCCAATTTGTTGGGCGGTTCAGCGCTCGACGACGGGCCTGCGTTTCGGGCCGCCCTCGACCGATTGCGTCAACATTACAAAGTCCTCGTCGTGACGTTGCCAGGAAGCAATGGTGACGCTAGCGCAGCCGGAGTGCTCGCGATTTGTGATGCTGTTTTCGCGATCGAAGGCGAGGAGTCGAGCACCGATTTGGTGGGCAGCGAGCGCTGGATCGTGCGTCTTGGCGGGGACCCACAGGCGGCCGACGAGCTTGGCCAGCTGACGCACCGTTTTCTGGGGCCGCTGCCCGAGGTACTTGTCGGCGCGAAGCGCGGCGCAGGTGCACTGCCGTCCGCCGGCCCATCGGGTCATGTCTTTGCCTTGGCCAATGATCGGTTGAGCAATAACGATTCGTTACCCGTCGACGATCGGTGGCTTGGTGACGTCGAATTGCACGATGACGATTCAGTGACGGGCAATGATCGGCCGGTGGATGACGACCCGGCGGTGGGTGACAACCCGACGTCCGAGGCCGACGATCTAACTTTCTTAAATACGCTCGGAAGCGATCGACTGCTGGAAGAGCCGAAGCCCGAGCCGCAGATCGACCATCGACTGGCGGCGGTGCGAGCGAAGATGGCTCGCAGTCGGTTGCTACCCGTGGTCAGGGTGTTGCCGCCACGGCGCCGGTGGTTGGGGGTGGCTGCGGCCAGCGGCCTAGTGGTTCTGGTTGGCGTTCTAGCCGGTCGGTTGCTGGAGCCGGTCTTTAGTGGCTGGTTTGGAGACGGTAGTGAGACCGGCGATCAGTTGGTGGCGCGGCTCGACGTCGAGGGGAGCTCGACCCAAGGAACCGAACAAGCAGAGCCAGGCGAGGTGGTGCCGCTCGTCGATCCGGCTGCGCCGAGCGGCTCAACCGAAGAGCCGGTAGCCGAGGAAGTCCCCGCCGAGCCGCCGGCTAAGCCACCGACCGCAGCTCCGTTGCCGACACCATTCTCGGTTCACGCCGGCTCGTATCAGGACAATCGCTCTGCCCGTCGAGTTGCCGGTCGCATCGAAGCCGCCGGCTTTACGGCGTTCGTTGCACCGGTGGACATCCCCGACCGGGGTCGATGGTATCGCGTCTTTGCCGGGAGCTTTGCAGATTCGGTCAGTGCGCGCACCGCGCGTGAAACCTTACTACGGCGTGGTGTAGTCGATGACGCCCTCGTTCAATCGACGCCCTGGGCGTTCGATCTCGGGATTTTCGACTCACGCGATCAGGCCAATGCTCGAAAGCGCGACCTCGCAGGCCGGGGGATCTCCGCCTATGTCGTGGGTGCGGGTCCGTACCGCGTCTATCGGCGCGCACTCGAGGAGGCGGCCGAGCCCATTTCGATGATCAAACGCCAGTAATCGGAGGTCGTGCCCGTGAAACTCCAGCGCCTGGAACTCTTTGGCTTCAAGTCGTTCGCCGATCGCGTCGCGATCGAGTTTAATCCGGGGATCACCGCGATCGTGGGTCCGAATGGCTGCGGCAAGAGCAACATCTCAGACGCTATCCGCTGGGTGCTTGGAGAGCAGCGACCGACGCTCGTCCGCGGCTCGCGAATGGACGAGGTGATCTTCAGCGGTAGTCGGCATCGCAAGCCGATCAATCTGGCGGAGGTAGCGCTTCACTTCTCAAACGAAGACGGCTTGCTTCCGATCGAGTACACCGAAGTCGCTATCGCCCGGCGTGTGTTTCGGGATGGTGATAGCGACTACCTGCTGAACCGCCATCCGTGTCGGCTCAAGGACATTCAGGATCTGTTGATGGGAACCGGTATCGGTACCCACTCGTACACCCTGATCCAACAGGGGATGGTCGATAGTCTGCTGTCCGATAGACCCGAGGAACGCCGGACGATCTTACGGAAGCTCGAGGCGACCGCGATCGACCTCGACCGGGTCGAGGATGTCGTGTCCGAGGTCGATCGGAACGTCGCCTCGCTCAAGCGCCAAGTCGGCAAGGCACGGCGGTTCCTTAAGTATCAAGCCGAGGAAACGCGGCTGGATGTGCACTTGGCAGCGTGCGAGTTGGAGTCGGCGGAGAAACGGCGGGCACCCTTGGCTGCGGAGCTTCGCGAGCTGCAAGAGAAGGAATCGGAGTTGGCGGCCCGCTTGGCCGATCGCGAGGCCGGTGTCGAGACGATGGAAGTCGAGTTGATCGAGCTGCGTCAGCAGGAGCACACCGCACGCGCCGCGGTCGAAGCTGTGCGCAGCCGCATAGCGCGGCACGAAGAAGTTCGTCTGGTGAACGGCGAGACCCTCAAACACCACCGACAACGGTTGGAGGAGCTGGCGACCGAGGCGGAGCAAGCGCGCGTCCGATCGGATGACCTAGCCGAACGGCGAGCGAACCTGGAAGTGGATCTGGCCGCCGCACGTGAACAAGTGGCACGGATCGCCGAGCGAATGGCCCCATCCGAAACTGCCGATGAGGAGCAACGCCGCGCAGAGCTCAAGGTCGAGCAGCGGCGGCTTACCGAGCGGCTCGAGTCGCTTCGAGAGCGGTTGGCAGAGGTCGATCAGGCTCGGGCCCGTCAGGCCACGGCGGCCGAAAGTGCTGAAGAGCGCTTGTCGGCGTTGAGTGCCGAACTCGAGTCGCGAGAGCGCGAAGCGAGTGAATCAGGAACCGCCGTTGATCGGGCCCGGGCCGCAGTCGAAGCTGCCGAGGCACAGCGGTCGGAAGCAGATAAAGCCCGTGAGATCGCGAAGTCGGCGGCGGATGTGCTGTCGTCAACCGTCGACGCGATCCGCGAACGATTGGAGACCGCTCGGGCCGCCGAACAGACGACGGCCGGTCGTAGGAGCGCGCTAACCGATCTTGAGGCGCGGTTCGAAGGGTACGCCTCGGGCGCTCGTTCGTTGCTCGGTGGGTCGAAACAGGTGCGCGGAGTGTACGGTGCGCTGCCGCAGGTGCTGGAGTCCATCGATCGGCGCTTTGAAAAAGCCCTCGACCGTTACCTGGAGAGTCTCGGTCATGGACTGCTGGCGAAGGACCAGAAGTCGGCGTTGGCTGCCGCCGAGCAGCTCGACGGAAACAATGCCGGCAGGGCCGATTTCCTGATCCCGGAACTCATCAGTGCGGCGGATCCGCCATCTATCCCCGACGCCGCTGCAGCGCTTGTGTTGGCGCGTGGCTCGGATGTTGTCCGTTGGACCGGTCATCGCAAGCTACCCGAACGATTCGAGCCGCTGTTCCACCGACTGCTGATCGTCGCCAACGCGGGGGCGTGTTTTAGTTGTCGCTCAGCGCTCCAGGGTCACCCACGAGCGGCTGGCTACTACACGATTGCCGGATTGGATGGCACGCTGTTGGAGCCGATTGGCCGTTGGCGTACGGCCGGGTCCGAAAACGGTCATGGGTTGTTGTCCCGCCGTCGGCAGTTGGCCGAAGCCGAAACCGAGTTCGAGGCGCGGCGAGCGGATGTCGCCGAGCTGACCGAGGAACTCGGGCAGGCCGATCGCGGGCTGGCGGAAAACAAAGCTGCCATAAGTGCGGCCGGCGATCAGTGGCGCCAGGCAGATGGATCGTTCTGGGCTGGGCGGGAAGCGTTGGTGGCAGCCGAAGAAGCAGTCACGCACGCCGCCCGTCGGCGGGCCGAGCTCGAAGCCGAGATTGGCGAGCAGAAAGCGGCCCGCGATCGCGCCAATCAGGCACAGGAGGCGGTGGCGAAAACCCATGCCGAGCTAACGATCGATGCGCAGCGCGCGACGGAGCGGCTGACTGCCGTTCGCACGGCGCTCGAGCGGTACGATGAAGTCCGCACCGAACGGCTTTCGGCGCGGCACGCGGTCGAACTCGAGCGGACCGCCTCGGAAGCCGATCTGAGGGTCGTCGAAAGGGATCTCGAGCACCTGGGTGCGGCCGAATCGGCGCTCGAGGAAGCACGCAGCGGTCGAGCCGGCGAACGCGCCCGGCTCGAGGAGGAGTGTACACGCCTCGCAGCCGATGCTGAGGCCGCCGGTGCGGAGATCGAGGGACTTTACGTCGAGCTCGAGACAGTCGAGGTCACGTCGCGTGGACATCGTGAAACATTGGCGGCTATCGAGGAACGGTCAGGGCACGACAGCGAGCTGAGAGGTTTGCGGCGTGAGCACGACGCGGCGATCGAGCGGCGCCATCAATGTGAGTTGACGCTTCAAGAGATCGAGCACCGCCGGCAGACGATAAAGGGTCATATCCAGGAGACGTACGAGACCGACTTGGCGCCGCTTGTTGCCGAGCACCCGCTCGAAGAGGAAGAGAAGACGGTGGAGCTGGACGAGTTGAAGACCCGGCTCGAGGCGGTCCGTCGCAAGCGCGCCAACCTGGGTCCGGTCAACATGTTGGCGGTCGAGGAGTTCGAACGGGAATCCGAGCGGCTCGAGTTTCTGGTCAGCTCGAGGAGGCGATCCGCAAGATAAATCGCACCGCCCGCGAACTGTTCGTGGAAACGTTCGGCAAGATCAAGGACAGCTTCGACTACACGTTCCAGACGTTGTTCGAGGGTGGATTCGCGGAAATCCATATGGAGGACCCCGACGATCCACTCGAGACACCGATCCAGATCGTGGCCAGCCCGCGCGGCAAGCGCGTCCACTCGATCAGTTTGCTTTCCGGCGGCGAGCGCGCGCTCACCGCTCTGGCGCTGCTGTTCGCGATCTATCGAGTCAAACCGAGTCCGTTCTGCATACTGGACGAGGTCGACGCGCCGCTCGATGATGCCAACGTCAGCCGCTTCCTGCAGATGATTCGCCATTTCAGCGACGAAAGTCAGTTCATCGTCATCACCCATAACAAGCGGACGATGGAGGCGGCGGATTATCTGTACGGCGTGACTATGGAAGAGCCGGGAATCTCGGCGCTCGTTTCGGTATCGCTGGACGGGGCGAGGCAGACTGTCGATGAACCGATAGAGGAACCCGCGCCCGAAGAGGCCCTGCTAGCGGCCGGTTAGCTCAAACCCGACGACGATGAACGCGCGTCGGCGGGTACCCGTTCGGCCGCGATGTCGCCGAGCAGTGGCAATGCCGACCAGTGACCCCGCAGGGCCCGCCATGTCAAGAACAGCGTCGCGATTACCCACAACCCAACGACGCCCAGAGCTAGTATGAAACCGATGATCGGAACCTGCTCTAGCGCGAGGATCGCGAGCACCAGGGTGACGCCGAGCAGAATCGACTGCCAGGCGTGGAAGCGGACGAACGGTTGGCGCCAACCAACTACCAGGCAGACTATGCCGCTGGCGGCGCTGAAAGGATAGGCTAGTGCTGCCGTCCGGTTAGCGGGTGAAGAGTCAGTTTCGGTCATTGGGCCTCTGGGGTGCTGTATCCCGGGTCCTGCCGGTTGACGACCTTGTGAGCGGCGGCCAGATTCGGGTCCGACGCGGCAAAAGTCACTGTTCTCGGCAACCTCGACAAGGCGCATGAACGAAGAGTCGATCACCGAAACGAGCTCAGACGAAGAAACGCTCGCCCAGTTAGCGCGAGTCGTCCAGCTAAAGGATCGACAGCGGTTGGAGAGCGTCTATGTGTTCGACCCGGTCGTGAGGCGTGAGACGGCGTTCTCGCTAGCGCTGGTCACCAAGCGCCTCGACGATGAGCGACTCGAGATGGTCGCCATCGGTGAGCGCGCTGTTGGTGCAGCCACACCGGCCAGAGACTTCATCCGACGGGCCCGTTTTCCAGCTGATATCCTACCGCTGATTCTGGAGGAGTTTATCGATCGGTGCGGTGTCGAGGGTGCGTCGTACAGGGAGGTGCATATCGAGAACGAGAACCCATCCGAACAGCTCTCGGAGCTAGCAGCGCTGGTATTGCCCCGTCCGGATGTCGAACCGTCTCCTACTCCGTGAGCTCGCGCACCAAGCGCCTTCCCGGAGTTGATCGTTTTCGCGAGTTTCTACACGAGTGCAACCATCCGGTCACCCCGCAACGTTTACGGGTCGCCGAGATCCTGTTCGGGACCCATGACCACATATCGGCGGACGAGATCGTCCAGCGGTTGAAGGTCGGCAGGGACACGGTCGGAAAGGCAACGGTATACCGAACGCTCGACCTGCTGTTGAAGGCCGGGCTCATTCGAGAGCATGACTTTGGGGAAGGGATCCGTCGCTATGAGCCGTGTCCGGAACGTCCGCATCACGAGCACTTGGTGTGTACTCGCTGCGGTAAGGTGATCGAGTTCGAGTCGGCGGAGTTCGAGCAGCTGCAAGCGGACGTTGCCAGCCTGCACCGATTCCAGCCTTCCCATCACAAAGTGGAGATCTACGGCCGGTGCGAAGAATGCCACAACTGAGCAGGATCGCGATCCTCTGTGCGCTGCTGTCCATTGTTCCGGCCACAGCCGGGGCCCAGAAGCTCACCATGTCGACCAACTCGCTGATCGCACACAATGCGAATGAGGTTTTTCTCAGGGTCTCCAACCGGGGCGGGTTTGGGCTCGCCCTGAGTGACGCCGATGCCGGCAACTTTCCGAATGGCACTCCCAACCGGTACATCTTTGGCGCCGGACTGTGGATCGGCGGCATCGGCGACGTGGATAACGACGGGCAGCCAGATCAGATAACGACGCTCGGCTACAATCCATCGACCTTGGCGGATGTCGAGTGGATCGAAGGGGCGGTCGGGTTTGCACGCAACGACCCCCGGTTCCGAGTGCTCGATTCGACGAATCCCGACGATCAAGACGACTTTCCCGCTACGCCGGTCGCTACCGAGGAGCTGTTCACCGTCTACGGCGATCGGTTCAGCACGTTTGGAAGTGGCCAGTCGTCCGTGCCGCTCGGGGTCGAGGTGCGGCAACGATCGTTCGCGTTCACCGAAGCCGACCTCGACACAGCGGTGATCTTCCAATGGGATTTCTTGAACATCTCGGATCAGATTCGGAACACCGGGTACACGATCGAAGATTTGTGGACCGGGATCGTGCTCGACCCCGACGTTCAGGTCTCGCCGTTCGGTAGCGTGCTCGACGACACGGCGGCGCCGCTGGTGGTCGACGGGGAAGAGGTCTTGCTCATCTGGGACAGCGACTTCTCCGAGCCCGGTTTCGAGGGTGCGCCCGGGTTCATGGCCGTGGTGCCGCTTGTAAATCCCGGCGGGCAGACCACGATTACCCAGCTGACATCGCAGTTTGGTGCCGGCGTGCTAATCGTCCCGACGACCGACTCAAACCAGTACGAGACGCTGGCGGGTATCGCTCCCCGTGAACCGACGATTGCCGAGCCGGGTTTCGATCTGCGCGCGTTGGTCGGGTGGGGTGCGATCGATCTCGCGCCGGGCGCGGTTCACCGCACGGCGGCGGCTTTCGTATGGGCCGGCCCGACCGGGGATCCGCCACCGTTGTTGTCACCGCTCAACCCCGCACTCGATCAAGACCTGCCGTTGCTCGCCGATCTGGTCGCCGCGGTTCGATCGGTACGGCAGTCCTACGATCAGCGGTTAGCCGGGTTGCCGGCGTTGCTCGACTTTCCAGGAGAACCGATGCCCGGTCCCGACCCGGGATCTGGTGAGCCCGGCGTCGTTCTCCAGAACTTCCCCAACCCGTTCACTGATCAGACCACGATCCAGTATTCGATCGTCGACGCGGGAGACGTGGAGCTCAAGGTGTTCGACATCACCGGTCGTGAGGTCACGACGTTGGCGAGCGGCTTCCTCGATGCCGGCGAATTCACCGCCGTTTGGGACGGTCGATCGGCGCAGGGCGTCGACGTTCCGGCCGGGGTTTACGTGATCCAGTTCGTCACGCCGGGAGGCACATCATCCGTGCGCGCCCTCAAGTCACGATGATCCTTGCAACGCCCACCGGAGGCGGAGAGATTCGGGGTTCAATGCGAACAGCCATCCTTTCATCCATGACGGCACTGGTTCTCGTGGCGCTGATGGCGCCGACGCCCACACTGGGCCAGGACAGCGACGAGAACGGCGGTCTCATTGGGCTGACGCTCCCGCTCGGCGCGCGGCCGCTCGGTCAAGGTCGTGCCGTCGCGGCGGTCCGGGGGGAGCTCCAGGGGGTCCCGTACAACCCGGCCACCCAGAGCGGAATCGAGGTCGGTGCTATCACCTACAGCCGGTTCGAGGGCGCGGATTTGGCGGATCTCAACAGCAACTACATCGCTGGTGCCTACGCCGCGACCTGGGGGACGATCGGCGGCCACTTCGTGTATCACGATTTCGGAGCCGTGCCGCTGACCGACACGTCGCCGACGCCGGTCGGCAGTGTCGATCTCAGCGAGTCGGTGATCGGCGTCACTTACACCAATCGCTGGCGGGATGAGCTCGACTACGGGGTTACGCTCAAGTGGTACAGCTCGGACCTGGGGGTCGTCGAGGCGAGCGGTCCGGCGTTCGATTTTGGCATCTTGTACGCGCCGCAAGACGTGGCAGTGCAGCTCGCCGCGGCGGTGAGAAACGTGGGACCCAACCTCGATCTCGGGGACGGCAGCGTATCCGCTCCAGGCGGCGGCTCGTCGAGCGGCGATCGCGAGGAGAAGCTCCCCACGCGGATTCGGATCGGGGTCGCCGTGAATCTCAACGATACGTTCAACCTGCCGGCGAGCTATGTGGCGCGCTTGCTGTTTGACGTTGAGACCGACGCTCGAGAGATCTCGACGGCGAGCCAACACTTCGGGGGCGCGGTGACGTTCCGCGAAGTCGTGACCGTACGCGGCGGAGTCGTTTCGATCGACAATCCGTTTGTCGACAACGGGGACGGCAATCGCCAGATCGGCGGGACCTTCGGGATTGGCATCTATTATCAGGGTTTCGAAGCCGACATCGCTCGCGAGGTATCGGTGAGCGAGTTGGGCGACGAAACGCATTTCGCCGTCGGTTGGCGCTTCTAGACTGACCAGGCGATGTCTTTCGTCGCCAGCGAGATCTTTCTCACCAGCGGCGTCGGTCGGCATCGGGAAAAGCTGGCCTCTTTCGAGCTCGCGCTGCGGTCCGCCGGCATCGCCGAATTCAACCTCGTTCGGGTGTCCAGCATCGTCCCGCCACACTGCAAGCTGATCTCGCGCAAAGAGGGATTGGCGAAGCTACACGCCGGCCAGATCCTGTTTTCGGTACTGGCCGAATGTGCGACGAACGAGCCCAACCGTCTGATCGCCTCCTCGATCGGAGTCGCAATCCCTCGCGATCGCAGTCACTACGGCTATCTCTCGGAGCACCACGCGTACGGCCAGAAGGAGCGCGTGGCCGGCGACTACGCCGAAGATCTGGCGGCGGAGATGTTGGCGACCGTCCTTGGGGTGGAGTTCGATCCCGAGGCGGCGTGGGACGAACGCAGGGAGTTTTGGCGTATTTCCGGCGAGATCGTGACTACACGCGACAAGACACAGTCGGCGGTTGGGGGGACGGACGGAAAGTGGACCACCGTCGTCTCCGCCGCCGTTCTTCTAGAGTAGGGTGATGCCGAACTTCCTCGGGTTGAAAGACGCTGAGTCCAACTACGGCGACAGCGCGGCGGTCATCGTACCGGTGCCGTACGAGCGGACGGTGTCGTGGGGAGCGGGGACGGCGCGGGGACCGGCGGCGATCCTGACCGCATCGGACTACGTCGAGCTGCACGACGAGATCCTGAACGAGCAGCCTTATCGAAAGGGTATCCATACCGCTCCTCCGGTGGCGGTCGATCAACCCGATATCGAAGCGTTCCTGGCCGACCTCGAGGCGACGGCGGCGGGGTTGTTCCGAGACGACAAGTTCCCGGTGTTCCTGGGCGGCGAGCACGGGTTGACGATCGGTCCGGTACGGGCGGCCCACGCGGCGTTCGACGATCTCACCGTGCTCCAGCTCGATGCGCACGCCGACTTGAGAGACAGCTATCACGGGACCCGCTGGTCGCACGCGTGCGTCATGCGGAGGGTCATCGAGCTCGGTGTGCCCGTCGTGTCGATCGGAGTGCGTGGTGTTTCGCCGGAAGAAGCGGAATTGATCCACGCTAACGACATCCCGGTTTTCTGGTCTCATCGCATCGCCCACGGCGATGAGTGGATGGAAACGGCGATCACGATGCTGAGCGACAACGTCTATCTGACGTTCGACGTGGATTTCTTCGATCCGGCGGTCATGCCCTCCACCGGGACACCCGAGCCGGGGGGCGGGAACTGGCACGACGCGATGCGGTTCCTGGCCAAGGTGTTTGTTAGCCGTCGAGTCGTCGGCATGGACGTGGTCGAGCTGGCGCCGATCGACGGGCTCCACGCCCCGGATTTCGTCGCCGCGCGGCTGGTCTATCGGGCGATCGGATACCGGTTCCACGACTGGGGCGGGCGAGGCGGAATAGTCACCCCGGGTCCTGCGTAGTTATGTTCAAAGATTAACCATGCATAGACACAAGACGATACGCGCGCTTCTCACCCCGCTGCTCATGGCGGCGAGCGTGGCCGCCTGGGGCTGCCGGGCCGAGTCGGCGGCCAAGAGCGAGACCGAAACGGCTCCGCTGGTGCCGATCCGCGCAGCCGCCCCGTTCGCGCTCCAGACGCTCGACGGCGACTCGCTCTCGTCGGCGGACATCACCGAGAACGTGATGCTGGTCAACTTCTGGGCATCGTGGTGCGCGCCGTGTCGTGCCGAGGTGCCTGAGCTGATCGAGGTTTGGGACGAGTACCACGATCGCGGGTTAGCGCTGCTGGGCGTGACCGTCAACGATCTGCCGCGCGACTCACGGGAGTTCGCCGCCGATATGGAGATGCCCTATCCCTTGGCGATCGGAACGCCCAAGATGCTCGAGGAGTACGGTCTGTCGCCGTGGCTGCCCACGACGCTCCTGATCGTCGATGGCCAGATCGTGGAGGAGTGGGTCGGACCCAAGTTCCGGTCTGACCTCGAATACCCGATCCGGGTCGCGCTCGGGCTCGCCCCGCCGATCGCCGAAGTCCTCCACCGCGTCTCTGATACCGAAAAGCCCTAGTCATGAACACTGAGCTGTCGATCGCGGTGGCGTTCGCCGGGGGCGTCGCCTCGTTCCTGAGCCCGTGTGTGCTACCGCTGTTCCCGTCGTACCTATCGTTCGTGACCGGCCTCACCTTTGACGAGCTCTCCGATCCGGGGCCGGAGGCGCGGGCCAGAGTGCGGCGGTTGGCGATCATCCACTCGCTCTTGTTCATCCTCGGTTTCACGCTGGTGTTCATCGCACTTGGGGCGTCGGCCACCGCGCTCGGTCAGTTCATGCGCTACAACCAGGTGTGGATCCGGCGCGTCGCGGGGGCGTTGATCGTCGTCTTCGGGCTCCACATCTCGGGTCTGCTCAACATCCCGTTCCTGCAACGCGAGCGTCGGGTGCACCTGAACCAGCGACCGGCCGGCTTTCTGGGCTCGGTGGCAGTTGGTTTTGCGTTCGGCGCCGGCTGGACACCGTGTATCGGGCCGGTGCTGGGCACTATCCTGACGATGGCTGGGACCACCGGCGACGTGGGGCAGGGCGTGACCCTGCTGTTGGCGTATAGCGCCGGGTTGGGGCTGCCGTTCTTCGCCGCCTCGGTCGGGTTCAGCTCGTTTCTCACGGCCTTCAAGTGGATCCGCCGGTGGTTGCGACCGATCGAGATCGTCAGCGGGCTGGTGCTGGTCGTGGTCGGCATCCTGATCTTTACGAACTACTTCGCCATTCTCGCGGCGTGGCTGAATCGGATCGTGCCGCTGTTCTCGTTTATCGAGAACCGCATCTGATCGTGCTGGCCCGGCTCTAGGGCGCTCCATACATTGCGACTGGCGGCGGCGTTGGCCGTCCATCGTACCGAACATGGGGAGGCGTGCGATCCCGGAGTTCTTCACTCGCAATTTCGGCTACAAGCTGATCGCGTTGCTGCTCGCGCTCTTGCTGTGGTTCGATGTCCGCACCGAGAAGGTCAGCGTCATCGACTACCCGGTGCCGGTGACGCTGTCGGTCGTGGGCGACGAGATGACGATCACCAACGATCCGCCGACCGAGGTCGAGGTCAGCTTCTCGGGCACCGGCCGCGACCTGCTGGGGCTCGACAAGGAATCGCTGAGTATCGTCAAGGACGTGGAGGGTGGGGAGAACGACACCCTGAGCATCAGTCTGGACCTGCAAGACGTGCAGCGTCCGACCGATCTCCCCGTCACACCTATCGGGATCTCGCCCGGTAGCATCGAGGTCGTCACCGATCGGTACGTCGAGAAGACGGTGTCGCTCCAGACCGAAGGACTGCCGCTAACCGAGGACGGATACCAGGTCGTCGATGTGACGGTCGAGCCGACCCGCGTGTCGTTGCGCGGCGTGACCGCCGAGCTCCGCGACATAGGTTCGCTGTCGCTCGACCTGGAACAGCTCTCGCGCGGTCCAGGACCATTCGACGAGCGGCTCGCGATCGCCGTCCCCGACAAATTCAAGACGGTGATCGTCTCCCCCGACAGCGTTCGCATCCAAGGTGACGTCGTCCCGATCGAGGAAACAGAGCCACCCGCCGAAGAGATCGCCGAAAGCTAAAGCCCGCCCGACAATGCTGACGCTCGGTATCGAGACCTCCTGCGACGACACGTCGATCGCCGCGCTGCGCGGCGAGAACGAGCTATTGTCGAACATCGTCAGCTCGCAGCTCGAGCACTCGGCCTACGGTGGAATCGTGCCCGAGCTGGCGAGCCGGGCGCACGTCCAAAACATCGTGCCGGTCTTCCGGTGCGCGCTGGCGGAGGCTGGCGTGGAGGCCGAAGAGCTCGACCTGATCGGGGTCACGACCGCGCCCGGACTGATCGGCTCGTTGTTGGTCGGCGGCGCGTTCGCGCAAGGGTTGGCGCTGGCGCTCGAGCGGTCGATCGTGCCGGTGCACCACATTGAGGCGCACATCGTGGCCAACCTACTCGAGTATCCGGACCTGCAGCTGCCGGCGGTCGCTTTGGTGGTCTCCGGCGGCCATTCGTTGCTCGTCTACGTACCCGCGTGGCGACGGTACGAGGTTATGGGATCGACCCGCGACGACGCCGCGGGCGAAGCGTTCGACAAGGTCGCCAAGCTGTTGGGTCTTGGGTTCCCGGGCGGCCCCGAGATCGAGCAACTGGCGATCGACGGGGACCCCACCTCGATCCCGTTCCCACGACCCATGCTGGCGGTCGAGGGGTTCGACCTCTCATTCTCGGGGCTCAAGACCGCGGTCGTGCGGTGGGTCGAGAAGGCCGGGTCGGACGGTGTGCAAGAACGGTTGGCGGACGTCTGCGCATCGTTTCAAGCGGCGGTGGTGGAGGTGTTGGTCGAAAAGACTGCCCGCGCGGCAAAAGAGAAAGGCGTCGGTACGGTGTTGCTGGCGGGTGGCGTGGCGTGCAATAACGCGCTCCGACGGGCGCTACGCGATCGGATCGCGGAACGAGCACGAGTCTTATGGCCTCAGCCGATCAACTGCACTGACAACGGAGCGATGATCGCTAGGACTGCCGTGCTGAGGGCAGATGAAGCTGTCGGCGCGGGGGAGTTTGATGTCGCGGCGAGTCGAGCTCTGGTGTAGAGGTTTGCACGGTGCGCAGAGCATCGACCTCTACCGTCAGTTTTCCACACAGCGATTGTCGGTATTTTGACAGTTACCGCCAGCTTCCAATTGTCAATTGCGATCGTGGCACGTCTTTCTTGCTGGCGTGCTTCTTGCTAGCGAAGAATCGGGTTGACAGCTTGCACTCGGGCCGCTAACAAATACTCGCTCCCGCCGACCACCGGTCGTCACACTCAAGCGTGTTGAGGTTCACCATGCCCCGTCCCGACCGCTTTGTATTAGACCCTGAAACAGCG
>JBDHFX010000060.1:0-13715 GCA_039590215.1 Gemmatimonadota bacterium | reverse complement strand
AGGTATGTCGCCTCCACGAGCGCCTCGACTCGGTCATCGGCCGGCTCCCTTGTGGCCAGTTCGATCACCTCGTCCCAGTCCGAGTGAAGGTTTGGTCCACCCGTCGTGGCTGCCGCTTCGAGCAGCGACCGAACGTGGCTATCCAATCTCGTTAGCGGATCGACTGCGGGCTCGTCGGTGAGCACTAGAAACGCGTTGTACGTGCCGCCGAAGTGCTTGTTTAACACCCGGTCGGCCACCCGAATCGGGTGATCGGGCCGAAACCAGCGCACGGGATTGTCGTTGATCTGGAGGCGCGTGATGCCGAACACACTGACCAGCACCACGACGATCGTCGCCAGTAGAATCGCCTTCGAGGCTCCGATGGTGCCGGGCCCGAATCGCGCCAGGACACGCGCCAGCCATCTTTCCTCCCCGGTTGTCTCGTGATCCCGTGAGAGCTTGGCGATCCGAGCGTCGTTCAGGAGGATGATGTACGCGGGAATGAACGTTACCGTCAGAAGGAAGGCGAGCATGATTCCAACGGCGACGAATACGCCGAACACGCGCACGGGTGGGATCGGAGCTAGGGCGAGGGAAGCGAAGCCCACCGCCGAGGTGAGCGAGGTGAAGTACATCGGGGTGAAGAGGTTTCGCAGCACCTGCCGTATCGTCTTCTCCCGGTTCCCGACCCGCGGGTAGAGGTCGGCAAACTCACTCAAGATGTGCACTGAGTCGACGACGGCGATCGGCATGAGGAAGATCGGGATCATGGAGCTCATGATGTGGACCGTGAAGCCGAGGCCAATCAACAGGCCCATAGTGACCATGGCCGTCACCATCGCCAGAATCATCGGTGCCAGGATGAGCGCTACGCTGCGGAAGAAGAACCACATGAGGAGGAAGATGATTAGGCCGGCGAGGGGTGCCGCGATCCCCATCTGCTTGAACATCTCGACGCCGAAGGTATCCTCGGCCACCGGTAGCCCGGTGATGTAGTACCGCTCGTCTCCCTCGAACGCGGAGATGACCTGCTGGATCTCGGTGGCGATACGGTGGCTCTCGTTCTTGGCCACGATCGGCACGTAGATGGCGGCAGCTCGCCCATCTTCGCTGAGCAACGTGCCGTCGATAGTCGGTATCCGTCGGGCTGCCGAGCGAATTTCGCGCGCGTCGGCCCGGGATCCAGGCGGCGTTTGCATCAGCCACTCGAAGCGGACCACACCGGGCCCGCCCTGCGAGATGTTGTCCACCGTGGCGAGCGACAGCACGTCCTGTCGGACTACGCCATCGATTTGCTCGATCGCGCGGGTGAGCTCGTGGATTCGGGTGAGCGAGGTCGGGTTGAACACGCCATCCGCGTCTTCGTCGTTGACCACTCCCACCACGATCATGTCGTACAGGGTGAAATCGGCCTTTACCTTGTTGTGAAAGACGCGCGCGCCTTGGTCGGCCGGAAGCATGTTCTCTGGGTCCGTGTCAATCGAGATTCGAGGGATCATGCTGGCAGCGGCCACAAGCAGGACGGCAGTCGTCAGGACCACCGTCTTCGGATGCCGTATCGAGAGCTCGATGATCCTGTCGTGGAGTGGCAACGCTTCTCTCCCGATCACGGGGCACTGAACCTTCCGTAGACCTGCAATCCCAGAATAACGGTCACGATGACGAGGAATAGACACAGGGTCGCCAGCCGCTTGCGTCGAACCCTGTAAGGCTTGAGTCGAGCTGCAAGACCCTCCGGTGCAGCTTGGTCCGGGCGAGTGGCAGCAATCAGCCTATCGATTTTCGGCTGCAGCCCCAGGTGAATGTAGGAGAGCAGCCCCATCAGCGTCAGCAGCAGGAGCATCTTCGAGAGGAGCACCCAGTTGCTCCACAATGCCTCGATGCCGAACGGACCAACCACCAGCAGAAGTACGCCCGTCACCAGGACCGTGCCTTGAAAAGCAAAACATCGGGTCGCTCCACGCCGAATGATGTTCTCTAGGTACTGGTCTGCATGGTAGTTGAACGAGGCCCCTAGCTGCGCCCGCTCGTTGACGGCGATGAGGTTGAACAGCGGAACCGACATGAAGACAAACCCGATCACGTGCAGGAATTTGAGAACGGCGTAGGTACTGTCCATCGTTCGCTCCTTGTTTCGCTGTCAGAACGTGACCACTCTGTCCGCCCAGAGAGTCCACTCGGTCAGCTCGGTCATCGAGCTTCGATGTAGTCCGTTTATTAACTCGTCGTCGGCGATGCCACGCGCGTCCAGACAGGTGCCGCAGACGCCGACGTCGACGCCACGCTTTGCCAGGCCCGTGAGCATCCTCTCGATGTTGTAATAGCCCGACGGAACCTGCTGGCCTCGTTTTCCACACCCAGTTGCGTCCGCAAACAGGAAGATCCGCACCGCAGCTGAGGCTTTGGCCAGGGATGTCGCTAGTCGAAGGCCGTTAAACGCACGCTCTGTCCCGTACGGCCCCTCGTTCAAAATGATGAGCGTATTCGTGATCTCCCCCGACCCACCTCTCAGATCACGACCCCCGGAAACAGCCAACTCACTCGGCCTGCTCGCTAGCCGCTACGGGAAAGCCGCGGGCCCTCCAATCAGGGACGCCATCCTCGAGACGCGTCGCTTCGAACCCTCTCTCGCGGAGCAGCTCCACTGCCTCGATGGCGAGCACGCAATAAGGACCACGACAGTAGGCAACGATCTCTCGGTCAGCGGGCAGCTCGGCCAGCCGGCTGTCCAGCTCGCTCAGGGGTACCGAGATCGCGCCCGGGATGTGACCGGCGCGGTATTCCTCGGGTGGCCGGACGTCGAGGACCGTGACCTGACCGCGATGTACCCGTTCGAGCAAAGTGTGTCGGTCCACGGGCTCCATCGCCCCGCGCTCCTCAAGGAACTCGCGGGTGACGCGCTCTACCTCAGCCAGACGATCTTCGGCCAGACGCTGCAGCGAACGGAAAAACTCGCAAACCGTTTCGTCGGCAAGACGGTACTTCACGAGCCGACCTTCGCGTTCGGACTCCACAAGCCGGGCCCGGCGCAGCACTTGGAGATGCTGTGAAGTGTTTGCCAGGCTCTGGTCCGAGGCTCTCGCCAGTACCTCGACTGTGCGAGGACCTTGGCGCAGAAGATCCAAAAGCTCCAGGCGGCGTGGGCTAGCGACGGCCTTCCCGATCCTGCTGAACTGCTCATATATGGCGTTTTTGAAGTGACGGCCGGAGGTCATGATCGTGATCGGGGTTCCGTTGCTATAGGGGTCAATTGATTACTTGATTATACAGGAAGAGCCGTACTTCGTCAAAGCAATCCGTTGAAAGGGCTGGGCCTAGGGTGCTGTTCACCTGGCACGATCCTGCAAGAGGGTACGGAGAGTCCAGGTTCGAATTCTGGGGGCCCAACCGGCGCAAGTGGACACGGAGAGTTCAGCGCGGAGATCGTGGCGGTAAACGCTGGTTGGACGATCATAATAGAGGAGCTCACGGACACGAGGGTGGTCAGACGTCGCGGGGGTCTTAGCTTGCGCCAATGACCAAAGGTAATCATGATGACATCACGGCGAACGCCCCGTAGCAGTTTGCGGAGGGTACTATTGCGACCCAGAACGCTCGCTGTTTCCGTGATCCTCGCCACCGTAATGACCGGGTGTGCTCCCTCTCCCACGGCTCAGCTCGAGGCCAATAAGGAGCTGGTGCGGCGATTTGGCGACGCTGCAAATGCTGCGGATTGGGATGCCCTGGATGAGTTGCTGACAGAGGACTTCCGTCGGCACAGCCAGGCTACGGCGGGCGTGCAGGTGAACTCACGGGAGGAGTTCAAACAGCTCCAGGAGTCGTTCCTGGCGAGTATGCCTGACCAGCATGTCACCATCGAGATGGTGATTGCCGAAGGTGACAAGGTTGCGATCTATGCTACCTACACCGGCACGCAAACCGGCCCAATGGGCGAGTTCCCGGCAACCGGTAGGCCGGTGGAGAGCAAGTTTCTGGGCATCTTCCGTATCGAAGAAGGGCGGATCGCGGAGCTCTGGGTCGAGTGGGATAACCTCGCCATGCTGACCCAGCTGGGTCTCTTCCCGCCGCCCAGCAACTGACAGTCCGCTGTTTTGAGGATCGGCGCGTTGGCGATCGCCCAAGAGAAGTACGAGAGACAGTAAGCGCGCTTAGACCACCGGTAGAACGCGGCGATTTCGAGCGTCAAGTCGAGTTGACGCGGACCACGCTCGGTGACGAGGCCTATGCGAGAGCGTTTCAAAGAGGACGGGTTCTGCGTGCTGACGAGGGGATCGCATTCGCCAGACAGCCGGCACCCGGTTGACAAGAGAACACATCGTCCCTCAGGCCCCCCGCAGAACTACAGGTGATCACGTCTTGAGAAAATGTCTGTGGTGCTTCGTTGTGATTTCGTCGGTCGTCAACATTGGAAACGGATATGCTCAGGTTGAGAACACTCGACCCACGATTGGCATTGCGTTAAGCGGTGGTGGCGCAAGAGGTATCGCTCACATAGGTGTCCTTAGAACATTGGAGGGGTTGCGCGTTCCCGTGGACTACATCGCCGGGGCGAGCATGGGGGCTGTCATCGGTGGCCTATACGCGTCGGGGATGTCGCCGGACGAGATCCAATTAGCACTGGAAAACCTGGATTTGGAAGATGTACTCAGCGACAAGCCTCCTCGCGAAGCGCTGGGCTTCCGTCGTCGCGAGGACGGTCGGCGATACCTTTTCGAGATCGAAATGGGGATTACAAACGACGGTGTGCAGCTGCCTGGCGGACTCATAACGGGGCAGGCTCTCGGCCTGCTGCTCCGAAAGCACACGCTTCATGTGGCAGGCATCGATGATTTCAATGACCTACCTATACCCTTTCTAGCTGTTGCTACGGACATTGAGCGTGGAGAAGAAGTGATCTTGGATCGAGGTGATCTTGCCGATGCGATCAGGGCCAGCATGTCCGTTCCAGTCATGTTCTCGCCAGTTGAGATTGACGGTCGGAAGCTTGTGGATGGTGGGATGACGAACAACCTGCCAGTCGATCTTGTTCGAGCAATGGGGGCTGATGTCGTAATCGCGGTCGACACGAGCGTACCCCTGCTCACAATGGAAGAGCTGAACACGCTTTTCGACATCTCAGAGCAGACTATGATTTTGTTGGCGCGCACAAACGTCGACGATCAGCTTGCTCGAGCAGACGTACCGCTAGTTCCTGAGCTGAACGGTTTCAGCTTTTCCGACTATGAACTAGTGGAACAGATCTCTTCAATGGGTGAGGCTGTAGTACGGCGTGAGGTCTCAGAACTGAGACTGTATTCCCTTCTTCCGAGTGAGTATCAGGCGTATCGGGAGAAACGGCGTACTAAGCCGGCTCCTCCGAAGAAGATCGACGCCCTCACGATTCAGGCCCCCCCGTGGGTTGATAGACGGCTTATCCTTGATCGTGTTCGGACGCGCCCCGGGAATATGTTGATCCCAGCTCACTTGGAACGAGACGTAGCTAACGTTTATGCAATTGGTGAGTTCGAACGTGTGGACTATACGGTTGACGTTGCGAATTCAGAATACCGCGCGACAATTCATGCCAACGAGAAGCCATGGGGGCCTAACTATCTTCGTTTTGGGCTTCGCTTGGTAACTGACTCCGGCGGAGCCGATTTTCGCACTGGCATAGTGACGTTCAACGCAGTGGCGAACTTCACTCGCACACGCCTGAACGCTCGCGGTGCCGAGTGGCGAAATGACGTGCGCTTCGGACAAATCGTGGAACTGTTGTCTGAGATCTACCAACCAATCGATTTCTCCGGGCGATGGTTCGTCGCGTCGAGCGGTTCCCTGCGAAAGACACAACAGCCGGTTTTTGACAACGGTCATTTAGTAGCTGAATACGGGGTCGATCGCAGAGTTATTGGTGTTGATGCAGGCCGGCAGTTCGGTCGGTTTGGCGAACTGCGTCTTGGCCTCCAGGGTGGGAGGATCAACGCACAGGTAGACACGGGATCGGCCGACCTGCCTACCGTAGAGACCAATCACGTTGCGATGTCGTCGAGGTTTGTCATCGACCGACTCGATAACATCAACTTTCCGCATCATGGGACATTTGTGGCGACCGAGTTGGTAGCTTCAAGAGAGGAACTCGGTTCAGCTCAGTCATACGAGCGGTTCTCTCTTGACGCCAAGGGGTTCCTGACGAAGGGTCGCCACACGGGGTTTCTGACCGTCACTGGCGGTACGAGTTTTGATGGTGACCAGCCAGCATTCGACGATTTTCTGCTGGGAGGCTTCCTGTCACTTACCGGTTTCGGGGAGGACGAACTCAGGGGGTCCCACTTCGGTGTCGCTCGTTTGGGGTATTACTATCGGTTTGCCAGGTTACCCCCAGCTTCGCGCGGGTTGTACCTCGGAGGTTGGGCTGAGGTGGGCAAGGTATGGGAAAACAGGGGCTTCACGAAACTCGAGGATTCCGTTGTTACGGGTACCGTGGTGGTTGGCGCAGACACCGGTCTCGGCCCTCTCTTTGTCGGTTATGGGGGGGCTGAGAGTGGTCATGATCGCGTCTATCTGTCCTTGGGCTCTACATTCTAAGCGATAGTACGACTTGCCAACGTTAGTGCACGAGTCTTGACAGAGTCAGTAACCAAGGAGTGTGGCTTGAGTTATCCAGTACCAGCGAACGAAAAGGAACGCATCGAGGCATTCCGGTCGTACGAGATTGCTGCGACGCCACCAGAGCTTGCGTACGATGACGTCGCTGAGCTGGCCGCCGAGATCTGTGGTTGCCCCATCGGCTTGGTAAACTTGATCGAGGACGAAAACGAGTGGTTGAAGGCGAAGTACGGACTTCCCCCCGACGTTACGTGCTTACCGCGTGGTAGTATCTGCTCTACTACGCTATGTAAGAACTCGCTTCTTCTTGTCCCCAACCTGGTGACGGACGAGCGGTTTTCGGACCACGCGAGCGTGACCGGTGAGCCCGGGTTTCAGTTCTACTGCGGGATGCCTATGATCAACCAGGAGGGGTACGCGCTAGGCACGGTTTGCGTCATGGATTTCAAGCCCAGGGAGATTAGCCGCTCACAGCAACTGGCGATAGAACGCTTGGCTCGACAAACGATGTCTCACCTCGAACTAAGGCGCAAGCTGATCGAAGTAGGCCGTGTTTCGGCGGAGTTGGCCGAGACACACGAGCAACTACAGTCCGAGCAGCGAGAGTCGGAGCGTCTACTGCACAACATCCTGCCGACCACGATTGCGGATGAGTTGAAAACCGAGAAAACAGTACAGCCGAGATACTACGGTCTTGCAACGGTCATGTTCACCGACTTCGAGGGGTTCACGCGCCGTGCGGAGGAAACCGAGCCCCGATCACTGATTGAGACACTCGACCAGTTCTTTCGCGGCTTCGACGACATCGTTGAACGAAACGGACTCGAGAAGATCAAGACAATCGGGGACTCGTTCATGTGTGTTGGCGGAGTACCTGAGGAAAACGTGACGAATCCTGTCGATGCCTGTTTGGCTGCGCTCGAAATCACGCGTTTCGTTGAACGCGTCAACGAGCAAAGGAAGAAGCTTGGGCTGGCGCCCTGGCCCGTCAGGGTCGGCATGCACACCGGTCCCGTAATTGCCGGGGTGGTTGGGAAGCGAAAATTTGCGTACGACACGTGGGGCGATACCGTGAACGTCGCATCCCGAATCGAATCGAGTGGGGTAGCGGGAGGCGTATGTATTTCACGCGATACGAACGAGCGGGTAGAGGAGTTCTTCGAGACTGAGTCGAGGGGAAGCATGGAAGTTAACGGGAAGGGGCAACTCGACGTGTACCTCTTACGCCGCATCAAACCGGAGATGTCGAGAGACGACGCCGGGTACCTACCGAATGACCGTTTGAGGACGATGCTTTAGAACGTAGACCGTTCCTGTTCACCAGCCACAGTAGCAGGGGGGTCCCCGTGAGTATCCGAGCATTGTCTTTTCTCTCCGTCTTCCTTTGTCCTTTCCTGCCGCACACAGCAATGGCGCAACAGACCCAGGCCGGAGCCCCTGAGCACACCATCGAGTTCGAAACAACCGAGGTCACCAGACCGGATGTCGCCATTTCGCCTGACGGCCAGTGGTTGATCTTCACCATGCTCGGCCACCTGTTCCAGTTGCCAGTTGAAGGCGGGAACGCGGTGCAACTCACCTTTGGGCCTCACTTCGACGGTGAGCCGGTGATCTCGCCAGACGGCATTGCCAAAGAAGCCGGAAGCGATCTTGACGACGTCGATGTGCATGATCGGGGGCATCACCGCCCGCCCGGTCGAGGCCCAGGAGAAAGCCTTTTCGATGGCTTCCAGCGCTGTCGAGTCCAAGCCGACCTGCTGCCGCAGCTCCCGCTCACTGACGACGACCGCGCTCATGATGGAGTCTCCTTCTCCGTCTCTCCTCCCACCAAGTCCAGTAGACGATCGATATCGACATTGTCTCCAGTGCATATCACCGTCACATCCCCTCCCCAATCCGCTGTCGGATGAGTCAGCAACAAGGCGAGCCCGACCGCGGCTCCTCCCTCGAGGACGATGTGCTCGTGGCGCAAGGCGTACACCATTGCAGCAGCGATCTCGTCCTCACTGACCAGGCGAATCTCATCAAGCCACTGCCGGCACATGTTAATCGTCCAGCGATTGTCGAACGGCAGACCTCCGGCCAAGGCGTCGGCCCAGGTCGGCTCCTCTTCGACTTCAACAAGGCGTCCCGCCTTGAGGCTCTCATACATCGCAGCCCCGTTCTCCTGGCTTACACCGACGACCCGAAGCTCTGGCCGCAATGACTTCACCGCCATCGCGACGCCGCTCGCCAGGCCGCCGCCGCTGACTGGCACGATGATCGTCTCGAGCTCCGGGTACTGCTCGAGCAGCTCGATCCCAATAGTGCCTTGCCCAGCGATGACGTGGCGATCGTCAAATGGTGGGATCACAGTCAGCCCTCGCTCTTCCGCCAGACTCAAGGCAACATCCATCGCCTCCATCTGATCGGCTCCTTCTACGACGACCTCGACATCGAGTGCTCGGACCGCCTCGATCTTCTCGCTTGGAGTACGGCGCGACAAGCAAATGACAGCTGGGATCCCCAGCTGTGAGGCGACATAGGCGACCGCGCGGCCGTGATTGCCGCTCGATTGGGCTATGACGCCACGTTGCCTCGCCTCTTCCGACAGATTCAGGATCGCGTTGGCGGCGCCCCGAAGCTTGAACGCTCCGGTTGGCTGCATCGACTCCATCTTGAGGCTAACTCGAGCGCCGAGAAGGCGGGAAAGGCCGATGGAGTGACGGGTCGGCGTGACGACGGCCAGGCCCCGAATCCGCTGTTGCGCCGCCTCGACGTCGGCCAGCTCGATAGCTCGTGCCCTCATCGCTCTGAAGCTCCCGCCGTAGAGTCCTTCGCTCCCACGAGAAGGGAATCTAGAGCGTGGGGGCGAGATCTCCGACGGGGTCCATATTGACTATGGTTTTTAGATTCCTCTGTTAAGATTCGGCCACGAGAGGACTAGCTAATGAAGATCGAGACCTTCGAGCTCGAACGCCTACAGTCGATCTGGGAAAACCGTGTCGACATCAACCTTACCGAGAGTGGACTGCATCCCTTTTCCCTGCGGGAGCTCCTCAATGAGGAGGAGATCGACCAGGTGCTAGATCTGCGGCTCGGCTACGGCTGGACCAATGGTGAGCCCAGCCTACGGCAGGCAATCAGCGCGCACTACGTGAGCACGACGCCTGAGGAGATTCTGGTGACCTGTGGCTCGGCCGAAGCGAACTTCCTCGCCATGTGGACCCTGCTCGAACCGGGCGACGAGATCGCGGTCATGCTTCCCAATTACATGCAGATCTGGGGCATCGCCCGTTCCTTGGGCGTCGAAGCCCGCGGCTTCCGGCTTCGAGAGGACCTCGACTGGGCCCCCGATCTCGACGAGCTCCGCTCGATCGTATCTCCGCGTACCCGTTTGGTGGTGGTCTGCAATCCCAACAACCCGACCGGCGCCGTACTGAGCCGTGGCGCCATGGAACGGATCCTCGAGATCGCCTCGTCGGTGGGCGCAACTGTCTATGCCGACGAGGTCTACAAGGGAGTCGAACTCGATGGTCAGGAAGGACCCAGCTTCAGGGACCTGGACTCTTCGGCCATCGTCGCCGCCGGTCTCTCGAAGGCTCTCGCTCATCCCGGGCTGCGGATCGGTTGGCTCGCCGGCCCAGCCGACTTTATCGACGCCGCCTGGCATCACAACGACTACACCACGATCACCACCAGTGTCGTGAGCGAGTTCGTCGCCACCACCATTCTTCGCGCGGATCGGCGGCGAGAGATTCTCGATCGCAACCGGAAGATGCTGAATCAGAATCTGGCAATTCTCGTTGACTGGACACGGCAGCGCCCAGACCAATTCCATTTCGTCCCCCCCAAGGCAGGCGGTATGTGCTTCCTGCGCTACGCGGCGAACGTCAACTCCACCGAGCTGGCGACCCGGCTGCGAAACGAAAAGAGCCTCCTGGTGTTGCCGGGCGATGTGTTCGGAATGGACCACTACCTGCGCCTCGGGATCGGCGAGCGCTCTGAATACTTGAGGCGCGGTCTTGCGCTCCTTGGAGATGGATTCGAAGAGCTCGAAGCCTAGGCTGTGAAGGGCCTACTCGTCTAGCTCGTTTCTCAAACGGTGACAGAACCGATTATCGGGTCTCATACACTGCTGTCTGACCCGTTTCGTCGAAGGAAACGATGTCAAACGGGTCCGTCTGTCCGTCGGCCTCCATGCCAGGTGACCCGGCGGGCATGCCCGGTACTGCGATTCCCCTGACTTCCGGTCGCTCGGTGAGTAGCCGTGCGATCACGTCAGCGGGGACGTGGCCCTCGACCACGTATCCTTCCACCTCGGCTGTGTGACACGACTCGAGCTCAGATGGAACTCCCAGCTCCGATTTCACGAGTTCGAGTTCGTCTGTTTCCTGTACTTCGACCTCGAACCCCGCGGTTCGCAGGTGCTCAACCCAACTCGCGCAGCAGCCGCAGAAAGTAGGCTTGTAGACTTTCACCTTTGTGGGCGTAGCAATGTCGTACGTTGCCGCAACGGCTTCGCTTTGACCCAACCCTTCAGACGCCCTTTGGGGGGTCGTCCCATCGCCACCCCCGCACGCAGCCGCGGCAACCAGAACCAAGGCGAGTTGGTGATGTAACAGTTTCATAGAGTCCCCTTTCGTGGCCTAAGCGATCATCTCACGTTATTTGTCCGAAACTCAGGAGGAGGCAAGAACAAAGAAGAATCGGGAGGCTGATTATTGCCTGTAAGCGAAATCATCTGATACCGGGTTGTCCCGTTTTCGTATACGCCCCAATCAGGAACTCGGAGGTTTCCAAATCGCTTCAGCGGCCCCAACGTATACCGATATTGCGTAGTCGCCTTAACAATAGGCTCCTGCCTGGCATTCAATATGATCCAGCCGTGTAGGATCCCATCTGGTCCATAAAACTCAAGCCGACGAGTCTGTGGGATGTCCCCTTCGCCAAATCGAATTTCGTAATATGGATCACCGACTGCGATGGCCCTGACGATCCGATAGAAGTTGAAAGGAGCTCTCTGCATAGCATTCTCGAATACTTCTTCACTGGCGTATGCAAATTCGCCATTAACAACAGACCAGTGTTTACCTTCGGGGCTATAGGTTCGTATCCTGTGGTCGATTTCACTTTTCCTGTCTGCCCAAGATCGGGGACCAGTCAGGTCGAGGATTTCATTCTCTACGTAGGAATCGATTCTGTACCAGGGGTACCATTCGTGAACAAAGTGAACGCTTTTCAATTGCGCCCATATTTCCATCCCGCCCATGGTCTCCACCATGGCCTCAGCTTCAGCAATCGCTAACGGGTCGCCACGAACGCCTTCCGTTCTCTCTTGGGCAACAGTGGGTTGCCAAATGAGCAGGACCATACAAGCAAGCATCAAGAAAGGTTTCACATTGTTCGATGACATGCTGTACGTATGACGCGTAGTTGCGCAAAGGTGTTCAATGGCGGTGCGGAGCCACCGCCAGGTCCAATCCTTCGTGGGTGTGCCACACGGCCGGTTGTTGGTTCGTTCCATGGATAGAAGGCCATAAGTACACCGCCAACGAAAGGAGATTCTGATGATCGGAGTCAGAAACCTAGGTCTGTCCCTCCTTGTGGGACTCTTCGTGCTGCAGGGGTGCGAGCAGTCGCCGACGAGCGCCTTTGATCAAATCGACGAGCCCAATCCACCTATAACACTCTCCGACTCGGAGAAGAAGCTCGACCACGTCACGGCCTGCGCACCGACGGGGGCCAACTTCCCGAATCCGCTGAATTCCACGAACCCGTACTTCCCGCTGATCGTCGGTTATCAGTGGACCCTCGAGGGTGAGGACGACGGGGCAGCCGTCGAGGCGTTGCTCACCGTACTCCCCGGGACGAGGCTGATCGACGGGGTCTTGGCACGGGTGATCGAGGAGCGGGAATGGGAGGAAGATGAGCTAGTAGAGATCTCGTGGAACTACTACTCCGAGACAGCCGATGGAACCGTCTGCTATCGTGGCGAAGACGTCGATGACATCGAGGACGGGACCGTCGTAGCCCACGAGGGCGCCTGGTGCTCGGATGACGCTGGGAACAACGCCGGGATCTTCATGCCCGCTGATCTGGAACCGGGAGTCGTCTTCCTTCAGGAGGACGCCCCGGGCGTCGCCCTGGATGGAGCCAAGATCATCGGAGCCGGTCCCGGGCCTACCCAGGACGTTTTCGGCGGTCCTTACCTGGACACCGTTCGTCTACAGGAGTTCACCTTGATCGAGGGCAGGAAGGAAAAGGCGGATGTGAAGTGGTTTGGCGCGGGCACCGGCATATTGATCGATGGCCCGCTGGTTCTGACCGACTTTACCACGGCCGCGGTCGGTCCTCCTCTGCCAACTATCAGCGGTCAGGTCTGCGGAAGCTGACACTACGCGCACGCACTTAGGCCTACCATAGGTAGCAACAAGGGAGCCCCGCTCACGGCGGGGCTCCCTTCCACGCCCGGCGTGTTTGCAATTCAATCCCAAGGTAGGGTATAATTCTGGATATTCAGGTCTTTAAATCTGTTACTCGCCATACCCAGGGACTCCGGATGCTGTATTCAGGTCGTTGCGAGTACGCGGTTCGCGCCCTGACTTACCTGGCACAACAGCCGACCAATGGGTTCACTCTACTGGTCGAGATCACAGAAGCAGAGGACTTGCCCCGCGCGTTCACCGGAAAGATTCTCCAGGACCTCGTTCGAGCCGGGCTGCTGCGATCGGCCCGGGGTCCTACCGGCGGCTACGCACTGGCGCTGCCGCCAGCCGACGTCTCGCTGTTGCAAATCGTACAGTCGATTGACACTACCGCCGATCTCGACCGCTGCGCCGTCGGACTGAACCCATGTTCCGACGATATGCCATGCCCGCTGCATGATACCTGGAAGCCCTTGCGTATGGAGATCAAGCAGTATCTAGAGGAGACGACGCTCCTGGATCTGGCCGCGGGCGTTTCGCGAAAACGCAAACTCATTGAGCGGGCGAATGCCACAAGCGGTGTCTGACCGACGCTTCCACCTAGCGGTGTTGCTCACTGCGAGCGCACTAGCAGGTCTACCGACCAGTGGCGTGTCGCTACTCCTCGGCCAGACCGAGGATCAGGGGCAAGAACTCTTCGAGGAGAAGTGCACGGCCTGTCACAGTCTTGGATCTGATCGG
>JBDHFX010000059.1:0-9678 GCA_039590215.1 Gemmatimonadota bacterium | reverse complement strand
TTTCTGCTCGACAAGCTCCAACTTCTCCGCCTCATCACGCGGATCGGAGAGCCGCTGGTGACTGGTTGGTTGGGATTGCCGTCACAGATGACGAACGCCTTCCTAATGGGGTTCCTGCGGCGCGACTTCGGCGCCGTGTACATCCTCGATGCAGCTACCGCTCCGCAACCATTACTGACGCCGCTTCAGATCTTCGTATCGATGGTCACGATCACGCTGTTCGTACCATGCATCGCCAACGTTCTCATGATCGCGAACGAGCACGGTTCGAAGGTCGCTTTGAGGATGGCCGGGTTCATTTTTCCGTTTGCGTTCCTCGTCGGTGGAATCGTCAATCAGATAGGCAAATGGCTGCTGGCTACCTGACCTGCCCGCTCTGCGGCTTCGAGTTCGAGAAGCTCGACACGCTCTGTGCGCACGGGTGCCCACTCGGTGCGCTCTGCAACCTGGTCCGGTGTCCGAGCTGTGGCTTCGAGTTCCCCGAGACACCGCGCAGTGTGTCCTGGCTTCGCGAGCTGCTTCGGAGAGAGTCGCCCGACTATTCGGACTTGCCGGTGGGCGTCCGCCCGGTCGGCGAACTCGAGAGCGGTGACCGCGCGAAAGTGCTCTGCCTGGGCGCAAAGAAACCGGCGCGCCAAAACACACTAGCGGTCTTTGGCCTCGTCCCGGGGGCGGAGATCACGCTCCTGCAGAAGCGACCCTCCTGCGTCTTGAGAATCGGCGAGACCGAGCTGGCCCTCGACTCCGACATCGCACGCACGGTCCTGGTACAACGGATTGGTCATGACGAGACGTCGTGATCGTGGGGTCGACGTCCGTCCCTAGGGGAAAAACCCCTACGTGTCGGCGCAAAGACCTTCCCACAGACGGTTGTTTTCTTGGCACTTATGCTGGAATTGGTGAAGAATCCGATGGTCGAGATCCGCATACACGGTCGAGGGGGCCAGGGCGGCGTCACGCTGGCCAAGCTCATCGCGACGTCCCGGTTCCTCCAGGGCCAGTCAGTCCAGGCTTTTGGCCTGTACGCCGCCGAGCGCTCGGGCGCCCCGATCCAGGCGTTCTGCCGCTACGCCGACGAGACGATCCGTAATCGCAACCTCATCTACGAGCCGGATCACGTCATCGTCCTCGACCCTACGCTGGTAGGTCCCGGGATCACTGGCGGCCTGAAGCCGGGAGGCTGGATCCTGATCAACGCGCCGGAGTCGCCAGAGACGTTCCAGGAGCAGTTTTCGAACAACCGCCTGGCCACCGTCGATGCAACGGCAATCGCCCGGCGCAACAAGCTCGGGACTCGTACTGTTCCGATCGTGAACACGGCGCTGGCCGGCGCGGCAGCTCGGATGCTGGAGTTCGACCTCGAGGAGATACAAGCCGCCGTCGAGCACCTGGGGTTCACCGGCTCCAACGTGACGGCAGCCAAAGAAGCGTACGATCAGGTTCAGACCTCGGAACCAGTGGACCTGCAAGCGGCCGCTCGATCGAAAAGCGTATCATCAACTGGCCTCTATCATGCCGATGAGGAGCGGGGCCCGAGTTTTGTGGAGGGAGCAGGCGGCGGTCTCCCCGGTATTGAAACCGGCCTGTGGGCAACCGAACAACCGCACCGCCAGCAGTTCATCCCACCCTGCAATCACGTATGCCCGGCAGGCAACGACGTTCAGGGGTTCCTGCAAGCCCTCGCTAACGACGACATCGACAACGCGTTGGCAATCATCGCTCGAACTTCACCGTTCCCATCCATTTGCGGACGCGTGTGTCCCGCTCCCTGCATGGCATCGTGCAACCGGATCGAGCTCGATGGTGCCGTCAACGTCCGCCAGCTCGAGCGATACGTCGGGGATCACGGGCGAGCCACGGTCGAACCCCTGGCCGAGCGTGACGAGCACGTAGCGGTGGTAGGATCCGGGCCCGCGGGGCTCACCGCTGCCTACCATCTCGCCCGGCTCGGCTACTTCGTGACGATCTACGAACAAGGTTGGGAGATCGGTGGGCTTCTACGTACCGGCATTCCCGGGTATCGCCTGCCAGTCGATGTCCTCGACCGGGAGATTGGACGGATTCTCTCGCTCGGTGTCGACGTAGAGTTCGGCGAACCGATCGACCGGAATCGAATGCTCGAGCTCGCGCAGACCCACGACGCGGTGCTCGTAGCCACCGGTCTCCAGGAGCTTCAAGCATTGCGCCTTGGCGTAGGTGATGCCGAAGCCGTGGAACAAGGAATCGACTTCCTGGACCGGTCGCACCGCGGAGAGGTGCGAGTAGACGGGGAGCACATCGTCGTGGTGGGCGGTGGCAACACGGCTATGGATGCGGCGCGGTCAGCGCTCCGCCTCGGCGCCATCGACAGCCGAGTGATATACCGCCGCACGCGGCGTGAGATGCCGGCCATCGAAGAAGAGATCGAAGAGGCGCTGGAAGAGGGCGTAGTGATCGATTTCCTCATCCAGCCGATCACTCTCAAACTCAACGAACAAGACGCCTCAAACCAGGGTCGGCACCGGGTCGTCTGCCGTCGCATGGAGCTCGGCGAGCCCGACGAATCAGGTCGACGAAGACCGGTGGAAGTGAACGGATCGGATTTCGAGATCGAGTGCGACCGAGTCATTCTGGCGCTAGGTCAGTCCCCTGATCTCAGCGTCTTCCCCGAGGGCACCGAGGTCAGGCAGGGTCAACAGTTGTTGGGACTCCTGGAGACACCCCTATATGCGATCGGTGATTTCGCCACCCGGGACGGGACGGTAGCTGGCGCCATTGGCAGCGGCCGCCGCTCGGCCTTCCACATCCACAATACCCTGAATGACATTGACGTCCCGGTCACGCGCCAGATTGAATCGTCCGGTAACGTGGAGGTGTGGCGCGACGAGGTGATCGGATCGGAGAGCCTCAAACTCCACCTGTTCGAACGCCGACTCCCCTCTAGGGGTGCGGCGATCGTTCCCGAAGCCAGGCGAACGACGTTCGACGAAATCCACGCCGGCCTCACCGATCCTAGCGAGGCGAAGCGGTGCCTATCGTGTGGTGTGTGCAACGCTTGTGATCTCTGCGTGACGTTCTGCCCGGAGGGCGTGCTGAAGCGGGTCGGGAAAGACCTCATGTTCGACTACGCCCATTGCAAGGGGTGCGGGATCTGCGTCACCGAGTGCCCACGCAACGTTGTTTTCATGAGTCACCTGTAGCGGAGACCGGGATGAGCATCGAAGTCGTATCTGGAAACCACGCGGCCGGCTACGCGCTCAGCGTGGCTGGCGAGGCGAACCGCGGCGCCCGCGGCGCGAGCTGTGGGATCTACCCCATCACACCACAGACCGAGATCGTCGAATACGTGGCCAGCTTCCCGTTCCACAAGAGTCGGGTGGTGCCGGTGGAGAGCGAGCACAGCGCGATGGCGGTGTCGATCGGGGCATCGCTAGCCGGTGCGCGGGCCTTCACCGCCAGCTCATCGAACGGGATCGCCTACATGGTCGAGAACATCATGGTGGCCGGGTACTACCGGTTGCCGATCGTCATGGTGGCGGTAAACCGGACGCTGGGCCCACCGTGGAACATCTGGGCCGACCAGGGAGATACGTTGATGCTGCGTGATTTCCCCTGGATCCAGTTCTACTGCGAAGACAATCAAGAGGTGCTGGACACGACGTTAATGGCATTCCGGCTCGCTGAAGACCATCGGATTCTCCTGCCCGCTCTGGTGGCGATGGACGCCTTCATCGTTTCGCACACCCAGGCCGAGACCGTACTGTCGGATCAGCCCACCGTGGATCGTTATCTCCCCGAGCTGGACCTGCCGCACCGATTGCGACACGAGGACCCCAAGACATTGGGCGGCCTCGTTTGGCCGGAGGTTGCGATGTCACTCCGGCAGGAGATCGACGAGGCGATGGGTCGCGTTGATGAGGTGCTCGGGGAGTGTCGAACCGCGTTTGTTGAAGTCTTCGACCGGGACCCGGGCGGCGCCATCGAGACCCTTGGGACAGAGGACGCAGAGATCGTCGTCGTTGCCTCCTCGTCGATCGCGACAACGGTCCGAGAAATCGTAAAACAGCGCCGGCGTGCCGGGGAGAAGATCGGCCTCGTCAAGATCAAGATGTTCCGTCCCTTCCCCGAACAGGCGCTACGGGACGCCTGCCGCACGGCCAACAAGGTGGCGATCCTCGACCGAAACTACGCCGCCGGCGTTGGCGGCATCTTCTGGCAAGAAACAAAGGCGGCGTTTCAAGGGCATCGGGACGATCTCCTCGTTCAGAACTACCTGACGGGACTCTGCGGAGGCGACGTGACACCAGCGATGGTCGAGGAGATCATCGCCGACGTCGTGGCCCGTAGCGCCGAGACGAAACCCGTTTGGATGACCGCGCAATGAACGGAGATCGACCGATGCCGACGTTGGAAGGAGTCCCGCCGATCCCGTGCACTGAGGAGTGCCTGCTCCGACCCGGCAACACGAATTGTGGCGGCTGCGGTATGGGCGTTGGGCTGACGATGCTTGGCCGAGCGCTCGCCGAAGCGGGCGACACCTGCACGCTGGCGATCCCGGCCTGTTGCGGCATCGTCACCGCCGGCGCTTTCCCGACCACGAGTTACGGCGTGCCGACGGTAGCGACGACCTTCGCCTCAGCGGCCGCGGTCGCTGCTGGTATCGCGACCGTCCGCGATCTGAACGAAGAGCGTGGACAGGTGATCTGCTGGGCGGGAGACGGAGGCACCTACGATATCGGGATCGCCACACTATCCGCCGCCGCGGAGCGCAACGAGAACATCATTTACATTTGTTACGATAACGAGATTTATGGGAACACGGGTGGACAGCGCTCGTCCGCCACGCCACCGGGTGCTCGCACGACCACAACGCCAGCCGGAAAGAGCGAAGATAAGAAAGACATCATGGCCATCATGGCGGCGCACCAGATTCCATACGCGGCGACCCTCTCCATTGCCCACCCCGAGGACTTCGCTCGCAAGCTAAGAACCGCCTTTGACACTCCCGGGACACGGTTTCTCCTGATGCACTCACCCTGTCCAACCGGGTGGAAGTCGGAGCCCGCAGACTCCGTGGAGCTGGTGCGGTTGGCCGTCGCCAGCGGGCTCTTTTCCCTCTACGAGGTTTGGGACGGGCGTGCCTGGCGCATCAACGTCGAGCCCGACTGGACGGATCCTACAGAGTACTTCCAGCGCCAACGGCGATTCCGGGACGGGGAGATCGATCTCGAGGCGACCGGGCGAGCGTCCCGGGATCGCTTTCAACGACTGAAGATTTTGGCTCAAGAGTTTCCGTATAAGACCGAGGAGGGTTGAGATGGCGAAGATCGAAGTTGAGCAGTTAGACGACACGAAGTACCGCGTGACTGTAGAGGGTCCTCCAACGACGAACCACGAAGTGACGGTCGATCACCCGTACGTCGAGCGAGTCACCGGCGGGTGGCACACAACAGAGTCGCTACTCGAGCAGACATTCGAGTTCATGCTCGAACGGGAGCCCAACACGCTGATCCTGAAGCGATTCGAGCTTACGACACTTCCTCGCTATTTTCCTGATTATGAGCGCAAGATCAAAGAGATGCTCGATCAGGCAAACGGAGTGAAGCACGGTTGACGGAAGCTGCCGCGAAGGTCCGGTTCTCGCTCAACGGTCGCCGCATCGAGTTCGAACCCCGACCGGGCGAGACACTGCTGGAGGCGTTGCGCAATCGTTGCGGTGTCTACTCGATAAAGGATGGCTGCTCCCCACAGGGACAGTGTGGCGCCTGCTTGGCCATTGTGGGAGGGCGAGCGCTCGTCACCTGCGCGATGCCGGTCGAGAAGGCGACCGACAAGGAGATACTCACCCTCGAAGGGGTCCCGGAGGAGGAACGCGGATTGCTAGCCGACGCGTTCGTTGCCGCCGCTGGCCTCCAATGTGGGTTTTGCATCCCGGGTATCGCCCTGCGCGCGAAGCACCTCCTCGAGAAGAACCCGCACCCCACGCGGGCTGAGATCGCGAAAGCGATCGACGTCCATCTTTGTCGCTGCACCGGTTACACGAAAATCGTGGACGCCGTGGAGCTGTTGGCACGCGCCCGTGCTGACGAGGGCGCACCCGTCGTGTGTGAGAACGGCGGGGTCGGCGGGCGTCTTGCGCGCTACGAGGGCCGACAGCTCGTTCTCGGCGACCGACCCTACGTAGCGGACATGACCCGCGAAGACATGCTCTATGGAGCGGTGGTGCTCTCGCCGCACGCGCGCGCACGCGTTGTTCGTATCGATGCGTCACGTGCGCAGGCCGCGCCCGGTGTCATCGCCGTTGCGACGGCTCGCGATGTTCCAGGTGAGCGCTGGTACGGGCTCATCGACAAGGACTGGCCCGGTTTCGTCGCGGAAGGTGAAGAAGTGCGGTGCGTGGGTGACTTCCTCGCAGCAGTAGCGGCGGTCGACACACCCACCGCGCGAGCGGCAGCGGCTCTAGTCGACATCGAGTACGAGGTGCTCGATCCAGTGCTAGACATGGAGGACGCCCTCGCTGAAGGAGCGCCACAGGTCAATCCCAAGCATCCGAATAAGCTGTCACACACGGTCATCCGCCGTGGCGACGTCGCTCATGGCTTCGCCGAAAGCGCTCATGTAGTCAAAGGCGTGTGGACCACGCAGCGCGTCGAGCATCTCTTCCTGGAGCCGGAGAGTGCGCTCGCGGAGCCGGGCGAACGACCGGAGACGTTTCGGCTGTACACACAGGGCCAAGGGGTGTTCGACGACCGCCTGCAGGTGGCGGCCTTCCTTGGGATCCCCCCGGACGATCTCGAAGTCGAGCTGGTTCCCAACGGCGGCGCGTTTGGCGGCAAGGAAGACGTCTCGATCCAGCCCCACGCAGCGCTTCTCGCCAAGATGACCGGTCGCCCGGTTCAGCTCACCCTCAGCCGCGAGGAGTCGATCCGCGTTCATCCCAAGCGGCACCCGATTCGTATGCGGTACAAGGTGGGCTGCGACGTCAACGGCCACCTCACCACGGTTGAGGCGGATATGCTCGGCGACACCGGTGCCTACGCGTCCGTTGGGGCCAAGGTCCTCGAGCGCGCCGCCGGCCACGCTTGTGGCCCGTACCGGGTCCCCAACGTTGCCGTGGACGCGATCGCCGCATGCACAAATAACCCACCGTGTGGCGCCATGCGTGGCTTCGGCGCTAACCAAGCCCACTTCGCGATAGACGGCTGTCTCGATCTCCTGGCAGAAAAGGTGGGTCTCGATGGTTGGGAGATGCGATGGCGAAACGCGGTGGACATCGGTGACCAGTTTACGACCGGGCAGGTATTTGAGAAATCCGTCGGGATCAAGAAGACACTCCAAGCGGTCCACGATGACTACTACGGAGCGCGCGCGCAGGGCTGCGCCGTCGGAATCGGGTGTGGGATCAAGAACAGCGGCATCGGCAACGGTGCCGTCGAGTGGGGAAAGGCGCGACTAGTAGTCGAGCACGATGGCACAATCTCGCTGTACAACGGCTACACCGAGATGGGACAGGGGCTGTTGACCGTGTTGGTGCAGTTCGCTGTCGAGGTCACCCAGCTCCCAGCGTCGATCTTTCGTCCCCGGGTCGACTCGACCTTCGCCTTGGATTGCGGACAGACGACCGGCTCACGGGCAACGTTGTTCGGCGGCAATGCAGTTGTGGCAGCCGCCACCAAGCTGAAGTCAGCGCTCGATGCAGGCTTCGGTCTCGAAGACTTGGCCGGACAGGTGTTTGCCGCCGACGTGATGGTCGATGACACCACCAGCGCGGAAGCGGACGTGGACAAAGTCAAGACGCATACGGCCTTCGGGTTCGCAACCCAGATCTGCATCCTCGATCAAGACGGTCGAGTGGACAGATTCATCGCCGCGCACGATGTCGGCCGGGCGGTGAACCCAGCACTATGTGAAGGACAGATCGAGGGATCGGTCCACATGGGACTCGGCTATGCGCTCACGGAGGAGCTCCCGTGCGAGGACGGCTGGCCGGTGACCTTCAAGTTGCGGGAGCTCGGCCCGTTACGCGCCCGTGATATGCCCGACGTAGAAGTGATCCTCGTCGAGGAACCCGAACCGGAAGGGCCGTTCGGCGCCAAGGGTGTCGGTGAGATCGGGCTGGTGCCCACCGCGGCAGCGACGGCGGGAGCCCTCGCCGCGTTCGATGGCACACGGCACTATACGCTGCCGATGAAGGACTCGCCCGCCGCCCGCGCGATGAGCGTTGGACGCATCAGGCGGCGAGAGCACCGCCGATAACGTCCGGCTACGTCAACGCGCACACGCACATCTACAGCGGCCTTGCACCGTTCGGGCTACCTCCGCCAGTCCCAGATCCGCGCACTTTCGTGGAGATTCTCGAACGCGTGTGGTGGCGTCTCGACCGTGCATTGGACGCGCCCTCCCTCCGCGCGAGCGCGCGACTGTACGTGGCCGAGGCGATCGAGCACGGGACGTTCTCCCTCATCGACCACCACGAATCGCCGAGCATGATCGAGGGATCGCTGGACGTCCTGGCTGATGCCTGCCAGGAGCTCGGAGCGCGCGCGGTGCTCTGCTACGGAGCGACTGAACGAAATGAGGGACGAGATGAAGCGCGTCGCGGCCTGGAAGAGTGCAGGCGGTTTCTTGGCGAGAACCGACGTTCGTTGGTCCGTGGCGTCGTCGGGCTGCATGCGTCTTTCACGGTGTCCGACGACACCATCCGAGAGGCCGCCGCGCTGGCGCGTGAACACTCGACGGTGCTGCATGTCCACATTGCCGAGGACGGGGTCGATGTGCGGGACGCGCGCGAGCGGGGTTACGCGGGCGTCATCGATCGGTTCGATCGGTTGGACGCCCTGATCCCCGGTTCGATCTTCGCCCACGGCGTTCACCTGACAGCGGATGAAGTTCGTCGCTGCGCGAGCAACGACTGTTGGTTGGTCCAGAATCCGCGCTCCAATCGAGGCAATCGCGTCGGTTACCCGAGCGCGCTCAGGTACAGCGACCGAGTTGCGCTTGGCACCGACGGCTATCAGGCCGACATGCGGATCGAAGAGGAAGCACTGATCGAGGAGGCTCGTGCCGCGGGCGACGATCTTTCACACGCACAAAAACGGTTGCAGGCGGGGTCCCGCTTGATCGCGGAGCATTTCGGGAGCGAGGCGACACCCGACGAAACGGAGGAGACGCGCACGCAAGTAAAATCCGAGATGGTCGCCATTCGCGAGGAGGCGCAAGTGCAAGCCGAGAGACTCTGGACGCGGATGCAGGCGCTGTAGGCGCAGAGCAGACAATCTGACGTGGTATGAACTCACTGGAACTGGAATACGAAGTCGTTGATCACGCCATTCGCGATCGGACGATCGCACACTTCCGCGAGCGTCGCATCGGGTTGCCCACGCTATCGGAACTCGCTGACCCGTCAACGATCGACGAGCGGTTACAAACAGCGCTCGGTGCGATCGATCCCGACACGCCGGAAGCCCTAAACCTCTATCGAGTGCACTGGTACAACGGTGTTGAAGCCCGGAACCAGGTTCCGGTACCGGATCACATAGTCCTGCCTTCAGAGCTTACCGGGGTCGTGAGTCCGATCGTGGTCGCGTACGGCGACCGATTCCCGATGATCCACGCCCACAAGGTGCTCCCCGCGTACAGCTGCATCGTTTCACGTCTCGTAACCGGACGGTTCGACCCCACCCGCCACCGGGCCATCTG
>JBDHFX010000058.1:0-10539 GCA_039590215.1 Gemmatimonadota bacterium | reverse complement strand
GCGGGACGTGAACGCGGTCGTGTCCTGTGGGAGACCGATCGTGGGATCCTTGAGCAACGTCGCGATATCGACCGGCTCGTTGAATGAAGGCAAGCGACGGCCAGGCGCACCAGCGACCGGGCGACGGCGCGCTCCCTGATCGGGTCGTTCACCGAGGTAGTAGGACACTGCGTCTGGCTGGGCCGGTTCTTCCGCCTCCGCCGCGTCGCCATCGGCCGCCCCAGGCTCGGCTGCTTCCTCTTCGGCCGGTTGGTCAGCTTGGTCCTCTGCCTCGTCGTCAGCGCCATCGGCCACCTCGGGCAACGCTTCCCCGTCGAGCGGCTCGGCAGGGACGTCCGCCGCCTCGTCCGTCACCTCATCATGGGCCAACTCCTCCTCCTCGGCAGCGGCCGGCTCTCGAACCACCGGCGGCGGCGGAGCTACCGGCCGAGCGGGTTCGACGAACGCGCGGTCGGCCAAATCAAACTCGCCTCGGTCAGCGGCCACGTACGGCTCGGTCGCCAGCGACAACGGATCATCCAACCGGTACAAATCCCAGCCCGCGTCGGAGAACGCGCTGAATACCATCCGGCTGCCGTCGCGTGACCAAGCCATCGCGGGGCTCGATTCAATGATCCCACTGACACCGGTCAGCATGTCTGTCAGCTGATACATCTCGCGCTTCTGCCCCACTGCGGGTTGATGCTCTTGCCTTCTTGGGCCGATACATCTGACATGAACACCACATCGCCAGTGCTCAGGTCATACACACCGATTTGATACTCGTCATACGAGAGGAGATCAAAGTCCGTGCCCTCACCGAATTCCGTGGTAAAGGCAATTCGATTGCCATCCGGCGACCATACCGGATCGCGCTGGGCATAGCGGTCGTTGGTCAACCTCCGCAGATCGGTCCCGTCACGGCGAACGATGTACAGATCGCTAGTCCCGCCCTTCTGTCCGGTGAACACGAGCTGTTGTCCATCGGGCGACCAGGACGGGGTCTCAATACCGTCGAGATCAAAGCGATGAGAGGCAACGATGTTCTCGTTGTCCACACGCATGATATAGAGCGCGTCCTGCTCACCGACTTTGCTCGAGAAAGCCAGGAATTCCCCGTCCGGCGAAAACGCCATGCCGACGCGCAGGAATCGCAGACTCTCGAACGACTCGGAGCGCTCTCCGTTGACGACCTTATCCACGTCGGAGCCGTCCTCCGCGTTCGCGATGTACAGGTTACTGAAGAACTCCCGGTTGGAAACAAACGCCACCTTGCTGCCGTCCGGAGAAAGCGCCGGTCCGATGTTGATCGACGCCCCATCCTTGACATGGTCGGTCAACCGCACGGCGACATCTTCGGCGGGCGGATACAGAACAACCTGGGGCAGGTACGTGAGGCGAATCGCCTCGAGCCAATCTTCCGACAGGTCCTCAAGTTTCAGGTTGATCGATGTCCGAAAGGCCTCGCGGACGCCCAGCAACGGCGCCTTCTGCATGATCTCGCCGATCTTCTCGTCACCATACTTGATGCCGATGTAGTACCAAAGCGCCTGGCCAAAGCGATAGACACGGATGTCCTGTGCACGCGACAATTCATCAATCGTCGTCAGGTAACCCGATAGCGATCCATCCCTCAGCCACATCGCCGTCAACGGATCGATCTCCCCAACCGTGAGGTACTCGGCCATGCCCTCCGCGAACCACAATGGCATGCGGAACGCAAACGGGTTGCTGCCTTGTGAAAGCGCACCGCGCCGCAGGATGTCGAACTGGAAGGCGTGAACAAGCTCGTGGGTAAGCGTGTGCTCAAACTCCGGATACGCGCTCGGGAAGAAGAGCACGATCCGGTTTCTCAATCCTTCAGTGATGCCACCGGTACCCTCTGAGATCTGAAAACGAAAGATGTTTGTCTGTTGAAAGTCAGACTGTGAAGCGTAGAGAATGAGCGGTTTCCGCTCGTTCCAATCGTGGCGAAATACTTTGGAGAGTCTCGAGTAGGAGCGCTCGGCCATACGCGCTGCGTCGAGAATTGCGTCTTCGGCTTCCGGGTAATAATGGATATCAAAGTGCTCGGTTTCGAGAACCCGGAAATCGAGATCCTTGTACTGAACCTTGTTCTGCCCGAACTGAGCGTGCGCGGGGTTGGCGATCGACCCGCCGACTAGAAGCGCGACGAGGACGACAACATTACGGGTCATGGAACGCGCCAAAAGATCTCCCTTCGCTTTCATTTTGGCTCTTTCCTGCGGCCGAGGAAACGCTATACCACCCGCACGAGACGGGCAAATACCGCTGTCCTAAGAAATAGACGCTTCGAATGACCGGTTTAATCCCCCGTGGTCGATTCGCCGTTCTCGGAGAACGATTCGACCGGCGCGTCGCCCCACAACCGTTCGAGCTCGTAATAGGCGCGAGCCTCGCGGTGGAAAACGTGAACCACGAAATCGATATAGTCGAGCAGCACCCAGTTACTCCGCCTGGCACCTTCCACGTGCCACGGACGAGCACCCTCGGCCTTCAACCGCTCTTCGATTCGATCCGCGATCGCCTTGACCTGTACATCGCTCTCGCCGCTGGCCAGGACGAAGTAATCGGTGGCCGAAGTCAGTCCTCGCAGGTCGAGCAGCAACACATCCCGGCCCCTACGGTCGACCGCCTCCTGAGCCGCGGCGGCAGCCAGGGCACGAATCTCCGCGTCGCCGGAAGCGCGGCGCGCCCGACGGCTCGGTGGGGTCAACCCTGGTCTCGTGTTACGAGCACTCGGATTGGGACGCTGACTTCGGGATGGAGTCGGATCGGGACTTCGTACTCGCCGAGCGTCTTGATCGGATTGTCCAGTCGCACGTGGCCTCGCGCTGCAGCGAATCCACGCTCTACCAGGCGCTCGGCGATGTCGGCGGTCGAAACTGAGCCATAGAGCTGGTCCTCGTCGCCGGCCATCATCTGAAACTCGAGCACCAGCCCGGTCATAGTCACCGCAACTTCTTCGGCCGCGACTCTCTCGACACGCAGCTTTTGCTCGTACGTCTTGCGTTCCTGCTCGATACGTCGCTTGTTGGCTGCCGTGGCTACGTAGGCTAAGCGCTGCGGCAGCAAGTAATTGCGAGCGTAGCCTGGAGCGACTTCGACAACATCGCCGGCATGCCCGAGGTTTTCGACCTCGGCACGCAGGACTACTTCGGTGTTCTTGCTCATCGTTCAGTCCCTCGTTCGCTGATCCGGAGCTGCGATCTCAAAGCGCGTGATCCGGGAGATATGGGATGAGTGCCAGAAAGCGCCCCCGCTTGATCGCGGTCGCCAGCCGACGCTGGTGTCGGGCGCAGGTACCGGTGACGCGCCGTGGCAGGATTTTCCCGCGATCGTTGGTGAAGCGATCCAACATGTGTTGATCCTTGTAATCGATCACCACTTTGTTCTCACAGAAGTGGCACGTCTTCTTCCGCCTGTAAACCATCACTCTTGTTCCTCCAGACTGGCTTCGGCCGGCTCATCGGCGCTTGTCGCGGCTGGCTCATCGGTGCTCGTCGTGACTGGCTCATCGGTGCTCGTCGTGACCGGCTCATCGGTGCTCGTCGCTACCGGCTCATCGGTGCTCGTCGCTACCGGCTCATCGGTGCTCGTCGTGGCCGGCACGATCGTCGACTCGATCGGGTCGACGATGGTGAGCTGCCGCAACACCTGCTCATCGAGCTTCGCTAAACGCTCGAACTCGACCAGTCGATCGGGCTCGGTGTCGTATCTCAGAATGACGTAGGTCCCCTGCTCTTTCTTGCCGATTGGGTAAGCCAGCTTGCGGGTGCCCCACTGGGTCACCGTCATCGACTCGTCGCCATCGTCAACGAGAGCGCCCGTGAGCCGACCCAGTTTCTGGTCGAACACGGACTCCTCGAGCGTGGAGTCGAAGATAAGAACGGTTTCGTAGGATCGTGCCATGGGATGCTCCCTTCGGTCTGAACGGTCCGCCCCCGCGGGACGAACAGGGCTATTGGAAAGAGCAACGAAACTACCGCCTAGGTCCCTGGTCGTCAACGCGTTTTGCCGCATCGTGGAGAGCCGCTATCTTCGGGCGGATGATACAGATCCGTGAGCAAGTGACGGCCAAGATCCAAGCCGCGATCCCCGACGCGGAGGTGGAAGTCGTAGACCTGACCGGGACCGACAATCACCTCGAAGCACGCGTGATCTCTCCCGCCTTCGTAGGGAAATCGCTGATCGAGAGACACAAGATGATTTACGCGTCGGTCCGGGAATGGATCGATGACGATATCGTTCACGCATTGGCAATCAAGGCCTGGACGCCTGAGGAGGGCGAGCGATGCAACCCGAAGTGAAACAGAGAATTGATGCTCAGATCCGGGAGAACCCGGTTCTGCTCTACATGAAGGGCACCGAGATGTTGCCGCGCTGCGGGTTCAGCGCTGCCACCGTGGAAACCCTGCACAACGCCGGAGCCACCGGACGGATCCACGCGATCGATGTGTTGGCCGACCCTGAGTTGTGGCAAGCGATCCGCGAGTACAGCGACTGGCCAACCATCCCGCAGGTGTACGTCGGTGGCGAGTTCATCGGCGGTTGCGACATCACACGCGAACTTTCCGAGAGCGGAGAGCTCCAGACCAAGATCGAAGCCGCGCTAGAGACCGCCGGTGCGGGGGCCGGAGAGTAAAGACAAAGGGCGCCGATCGAGCATCGTGATGCGGCGGTCGCCGATCGTGCTCGCGCTCCTGCTCGTCGTCGTACAATGGAGTCGGCTCGGTGCGCAAGATCTCCCCCCTACACCACCCGATCGCGACAGCCGGCTCCACGGCCTGATCGAAGCGGTGTCCGCCGACCGGATCGAGCGCGACATCCGGACCTTAGCCGGATTTGGGACCCGACACACGCTGTCCGACACGCTGTCGGCAACGCGCGGAATCGGCGCCGCCAGACGCTGGATCAAGGCCGAGTTCGACCAGATCTCGGCGGACTGCGGTGGCTGCCTCGAGGTCTCGTATCAACGATCGCTCGTTCAGGGCAAACAACGAATCCCTGATCCTATCTGGGTGGTAAATGTCGTCGCCGTGCTGCGTGGCACGAGCGATCCCAACCGTTACGCCATCATGAGCGGTGACATCGACTCCCGGATCTCCGATCCGATGAACGCCGTGGACGACGCTCCCGGAGCAAACGACAATGCCAGTGGAATGGCCGGCGTGCTGGAAGCGGCTCGGGTCATAACACGATCCGACCACGTGTTTCACGCGTCGATCGTTTTCGCCGGACTCTCCGGCGAGGAGCAAGGGCTCTACGGCGGCGGCCACATGGCGAGTATCGCGCAAGAAGAAGGCTGGAACATCGAGGCCGTGCTCAACAACGACATGATCGGCAACACTGCAGGAATCAACAACATCGTCGACAACTCGACCGCGCGCGTGTTCTCGGAGAGCCCGGACGTGACGGCCACACCCGACGACTGGCGCCGAATGCGTTTTACCGGCGGCGAGGTCGACGGCCGCTCGCGCCAGCTCGCGCGGTACGTCGACCGGATCGCGGATCTCTACTTCGCCGACCTCGACATGATCATGATCTATCGATTGGACCGCTGGGGGCGCGGCGGCCATCACCGTCCGTTCAACGATGCCGGCTTCCCAGCGGTGCGGATCATGGAAACGAATGAACACTACGATCGCCAACACCAGGACATCCGGATGGAGGACGGGATCGCGTACGGTGACGTCGTCGATGCGGTCGATTTCAACTACGCGCGGAAGCTCACCGCGCTCAACGTCGCCGTCCTGGCGTCACTAGCGTGGGCTCCGGCACCGCCTGATAGCGTCATCATCGAGGGTGCCGTCCAGCCCTCGGCCGTGCTCCGCTGGACCCCCTCATTGGACCCGATCGTCGCCGGCTATAAGGTCTACTGGCGGGACACGACGTCACCGACGTGGGATCGGTGGCGGTGGGTCGGGCGTAACCACGAGGTTGAAATGACCGACCTCGTCATCGACAACTACTTCTTTGGCGTGGCTGCGGTAGGTCCGGGAGGAAACGAAAGCCCGGTCGTGTTTCCAGCGCCAGCGCGGTAGAGACCCGTCGCCGCGATTGTTGGCTCACCCTTGAGGGTTGTTACTTAACCTCGCGCAGACGCCCTGTGCCCATTTCGTACACGAATCCCCGGATCACGTCCTTGTGGATCAGAAACAGGCTCGCTTTGATACGCGCGATCGACTCGCGGATATCACCCTCCAGATCTGTGAAAGCCCCCATCGCAAACGGCGGCCGGATCCCTGTTTCCTCCTCGATCGAGTCCTGCAGCTCGTCGTCTGTGAACGTTTGCATGCCGCAATCGGTGTGGCGAACCAGCATGATCTCGCGAGTGCCCAACAAACGCTGCGAGATCGCCAGCGACCGGATGACGTCGTCGGTCACGACTCCACCTGCGTTTCGGATCACGTGAGCGTCGCCGTCCTTAAGGCCAAGCGCTGCGCGGGTGTCCAGTCGGGCGTCCATGCAGGCGACAATCGCGATCTTCTTCGCGGGCACCGCGGTCAAGCCCTCCCCGGAGAAGTCTGCCGCGTACTCGGCGTTGCTCTGCAACAAATCGTCGATCGTGCTCATGATCGAAACACGCTCACACGTTGAACTTCACGTAGATGATGTCGCCATCGGCGACGACGTAGTCGCGACCCTCGTTCCGGACCAGTCCCATCTCGCGCGCACGGTGTAACGATCGGTGAGCGCGTATAAAGTCGTCGTAGCCTACGACCTCGGCGCGTATGAAACCGCGCGCCATGTCGGTGTGGACCTTGTCCGCCGCGTCGACCGCGGTTCCGCCGCGCTTGAGTGTCCACGCCCGTACCTCTTTGTCTCCGGTCGTAAAGAAGGTCAGCAAGCCAAGCAAATCGTACGCCGCGTGGATGACCCGTCGGAGCCCCGATTCGGGGAGCTCCAAATCGGCCAGGAACGCCTGCCGGTCTTCACGCGACAAGGTCGCCAACTCGGCCTCCAAGTCGCCACACACCTCGACCAACCCCGCGCCCTCGGCCGCGGCCGCCTCAGCCAGTGGCGCGACCTCCGGCACTGACATCGGGTCACGGACGGCATCGGCGAGCACGTCCTCGGCGACGTTGGCACAATAGATGATTGGCTTGCGAGTCAGCAGGCCGTAGGTCCGGACGGCAGGTCGCTCGTCGTCGGGGATCGCCACTGTCCGCGCTGGTTCACCCGCCTCCAACGCCGGCAGGAGCTTCTCCAGCGCCGACAGCTCGCTGGCGAACTCCTTTCTACCCCCCTGCACCTGCTTGGCGACCCGCGCATGTCGCTTTTCGACTACCGCCAGGTCGGACAGAGCGAGCTCGGTGTCGATGATCTCCTTGTCGCGCAGCGGATCGACACTGCCCAACACGTGCACGACATCGGCTGATGGAAAACAACGCACGATATGGACGATCGCGTCGACCGTTCGGACATGTGAAAGGAACTGGTTGCCCAGCCCCTCACCCTGGCTGGCGCCTTTCACCAGGCCGGCGATGTCGACAAACTCGATCGATGTCGGGGCCACTTTCTCGGGCTGAAAGGCCTCGCCAAGGACGTCGAGCCGGTCATCCGGCACCGCCACCACGCCGAGATTGGGATCGATCGTGCAGAACGGGTAGTTCGACGCCTCCGCTCCCGCCGCCGTTAGCGCGTTGAAGAGCGTCGATTTGCCGACGTTTGGTAGGCCGACGATACCGACTTGCATCTCAGGTTCTTGCGATCAAGACAACAAAGTGTCCGGCGAGGCGACACTCTCGAGTCGGCCGTTTGCGCCAGAGCGAGCGGAGACCCCGCAGGTGAATTGTGACGAGGAGGCTCCGCGAAGCGAAGCGCCGGCCGCAAGAGAGTATCGCCTCGTCGGTTTACTTGGTCTGATTTATCGACTCTAGAACCAGGGCGCCAACACCAGCGACACGATCGACATCAGCTTGATCAAGATGTTCATCGACGGGCCAGACGTATCCTTGAACGGATCGCCAACCGTGTCACCGACCACCGATGCCTTGTGCGCGTCTGATCCCTTGCCGCCGTGAGCTCCCTGCTCGATGTACTTTTTTGCGTTGTCCCATGCACCACCGGCATTGGCCATGAAAAGCGCCAGCATCACACCGGTAACAGTGGCGCCGGCGAGCATACCACCCAGCGCCTCGACCCCGAGAACCTTTCCAACCACCACCGGCGCTATGACCGCCGTCAATCCGGGGACGATCATCTCGCGCAGCGCAGCCCGCGTCGAAATATCGACGCACCGCGCGCTGTCGGGTTTGGCGGTGCCCTCCATCAACCCCTCGATCTCACGGAACTGCCGCCGCACCTCGGCCACCATCCCTTGAGCTGCGCGGCCAACCGCGTTCATCGTGAGCGACGCCACCAGGAACGGCAAGAAGCCGCCGATCAGGAGCCCTATCACTACGGTCGGGTTGATCATGTTGATCCCCTCGTTTACGAGCCCCACGGCTGAGCCGTAGGCGGAGAAGAGCGCCAGCGCGGTAAGCGCCGCCGACCCGATCGCGAACCCCTTCCCCATCGCCGCGGTCGTGTTACCGAGCGCGTCCAAGCTATCGGTGATCGCTCGCACTTCCTTTCCGAGCCCGCTCATCTCGGTGATCCCGCCGGCGTTGTCGGCAACAGGTCCGTAGGCATCCACCGACATCGTCGCTCCGACGGTCGCCAACATCCCCACCGCCGCGATGCCGATTCCGTACAATCCGGCGAAGTAGAACGAGACACCGATCGCGGTGCAGATGAGCGCCACCGGGATCACGACCGATTCCATTCCAATCGCCAAACCAGCGATGATGTTGGTAGCCGAACCGGTCTCGGACGCTTCCGCGATCTTCCTAATCGGTCCACCGCCCGTGTAGTACTCGGTCACGAGTCCGATCAGGATACCAACCATGGTACCCGAAACGAGTGCCCAAAACGGACCAAGCGAAGAGAAGTCCTGGCTGCCGGCGAAGACGTCCAACTGCCGGATCACAAAGTACGAGGCGATCAAAAACAGCCCGGCGGCGATAAACGTCGTGTTGCGGAGCGCGCTCGCGGGGTTGGTGCGCTCGAGAAGCTTCATCGCGCCGATCCCAACGAGTGACGCGAGAAGACCCACGATAATCAGTATGATCGGCATCGCCACGGCGGCCGTCCTGTGCTCCACCAAGAACAGCGAGCTGGTGGCGGCGATCGCGATCGTAGCGATGACGGCCCCGACGTACGACTCGAAGATGTCAGCCCCCATACCGGCGACGTCACCCACGTTGTCGCCGACGTTATCAGCGATCGTGGCGGGGTTTCTCGGGTCGTCCTCGGGGATGCCGGCTTCGACCTTCCCAACCAGGTCCGCGCCCACGTCGGCCGCCTTGGTGTAGATCCCGCCACCCACGCGAGCGAACAGCGCGATCGACGAAGCACCCATCGCGAACCCGCTGATGATCCCTGCAAACTCTCGGATTATCACCGGGTTCCCCTCTGCTTGACCGGCCCACAGGAATACCAAGCCGATACCGAGCAACCCGAGCGAGGCGACCGACAGCCCCATTACGCTGCCGCCGAAGAACGCGATCCTCAACGCCGGACCCTGGCCGTGGGCACGCGCGGCCTCAGACGTCCGCACGTTGGCCCGTGTCGCCGCCGACATCCCGAAAAAACCCGCCAAGATCGAGCATGCCGCCCCAGCGACGTACGCCACCGCGGTGTTCCTACCCACCGCCAGACTGAGCAGAACGGCGACTATGACAATGAACGGGATGAGCACCGAGTATTCGCGCTTCAAGAACGCCATCGCACCGGCTTGGATTTGAGCCGCCAGATCACGCATGGTGTCGTTCCCATCCGGCTGTCGCTTCACGTACGCGTAGATGATCCAGGCCACGAATAGACCTAGCAGACCCCACGCCGGGGCGGTCGATGCAAAGTTCTCCACGGATGCTCCTCTACAAAGGTTCTGGGTTGTATCGATTCATCGCAGTTGTCAGGTCCTCGGAAAGAACGCACTCAATGGCATCGACGGCGCGTTCGATGGCGTCGTCGATTACCGATCGCTCGCGACGGCGAAACGGCCGCAAGACGAACTCGGCCGCATCATCCACGGCACCGCTCTCGGGGAACACACCCACCCGCAAGCGGGGGAATTCTTCGGTGCCGAGATGCTCGATGATCGACCGCATCCCGTTGTGGCCTCCCGCTGAGCCCGACGGTCGAATCCGCAATCGACCGAGCGGGAGTGCTATATCGTCGAAGCAAACCAGCAGCTCCTCGACCGTGAACCCCGTTTCCCGGTACAGTGCGGCCAGCGATCGACCCGAGCGGTTCATGAAGGTGAGCGGCCTGATCAGGATGACAGATTCGCCGGCGATCGTTCCTGCCGTCTGGAGCCGCGTACCCTGCCGCACCCAGTCGGGCAGCGCGTGCCGTCCGGCGAGCCGATCCACGATTCGATAACCGACGTTGTGGCGAGTCGCTTCGTACTCTGAACCCGGGTTGCCCAAGCCGACGACGATCCGGATCGCCAGCGCCGACTACGCTTTCTCTTCGCCCGCTGCCTCGTCG
>JBDHFX010000057.1:0-11739 GCA_039590215.1 Gemmatimonadota bacterium | reverse complement strand
TGACGGCGACGGTCGATTTTCCAACGCCGCCCTTCCCGCTGGCGACAGCCAGAACATGGCGCACGCCCTCGATCGGCTGCTGTGGCGACGGTCGTTTGGCGGGCCCGGCGGCGGTTCCGGGCTGCTCCTGGAGGCTGATCGCCACGTTCTCGATACCGTCGAGACCGCCGATTTGCCCCTTGAGTTCCTTGAGAACCGTCTCCGATAGCGGTTGGGCGGGATCCACAAGGACCTTGAACGCTACACCGCCATCGTTGATCTTCAGTTCCTTGATCCGGCCGAGCGAGATGAGATCCTTGTCGCTGTCCGGATCACGGACACGGCGGATCGCTCGGATGACGTCTTTTTCTTGCGCGGGCATAGTCTGCGACGAGTTTTCTGGGTTCAGTGAGGATGCGAGAGTGAGAAAAGATCACAACGAATATAGCAGCCCGCCTAATTGCCATCATGCCGCCTACAGAATCGGCTTGCTGTCGTTGTTGATGGCGCTATCGACAGTTCTCAACGTCACGCCCAGCAGCGGTCAATCGACCGATCGAGTACCAGTGGTCCGGTTCCATTTGGGCGGCGCCGAGCTTCTGCCGATGGCATATCCCGAGCGGTATCGTGGCAACCCGGAAGCGCTGACCGAGGATGTGGAGTGGGTTCGTGACCACGCCGACGAGCTCATTGAATGGTGGGACCGCGAGGGGTTGCTATTTCTTCAGCGCGTGACCGATTTCGCCGGGCTTCGCTGGCCATATCAGGACATCGATGTTTACCTGGTGCGTCACTGGCCAGTGGTCTCGATCGAGCGACCGCTGGTGATCGCACTCGAGGCGATTCGAGCCGACGGGCGCGCGGTGCCAGTACCTGAAGACGACGATGTCCGCGTACTGTTGGTCGCTCACCAAATCACGCACTACATCGTCGATCCGCCCGAATTTGAACCATCCGGTCCACGAGACCTGGCATACGAACATCCGTTCATGGCGCCGGGCAACTTCGAGGCCGAAGCGATGGTGAACTGGCTCACCTATCGGGCGATCGAGGACCTCTGGGGTCAAGAGCGGTTGGCGGCGGCCGTCTCGGACGAGATCTGGCAGGCGTACAATCCCAATCATAGTTACGTGATCGACGAGCTGGAGCCCCGCCATCGGTTGTCACGGCGGCAGCCGCTGGCCGAATGGCTCGAGGACAATCCTCCTGGAAGCGAGATCTTCCGCGTACGTGACGCCTACGCGCGTCAAAGTACAGATCCATCAGCCCAACCAGTGGCCGAGCGCGAGCGCGTAACCGGGACCGACTACGGTCTTGATCTCGGCGCCTCTCACGATGGCCGGATCTTTGTTGCCTACGTCGATGCTGAGTCGTCAGCCGGTCGGGTCGGCGTCCAGCAGGGAGACGTCGTACGCACGATCGAAGGTCGCGAAGTCGGGACAGACGTCGCACAGGCTCAGCAACAGATGGGCGAATCGTGGGACAACAACGGCGAGATCAATCTTAGTGTGGAGCGCCAAGGCCGGGAGATCTTCTTCACCATCGAGGCGTCCTGAAGCGCGGTCACGGCCTCACCCTGAGCCATACGGTTGTGGTGCTCTCCGCCACGCTGGTGTTGGGTTACTGGCTCTTGAAGCTCACCGAATGGTTGTTTCCCGGCTGGCCGGAGATCGTACGCCTTGCACTTCCGACCGAGATCTCCTTTGCCGCGGCGATCGCTTTCGTGGTTTGGAGAGGCAATTGCGGTTGGAGAGAATCACTGTCCATAAGGGCGCTGGACCGTCGCTCGATCCCCCCGCTCCTTTTGGTTTTGGTTGGATCCGTGACGGTTTTCAGCGAGTTGTACGTTGTCATTCAGCGCCTGGCTCCGGTGCCGGAGGCGTACGCCGAGTTTCTCCGCGGTCTCCTTGACACGGGGAGCCCCGAGGCGATCGTCTTGGCGGTGATCTTGGCGCCGTTGCTCGAAGAGGCGCTCTTTCGCGGTGCAGTTTTGCAAGGTCTCAGCCGGACTCGCGGGCCACGCTCGGCGAGCACGTGGACAGCGATCTTCTTCACCGTGTTTCATATCTACAACCCGTGGCAATTGTTGCCGACGTTCTTCCTTGGCCTCGTGCTAGCGTGGCTCGTGCTCACCACCGGTTCGCTATGGGCGTCGGTCGCTGTGCACGGCCTTTTCAATGCGGTTTCGCTGCTCCTGATTCGGCTCCCGGCCGAAGATATCTCGCCGTCCCAATGGGCCGTCCCCTGGGTCGTGTCGGCGATCGTATTGGCGTTGCTCGCCGGGAGTCTGGCGTTGCTGGTCGGGATGGCGTGGATCGAGCGGCAAACCGGGGGTGGGCCGTTCGCCGAGTCCGAGACGGATCTGAGTGGCTCCCCGCCGCGAGGGACGAGCTACCTGCCCGACGCGTCGTCGTAGGCCTGTCTGAATGCGTCGAGTTCGACACTGCTCCAAGTCACGCGTCCAGCCCGGCGAACCTTTTCGAGCGAGCGCTGAAAGCGTTCTAGGTTCGCGGTTGCGCGCGCCCCATCCGGTTCGGCGAAGCTCGCCCGATCGAGGTCCAATAGAGACGCCCCCCACTGACCGTCGGCCAACGGCTGCACGAAAACATTGCCGATGTTCAAGTCGGCATGGTCAAGACCGCATCGATGGGCATCACCCACCAACGCGCCGGCCGCGCGCATGGCTGCGATGCGGACGTCCGCAGGGTACCGATTCGGTGCCAACAGCGCCTCCAGGTCGTGCCCCGGTTCGAGCCACTCGGTTGCTAGGTCGGCTCGGTAGCCAGGGCGCGCCGACGTAACGACAGCGCACAATACGCGAGGCGTAGAGACACCGGCGCGACGAAGTTGCTCGCTGACGGCGAGCTCCAGAAACGGCCGCGGTGGCGAGTCGAGGTACCGATCCCCAAGCAGTGGCGCCATCCAACCACCGCGTCGAAAGTGGCGCACCGCAGCGTCGTATTCTCCCAACCGCACCCGATACACTGAACCACGGCCGGTGTCGATCCTTTGTTGCGATCGATTGGCGGCCCATACACTCAGCGACCCGGCTTGATCGATCGCTGTGCGAACGTCATCTGCGGCGGATTGCCAGGCGACAACAGTGTGTGACCCCTGTCGCCAGCGGTCGTATCCGGGTGGAGGATGCGTCGGATCGTCTGTCAACGGTTACGGCGCCCAGCCAAGGATAAACCCTTCCACGAGTCGATCGATGGCTGGGTTGGCCCGCGAACCGGCACCGTTGACGAATACACTGAAAGCGTACTCACGGCCGGAAACCGTGGTCATATACCCAGACAGCGCGTAGACGTTGGCGATGAAACCGGTCTTGGCTCGCACCCGCCCCTGACCGGCGCCACCTCGAAAACGCCCCTTCAGGGAACCGCTCTGACCAGCGACCGACAGTGTTCGCGCAAAAACGTCGCCATCAGGGCGTGAGCGCATGGTCGTTAGCAGCTCCGCCAACGCTCGGGGAGTCGTCAGATTGGCGGGCGAGAGTCCCGAGGCGTCGCGTAACAGAAACGCGGTCGTATCCATTCCTAGCTGAGCCAACGTTTTGCGCTCAACTTCGAGTCCAGCCTTCCACGTTCCCGCGCCAGCGACCTCCCGCCCCAGCGTCTTTAGCACCTGTTCGGCGTGCCAATTCTGGCTCCGGCCGTTGATCGACTCGAGCACTCTCGCCAGCGGTATCGACCGATGGTTGGCGAGCGCGATCGAGTCGCCCGACTGCACCGGCGAGGCGAGCGGATCCGACACGGTTCGGACACGACCCTCGATTTCGACGCCGCGGTCGACGAGCACACTTCGAAGAGTCGTCGCCGAATAGTCGGCCGCGCCTACCACCGCGACATACGCCGTGTTCGGTCGCTCATCGAGCGGTAGTTCGCCAAACGTGGTGATCCGATTGGAGCCCGGTTCGCGTTTCATATCGAACGTCGATTCTGTGCCACTCGCCCCGGTCACTGCGAGGTTGTCCAGGCTATAGAAGGATGACTGCGGTTGAGTCTCAATCAGCGGTGGCACACCGGCACGAGGCCCCGGTCGGATCGAAACATCGATGCTGTTATCGTTGAACCCGAGTGCCCCGACGGGTGCCGCGTACCACCACATCTGATCGAAGCCAGACCAGTCTCTGTGATGGTACTCGCTATCCCAATGCGACTCATCGGCGATCAGGTCTCCGGTGACCCGCTTCAGGCCGCGCTTCACCAGGGAATCAGCGAGCCATTCAAAAATCGAGGTTATCGACGGCGCATGGCGTCCGGACAAGTTCGGGTCGCCGCGACCGTACAGCACGAGGTCTCCATCCAGCGTCCCGTCAGAGCTGATCGGCCGTGTGGCGTAGACGGTCGTCCGGTAGGTGAAATCGGGCCCCAATCGTTCGAGGGCCACGGCGCTCACCACCAGCTTGAGGTTGGATGCGGGAACGAAAAACCGATCCGCGTTGTGAAGCGCGATCCATCGCCCAGCCTCGATGTCGTATACAGCTACACCCCAGTGTGCTCGGGACAGTGGGCCGCTTGCTACCGTGGCCAGCCATGACGGAAGCGTGTCCCTTGCGGCGATCCGGATCGAAGACTGGTTCGTCGTCGCTTCGGGCCGACTGGCGATCGCGACCACAGAGGAAAGCGACAGCCCCAGCACCGTCGCGATCGATCGAATTTGTCTCAAGCGTGTGGACATCTATTAGAGGCCGAAGCTAGGAAGGCTTTTCAGGAGACGTCAACGTTGACGCCCCGCGGTCGGTTCAATCGATCGAAGCGATCGTTTCTCCGGCCGAAAAGTCGATCAGCTCGGCGCGAAACTTCCCGAGGCCGATCTTGCTCGACACTTTGACCGGCACGTGTCGATCGTCAGCGGTGACCCAGATCAGATTCTCGCCGCCCTTCTTGAACACGCCGTGGTTAGCCTTGAAATCGAGCTTCAAGAGGTAAGTCTCGAACGTGCCTGCGGGCACCTTGACCCTTTCCTTCTTGAGAACCTGGATCCGCAGTGGGTTGTCCTCTGGGTCAGCCAGATTCCGAAGCGTGAATTTGGCACCGGGTTCAAACGGCAGTAGTCGAATGAAGTACATGATCGACAGTTGATCGACCGCTCGCGGACTCGCCGGTTTGGTGTCTCCCTCTGCCGTGATCCGAAGTTGCTGCTCCTGGTCGAATCGGTAATCGCGATCACGAGGCTTGTTATTCTCGATCGATTGACGAGTGTATTTCAGAGAGTAGAGCTCGGTGGCGTCGAACCAAGCTTCCTCGGACGACTCAATCTGGTAGATGACGGACACGCCCTCATTGCTTTCGACCTTGGACGCGAAGTGGTACGCGGGGCGCCCTTCGAACTCGCCGAACTCCTCAACGCGGAGCCACCACGAGCCGGCGGGTACAACCCCGTACGAGACCGAGTACGTGAGCTCCTCGCCCGGGTTGAATGCCAGTGCGGTCGCGGTGTCGGCTTCGTTGGTCTGCGCATGAGCGGCGGGTGAGCCGAGCGTCAGCGCGAGCATGACGAGATTGCTACAGAATCGTTTCATAGGCACCGGTTATACGGGGGAGCGACCCGGTTTGTTCCCTGGCGGGTCAGGCCTGGGCTGCGGGAGCGCGGCCTACCCGGCCGGTGAGGCTGAGCTGGCTCTTGACCGCGCCGGGCCATTCGTGCCGTGATTCACGAGTGCGAATGTCGCAGCGGCTTTGCGCTGGCACCTCCGCGATCGATGGGTGTAGTCGCCCCAGGCGCAGGAGAATCTCTACGTTGGCAGCGTTGTCGCCGTACGTGATGAGATTCTCCTGGTTCACAGCGATCGCTTGCTTGAGTGTGCTAATCCGATAGGCTCGGAACGTCGACGTGTAGTCGGTGACTCCTTCGAGCGGCATGACCGCCTTGAGAATCGTAGACACGACTCGCGCCCCAGCACGACGAGAGAACGGCATCGCCTCAGACGGTCGATCGGTTCTCTCACGTGCGCCGATCACGATATCAGCACCGGCTTCAATCTGTCGAACCATGTCCGGCACCGGATCCGGTGACCACGAAAAATCGCCCTCGATGGTGATCGCGATGTCGCGTTGCGGGTAACGGGACAGTCGGCATGCTTCTCGAACCAACCGGTCAAGCGCGGGTCCAAACCCGTTATTGTTGGCGTGCTTCAGAACTCTTACCGGCAGGAACTTTCGATATCGTTCCGCGACCTTGGCAGTGGCGTCCCGCGAGCCATCGTCGAGAACGATCGCCAGGTAATCGCGACGAACAGTCTGCATGACGGAACGGAGTTTGTAGAGGAGGAGACCGATCGTCTGCTCCTCTTCGTAGGCCGGGATCAAAAAGTAGATCATGAGTGCGCAAAAGGTAATGCTTGACAACCGAGAGGGGGCGTGCTAGAAAACCAGCATCTGTCGTTTGATCGTTTACCCGCCGGCCTGATTTCGGGAGTCCCAGTGATGATCGAGACCCTCCACGGTGAACTCAGCCGTCGTGAGCGCCAGATCATGGATATCGTCTATCAGCTCGGCTCTGCGACGGCGGCTGACGTTCGGGCGAGATTGCCCAAGGCGCCCGGCTACAGCGCGGTCCGAGCGATGCTGCGCGTGTTGGAGGACAAAGGCCACGTTGAACACCGCAAGGACGGGCCACGTTATGTGTACCAAGCAACGGTACCGGTGGAAGCCGCCCGCCGGTCGGCGATCAGCAGGCTCCTGAGGACGTTTTTTGATAACTCGCTCGAGGACGCCGTTGCAACCCTTCTCGATCACAGGCCATCTAAGCTCTCGAAAGAGGAGCTGGATCGGCTGGCATACATGATCGAGCAAGCTAGGCAGGAGGGTCGTTAGCGTTGGACGTGTTGTACTGATGATTTTGCGTGTAACGATCGCCATTCTGATGTTGTGGCCGTCGGTCGCACTCGCTCAGAGCACCCCGGGTGGGGCCGAAGACCTCCCGCGGGATCGTACCCAACGCAAGCGTATCGAAGTCGCCCGTGTATCGGGCGGGTCGCCGTCGATCGATGGCCATCTAGACGAGTCCGTGTGGGAGACCGCCCAGTGGGTCACCAAGTTCGTCCAGAAGGAGCCTGATCAGGGAGAGCCGGCGAGTCTCGACACGGAGATCGCTTTTCTGTACGACGATCAAGCGCTCTATATCGGGGCTCGCATGCACAGCGATGATCCGGCCACGATCGGCAACTTGATGACGCGTCGGGACGATCCCGGACAAGCTGAGCGGCTGATCGTCTCGCTCGACACGTTTCTCGATCGACGGACCGCCTACAGCTTTGCGGTCACCGCGGCCGGTGTGCGGGTCGACTACTTCCATCCCGTAGATCACGAGTTCCAGCGCGATTTCACGTTCGATCCGGTTTGGACCGCCCGCGCACATGTGACCGACAGTGGCTGGATCGCCGAGATGCGAATCCCGTTCTCGCAGCTTCGTTTTAGCCGCAGCAAGGAACTGGTGTGGGGGGTGAACATCAATCGGTATGTGCCGGCGATCAATGAGGATTCGTTCTGGATCATCGTGCCCCGCGACGAGACCGGTTGGGCGTCGCGGTTTGGCGATCTGGTAGGTCTCAACAACCTGCCGTCAAACAAGCGTATCGAGTTGATTCCGTATGTAGCCGGCGCCGCCACGATGACATCGGAGGATCTTATCGAAGCCGACGACCCGTTCGGTGAAACCACTGATGGGGACGGGCGACTGGGTCTCGACTTCCGGATGGGGTTGGGACCGAACCTCACCCTCGACGCTGCGATCAATCCTGACTTCGGACAAGTCGAGGCTGATCCGGCGGAGGTCAACCTCTCTGCGTTCCAGACGTTCTTCGACGAGCGCCGACCGTTCTTTACCGCCGGGCAGCAGAACTTCGATGGCGTTGGGCCCGACTACTACTACTCGCGCCGGATCGGAGCGCCGCCGCACAACGAGCTGGATCACGATTTTGTCGACACGCCCAGCACGACCACGATCATGGGCGCCGCCAAGGTGACCGGTCAGTTGGAGTCAGGCCTAACGATCGGTGCCCTGGCGGCGGTGACCGATGACGAGAAAGCGCAGTTCTTTGATACCGGGATCGACGAGATCGGGGAAGTCGATGTCGAGCCTACGACGACGTACGGAGTGCTTCGGCTGCAGCAGCAGATAGGCGAGAACGCCTCCACGTTCGGTATCACACTCACCGGTGTGAACCGGAGCCTCAAGTCGGGCACCGAGTTGGCTGAGCTCTTACCCGACCGGGCGATCAGCGGCGGAGTCGACTGGAACAAGCGGTTCACCGATGGCTGGTACGAGATCCTGGGCCATGCTGGATTCAGTCACGTGACTGGCTCGCCAGGAGCGATCCTCGAGTTGCAGGAGAGTAGCGTTCACTACTATCAACGACCCGATCAAGATCACGTGGAGGTCGATCCCACACGCGAATCGCTGTCCGGTTGGACGGCTGCTCTACGGGGTGGTAAACGGATAGGAAACTGGCGCTGGGACCACGGCGCGTGGATGGAAACCCCAGGGTTCGAGATCAACGACGTCGGCCGTCTTGGCCACGCCGATGAGGCCAACGCGTGGGGCAACATCCGGTACACCGAGACCGACCCCGGCGACCGTTTCCGGAACTGGACGCTCGGGGTCTTTACGAACCAGGGGTGGAACTTCGATGGCGTCCACAGGAATCAGAACGTAGGCGTCTTCACGGAAGTCACATTGCTCAACTTCATGCGCAGTTTCTTCGAAGTGGGACGCTTTTTCCGATCCCAGAACGACACCCAGACACGCGGTGGCCCGCTCATGGAGGACCCGAGCGGCTTCTGGGTCACGGGAAATCTGTTCAGCAACTTCAACAGTCCCAATCGCTGGGGGTTCCGCTACTTTGCCAGCCGCAACGAGATCGGGGGCTGGGAATACCGGGTCGACCCCGAGTTTCGATTCCAGCCCTCGGATCGGTTGGTGATCTCCGCCGAGCCGCGGTACGTGCGACGTCGAGACTCGCGACAGTTCATCGACTCTTTCGAGGACGGTCCGGAGGCGACGTTTGGCAGCCGCTACGTGTTTGGTTTCATCGATCGCAGCGAGATCGCGGCCGCACTACGCGCGAACTATTCGTTTACACCTGACCTCAACCTCGAGCTGTACGCTGAGCCGTTCGCGTCGAGCGGGCGGTACTTCGAGATCGGGGAGTTGGCTGCCCCGCGGACCAAGGACCTTTTGGTCTATGGTGAGGATGATGGTACGATCACGCGGGACGAAGACGGCAACTACGAAGTCAGCGTCGGAGGCGAATCGTTCTCGTTCGACAACCCCGACTTCGATGTGCTGTCGTTCCGGAGCAACCTGGTCCTGCGGTGGGAGTGGAGCCCGGGAAGCACGCTGTTCGTCGTGTGGCAACAGAATCGCTCTGAGGATGACACTCGAGGGGCGTTAGTCAAGCCTGGCGACCTGCTCGACGCATTCACCGCCGACGGCGATAACGTCTTCGCCGTCAAGTTCACCTACTGGGTTCCGTTCTAGCCCTCACGTTTGGGTCTGCCCGGGGACCGTTCTATCTTGCACGGGCTCAACTCCTATAGCTCGTAACCGGTAACGATCTCAACGAGGAAAGAACTATGTGGAAGCAGCTTCTCATAGCGGGCATCGTGCTGGGCGCGGTCGGGGTCGCTGGCCCGGCGCATGCGCAGGACGACGAGGCCGAAGCGAACGCCGAAGCCGATGCGGCGATTCAAACGGAGACCCCCGCCCACCCCGCGGCCAATGCGACCGATGTCGAGTCAATCGACGCCATTATCGCCGCCCTTTATGACGTGATCTCGGGTCCGGCGGGAGAGCGGGATTGGGATCGGTTCCGGTCGCTGTTCGCACCGGGTGCGGTGCTGTCGGCGATGGTGCCCAGGCCCGATGGGAGCCACCCGGCGCGGGTCTTTACTTACGAGGATTACGTCAGGTTCGGCGGCGCGTATTTCATGGAAAATGCGTTCTTCGAGCGCGAGAGCGGTCGCAAGCTTCTCAGATTCGGCCATCACACTGGTCACCGATGGCGATCGGTGGTACGTGGTGTCGATCGCTTGGGATGAAGTACGCGACGAGAACCCGATGCCGGATTGGATCGAGGCGCCGGCGACGAATTGAGTGCGCCCGCCATCGTGGCGCTGGTGGGTGACATCACCCACCAGCAAGTCGATGCCATCGTAAACGCCGCCAACCAATCCCTGCTCGGTGGCGGTGGTGTCGACGGTGCGATCCACCGGGCGGCGGGGCCACAGCTGCTGGAAGAGTGTCGCCAGCTTGGTGGGTGTCCGACCGGCGAGGCGAGGATCACCGGCGGCCATGACCTGCCCGTGCGTTACGTCATCCACGCGGTCGGGCCCCGCTGGCGGGGCGGCGATCGCGGTGAGCCCGAGCTCTTGAGGAGCTGCTACGTCCATGCTCTCGATTTGGCAAACGAGCACGAGCTGGCTTCGGTCGCTTTCCCTTCGATCTCCACCGGTGCCTACGGGTACCCGATCAGCCACGCCGCCTCGGTGGCCGTGGGTGCGGTTCGGGAGTCGCTGGCGGACCCCGGCTCGGTGCGACTGGTCCGCTTCGTCCTTTTCAGCGACCCCGACCTCGCCGTCTACCGGCCCCTCCTTGGAGGGGTCTGAGAGCCTCTCGATTCAAACCTTTTGCCCCCCTGGCCCCTCCAACTGGGTGTATGACGAATCATTGGCCGCGGAGAGACCATACTTGCGAAGGAACCACCGCCCGAAGTGACGGGCTCGACGACAGATGTTCGGCTTGCCGCCGAGGGCGACGCAAGAGCGTTCGAGCGCCTGTACCACGAACACGTACCGCGCGTTCACAGTCTCGCGCGGCACATGGTCGGGTCGGCGGAAGCCGACGAGCTGACACAGGACGTGTTCGTGCTCGCTTGGCGAAAGCTCGACACGTTTCGCGGCGACGCAGCCTTCTCAACCTGGTTACATAGAGTGGCGATAAACGTGATGCTTGGATATCGAAAGACAAAGTCCCGTGAGCGCGAGAGATATGCCGCCGCTGAGAGTGTGGTGGAACGATTGCAGGCCCGGCCGGCGTCGACCGAGATCAGCGTCGACATGGAGGCTGCGATCGAGACACTGCCCGGGAAAGCCCGAGAAGTGTTCGTGCTCCATGACATCGAGGGATACAAGCACGAGGAGATCGGCGACATGCTCGACATCGCGGCTGGAACATCAAAGTCCCAGCTCCATCGCGCTCGCATGCTGTTGCGCGAGCAGTTAACCGCCTAGGAGTCGGATAATGAGCGAGCACCCTACAGAACGCTTGTCGGCCTATATAGATGGCGACCTGGATACCGCCGAGCGGACATCGGTTGAGCACCATTTGGAAACGTGCGCCGATTGTCAGAGGGTGCTCGCCGATTTGCGAGGGATAGTAGTCCGCGCCAGGTCGCTCGAAGACTGTCCGCCCGAGAACGATCTGTGGAGTGGGATCGAAGAGCGGCTCGAGGATCGATCGATGGTGGTATCGGTTGAAACACACCGCGCCCGACGCCTACTCTCGTTCACGTTGCCGCAGATGGCAGCGGCAGCGGTGGCTTTGATCGTTCTGTCGGTCAGCGCGACGTGGTGGGCGCGATCGGGGACCGAACGCGGCGCCAACGGAGGTCCACCGGTAGCCGCCGTGCAACCCGACAGCGCGACCCCCACGCAGCTAGCGAGCCTCGACTGCACGTTCCTCGGCATCCCTCGAAAATGTCCAGCCCCAGACGTCGCTGAGGATGCCGCGGTGGCTGATTTCGAGGAGCTCCTG
>JBDHFX010000056.1:0-25559 GCA_039590215.1 Gemmatimonadota bacterium | reverse complement strand
CGAGTTCCTGCTAACCGACAGTGGCGAGTTCTACTTCATGGAGATGAACACTCGGATTCAGGTCGAGCACCCGGTCACGGAAATGCTCACCGGGGTGGATCTGGTGATCGAGCAAATCCGGACGGCCGCCGGCGAGCGAATCGAGCTTCGTCAAGATGGGATCGAATTCCGGGGCCACGCAATCGAATGCCGAATCAACGCTGAGGATCCAGATCGAGAGTTCATGCCATCGCCGGGTACGATCACCAGCTTTCACCAGCCAGGTGGACCCGGTGTCAGGGTGGACACGGCCGCCTACCAATCGTATTGCATCCCACCTCACTACGACTCCTTGATCGCCAAGTTGCTGACCCATGGTGCCGATCGCGATCAGGCGATAGCGCGCATGCGTGTCGCGCTCGAGGAATTCGTGATCGAGGGCGTTCAAACCACTATCCCGCTCCATCAGCGGCTCATCGAGGAGCCCACATTCACCGCCGGCGAGCTGCACACTCGGTTCGTCGAGGAGTGGTTGAGCGCGCCGGTACCGGCGTAGCGGGCGGAAGTGGCACGACGCCGCAAGAAATCAAGGACCATGCGTTTACGCGGCGAGGTCCTAGGCCTGCTGATGGCCGCGACTGGCGTGTTCGTGCTGGTGGCGTTGTGGCCGTACGATCCGGCCGCTGAGCGCACGCTGACAACGCTCAACCGGGTCGGCATCGTGGGCGCCTATAGCGCGTACTACTTGTACAGCGTCTTTGGGTACGGCGCGCTGTTGATCGGCGGGCTGTTTCTGGTGTGGGGTGGGTCGCTGTTCTTCGGGCGTGCAAGCCGCCGTACGGCGGCGATGTCAGCCGTCGTCGTCGCCGTAGTGATTGTTTGCTTGGCGCTGATGGGCGTCGTTGGCGTCTGGCAGGGGGGCCCGGCAGGCTCGACGCGGGCTGGTTGGGTTGGTAATGCCGCGGCGGCGATGTTGGTCGACGTGGTTGGTGTGACCGGAGCGTTTCTGGTGTGCACGGTGGCGCTGGCGCTGCTCGTGGTGGGGGTTTTTCGAGTCTCGCTGGCGGGTGGAGTCGAGACCGGGGTCGAGATCGGACGCGCCGGGGGTCGTCAGGCACGTGCCGGGATCGAGGCGCTGGGTGACACCGTGTCGCGCTGGCGAGAAGAACGCTCGATCGCGACCGAGGAGGCGCCGGCACTGGAGATTGAAACCGACGGCGCTCCCGCCCCTGAGGCTTTAGCCAAGCGGCGCGGAGCTTTGCACCCAATCTCCCCATCGGCGACCGGTAAAAGCGCCCGCCCGGTACGTGAGAAAGCGGTCGCCGCCGGGCCAGTGATAGAGCCCGAGGGGTTCTTGCCGCCGATCGATCTGTTGGCGGTCGCGCAGGACGGCGGTACCGAGCGGAGCCGCGACGACCTCGAGGCGATGGGTCAGCTGGTGGTCGAGAAGCTCCACTCGTTCAACGTCGAGGGCGAGGTGGTGGCGATCCATTCGGGACCCGTGCTCACGCGGTTCGAAATCAAGCCCGCGCCGGGAGTCAAGGTGAACCGGATCGCCAACCTGTCCAACGATCTGGCATTGGCGATGCGCGCCCAACGCATCCGGATCGTAGCTCCAATCCCCGGTCGCGGCGCGGTCGGCATCGAGGTCCCCAACCCCGAGCCAAGGGTAGTTACAATCCGGGAGATGTTGGAGTCCGACGCGTGGGGCCAGTTTCGTGGCCGACTGCCCTTGGTGCTCGGGCGCGAGATCGCCGGAGCGCCGGTGGTGACCGATCTCGCGCGGATGCCTCACCTGCTGATTGCGGGCGCGACAGGGTCGGGCAAATCGGTTTGTATCAACGCGATCGTGACGAGCTTGCTGTACCGCTACGGCCCCGACGAGGTGCGGTTCATTATGATCGATCCGAAGATGCTCGAGCTCATCACCTACAACGACATCCCGCACCTTCTTCATCCGGTGGTCGTGGAACATCGGCAGTCTGCCAAGGCGCTCAAGTGGACAGTGGCGGAGATGGAACGCCGCTACCGGTTGCTGGCCGCGAACGGGGTCCGCAGTCTGGACGACTACAACAGCCGGGCCCGCCAAGGCGACGACCTGCGCGGCATCGCCGATGACGATGGACCTTCGAATCCGTTACCATTCATCGTCGTCGTCATCGATGAGTTGGCCGACCTCATGTTGACCGTTCAGAACGAGATCGAAGAGCCGCTGGCTCGGTTAGCTCAGATGGCGCGAGCGGTGGGCGTTCATCTCGTGCTGGCTACCCAGCGACCTTCGGTCAACGTCATCACCGGTGTCATAAAAGCGAATTTCCCATCTCGTATCTCGTTTCAGGTGTCCTCGAAGATCGACAGCCGCACGATCCTCGATGCGAATGGCGCCGAGCAACTGCTCGGAGACGGAGACATGCTCTACCTGCCGGCCGATCGCGCCGAGCCGGTGCGGATCCAAGGGGCGTTCGTGTCGACCGAGGAGACATCGAGAATCGTCGAGTATTTGCGCGCCGCGGGGCAGGCGCTTGGGGCCGACGAGATCGCACCCCAGGTCGACATCATAGCCGAGGCCTCAGAGCTCGAGATGGCTGCCCTCGACGAGCGGGACGAGCTGTTCTTGGCGGCCGCGAGGATCGTCGTCGACTATGAGCAGGGCTCCACCAGCCTGTTACAGCGCCGACTGAAGGTCGGCTACTCGCGCGCGGCGCGGATCCTGGATCAGCTAGAGCAAGCCAACATCGTCGGCCCGCCAGACGGCACGAAGCCGAGACGAGTCCTGGTGACCGTGGAGGATCTGGAACCCCTTGAGCGCGACACCGCCTAAGAAGCCCAGGGTCCTGCGATGAGCGTCGAGTGGTATCAGCTCAGCACGTTGGCGCTCAGCCGGTGACGCCAGCGGCGGAGACCCTCCAGCAACGCATCGAAGATCGCACCGCCGTTGTAGGCGTGATCGGCCTGGGCTACGTCGGTCTACCGCTGTCGCTGGCTTTCGCCGAAGAAGGGTTTACCGTGCTTGGCTTCGATGTCGACGGCGAGAAGATCGAACAGCTCGAACGCGGCCACAGCTACATTGGCCATTTGGATGAGAGTCGCATCGAGGCGGCGATAAAGCAGCGTCAATTCACGCCCACTGCCGACTTTGAGCGATTGTCCGAGCCCGATGCGCTGTTGATCTGCGTGCCGACGCCTCTGACGCCGGATCGGGAGCCTGACATGCAGTTTATCGTCGGGACAGCGGAGCGAATCGTGACTTGGTTGAGGCCGGGCCAGCTGGTGGTGTTGGAATCGACGACGTATCCGGGTACGACCGACGAGCTACTCCGCGCCAAACTCGAGGAATCCGGTCTGATCTTGGGACGCGATTTTTTTCTGGCCTTCTCGCCAGAGCGCGAGAATCCGGGCAGCACAGAATTCACCACGCGTACGATACCCAAAGTCGTGGGTGGGGTGGATCAGGTTTCCGGCGACTTGGCTCACAACATCGCCTTTGTCAATGAGCTGAAGGTGATTCTCCGGGAGATGGACGTCGATGTTTGGGAGGTACTCGACGCGGCGTCCACCAAGCCGTTCGGTTTTATGCGCTTCGATCCGGGACCGGGGTGGGGTGGTCACTGTATCCCGATCGACCCCTACTATCTCGCGTGGAAGGCGGATCAACTGGGCCAGCGCGCGCGGTTCGTCGAGCTCGCCGGGGAGGTCAACCGGCGGATGCCGGAGTTCGTGATCGAGCGCTCAGCCGAGGCACTCGCCGCTCAGGGGAAGCAAGTTGACGGCAGCCGAGTGTTGATCGTGGGGTTGGCGTTCAAGCCCAATGTGGCTGACGATCGGGAGTCACCGAGCTACCGGCTGATGGAAGGGTTCGAGCGCCAGGGCGCCGAGGTCGGCTATTTCGACCCTCACATTCCGGTCATCCACGCCGGTCGTCAGCATGCGAAATGGGCAGGAATGAAATCGATTGAACTGAATCAAAAAACGGTCGGGAGGTTCGATCTAGCGGTCATCGCAACCGACCACGACCGGGTCGACTATCGCGCATTGGCTCGGTGGGCACCGGCGATTGTCGACACCCGAAACGCTGTACCCCGAGACGTGGAATCGGAGGGCCGGGTTTGGCGGGCGTGAGCGAGCAGTTTGACAGGACTAAAACGGCTCGGTTAGACTACTCCATCACATCTGCGGAGCTCGATCGATCTCTCTACACTTCATTGCGGACGAGTGCATGATCAGGCCCATACCGCTTGAAACGCTGCTTCCCGATACAGATCGCGCCAACCGCCCCACTGCTGAGGTGGAGTGGGGGAACGGCTCGGGTCGGGTAATCGAAATCCCGATCGGTCCGCCGGTGTCCGTCGACGAGTACCTGGCCGACGATCGCCGGCCCCGGTGGGGCAAGAAGTATCGCCTCGTCAAGGCCTACGCGACTGGCCAGCCGGTCTGGGTGACGTGGCAAGTCACGTACAACTGCAACTACGGGTGCTCTTTCTGTACTTATTGGCAGAACGACTTCAAGCCACACGAGGAGTGCTCGCTCGAGGATTTCGTCATCGGAGCCGAGAAGCTGTCGAGCCTGGGGTCGCTGATCGTCTCGCTGGCCGGTGGCGAGCCGATGCTCAGGCGCGACATTCACACCATCATCGAGGTCCTGTCGCGCGACCATTTTCCGTATCTGACGACCTCTGGATCAGGGATAACGCCCAAACGAGCTCGCCAGTTGTGGGAAGCCGGTTTGTGGGGTTGTTCGGTGTCGATCGACTACGCGGACCCGGACGAGCACGCCCGGCACCGCGGGGTCAAGTTCGCGTTCGAGCGGGCCGTCAAGGCGATCGAACAACTCCGCGATAATCGCGCCGATCGTTCCTACCAGCGGGTTCAAATCATCTCAGTGCTTACCGACGACAACCTGGATCAAATGCCGGCGCTATGTGAACTGGCTCGCCAACTGGGTGTCTATTGGCAAGTGCAGCCCTACTCGGTCATGAAAACGGGGAACGAAGACCAGCGTCATCTTGACGGCGCCACCGAAGTGCTGCTCGACCTAAAGCAGCGCTATCCGGAAACGTTTCACGCCAACAAGAAGTACTTGGAAAAGTTCGATGAGGCGGCAAACGATGGGATCGAGGGTTGTATCGCCGGAAAGGCGATGTTCAATGTCGACAACCAGATGGTCGTTTCCAAGTGCGTCGAGTTCAACGCCAGCGAGCCGTGCGGGAACCTGCGCACCGACGACATCGGCGACGTGCTGGACGGGCTCCACGAGGCCCACGCCAAGAATACCTGCACGGCGTGCTGGTATTCGTGCCGTGGCGAAACCGAAGTGCTCTACACCGCCCGTGGATTCGCTCATTCGTTGCCGAGTCTGCTATGGCAGAGTCGGGGGGCTCAGTCTTAGTTGGGTTGTAGGTGGGGAATCTCCGGGCTTTACACCGAGGTTAGCGAAGGCTAGCATAAACAGGATTGACCAGATTCTAATCTGAGTTCATCCCTCACCGGATGGAGGAGGACCTTGATGATCAAGGTGAATACGCAGGTCGCTGACCAGGCCACCGAGGCCCAACGCAAGGCGCTCGAAGCGGCCGGCGTGACTGGCAACGGCAGCGAGGCTGTCGGTGAGTTCGATACGAGCTCGTTCACGGTTCCCGATCGGCACTTAGATCCGCGCGGCAACGTCAGGATTGGAGTCGCCAAGCGACTCGTGAAGACGTTTGACTGGGGGGTCACGAAGGTCGCCACAGTGCTCTTCCGTGGGATTCAGCTCTTTAACCAATACCGGCCGAATCCCTCGTTCACACCCAAGTGGTCGGATAAACCGCTGCTCAAGTCGTGGGAGAAATCCAAGCCCAAGTTGGGCTGGCCGCGGGAAACGGACTCGTTGTGCCCAAAGTGCGTCGTCGAGGCGCGCCAGCGGATCATCGATGGCAAAGAGGATTACACCGTCCTGATCAACGAGAAGGTGGGCGAGATCAAGGCCCAGGTCGTGGAGCGGGATGGCCAGATATGGATGGTCAAAGAGTGTCCGGATCACGGTCGTTTCGAGGACTTGATGGCGATCGACTCGGAGTTCCTCGAGTGGATCGAGGCGAACTTCCCGGGGCGTGACTTGCGGACCCACAACGACGGTGACCTCCACGACCATGGCAGCTCGACGATCAAGCACGGTCGCGGCGCGGTGATGACGGTCGATCTCACGAACCGCTGCAACATGATGTGTGATCCGTGTTTCATGGATGCCAACCAGGTCGGTTTCGTGCACGAACTGGAGTGGGAAGAGATCAAGGAGCTTCTCGACAACGCGCTCAAGATCAAGCCGCGACGCCAGATGTCGGTTCAGTTCTCGGGCGGCGAGCCCACGCTCTCCCCGCATTTCATGCGGGCGGTCGAGTACTGCCGCGAGATCGGCTACAACTCGGTGCAAGCGGCGACTAACGGCATCGAGTTCGCGAAGAGCCTGGAGTTCACGAAACAAGCTGCCAAGGCAGGGCTGCGGTTTGCCTACTTGCAGTTCGACGGCATCGGCAACGACGCCAACGCCCACCGCAAGGTCGGCAACCTGTTCGACGTCAAGTTGAAGGCGATCGATAACTTGTACGAAGCCGGAGTCCAAGTGATTCTGGTCACGACACTGGTCAACAGTGTGAACAACGATCAGGTCGGGCCGATCATCCGGTTTGCGCTCGACAATCCCAAGAAAATCGCGTTTATCGCCTTCCAGCCAGTTTCATTCACCGGTCGCGACGAGGAGATCACCGACGAACGGCGTATGCGACAGCGGTACACGCTGAGCCACATGGCGCATGATGTGAAGAAACAGCTCAACGTGACCGAGCCGCTCCGGGATTGGTTCCCTCTTTCCTTGATGGGGACGTTCTCGGATTTGGCCGATGTAGTGCACGGACCAGGCGCCGAATGGGGCCAGGTGAGTTGCGGGTGCCATCCCAACTGCGGAGTTGGGACGGCGTTCATGCTCAACAAGGAGACCAAGGAGTTCGCTCCGGTGCCGCAGTTCCTAGATATCCCCGGGTTGGCATCAGACTTCTCGAAGGTCACCGACGCGGCCCGTGGAAAGTGGTTGTCGAACCTGATGATCGGTCTGGCACTGCTGAAGAACTACAAACCGTTCGAGGCACCACCGAGCCTGACTCTGAAGGAGTTGCTGAAGAAATTCGACAAGTCGTACGGGTTGTCGGGCAAGGACTATGGATCGCTTGATGCCGAGGGCGCGTGGGAGCGCCGCAAGGATCCGTGGAACTTCCTGTTCGTAGCCGGCATGTGGTTCCAGGATCTGTTCAACTACGATTTCCGGCGTACCGAGATGTGTATCATCCCCTACGCAACCCAGGAAGGCGAGATCTCGTTCTGTGCCTACAATACCGGGCACGGATGGCGAAACATCATCGAGCACATGCACAAGAACGCGACCGTAGCTGAGTGGTACAAGGAGCACGGTCGACACGAGATTTTTGCCGGTGGGAAGGAAGTCCCGCTCGGAAACTACGAGCACGCGCTCGAGGTCCATGAAGCGGACGCTTTGAGTGTGCGTGATCGTGGCGAGGGACCGCAGAACGCGCATGAGGAACGTTTGGCCACGAAGAAGGCGGCCCGGGAAGCGGCGATGGTCCGTGAGTATTACGAGCAGATGGTGCTCAAGAAGAAACCCGCCGCCGACGACAAGTTGGTGCAGATCGACCTGTAGTGATGAAGCCGGTCGCGGGGATCGCTCCGCGACCGGCGCTGCACTTTACGGAGCCTCCTCGGCAGGCACCGGCGGGGTTTCCGCTCGTTTGCGCGCGAAACGGTTCCCACGCCATCCCCGTGACCGTTGATCAACGCCCCGCCGCACTAAGCGTAGTACGGGTTGACCCCCGTCGAGTGGTCGGTGGTGTCGATCACCTCGGCCACCTCTGGCACTGCCTCTCTAATCCGGGTCTCAATCCCCTGCTTGAGGGTCACGTCCACCATCCCGCAGCCATGACATCCGCCACCAAATGCTAAATAAACCCGGTTATCTTGGACATCGACGAGCCGGACGAGCCCGCCGTGCGCGGCGATCGCCGGGTTTATCTCGGTGTCGAGCAACATCCGAACGCGATCCGGCACCGGACCCTCGAGATCGGTCCGCTCACCGGTGGGAAGGGTGGGGCTGGCCGGCTGGTTTGGGTTGTCGAACTGAAACCCGCTCTCGACCAGCGTCTCGCGGTAGTCGATTCGGGTACCTGCGAGCCGCTCCGCGCTCTCGGGGTCCAGCACGAGGTGGAATCCGTCCTGGTCGAGCACGGTATCTTGAGGCGTGACCATCTCGTCAGTCAGGGCTTCGAGATGGTACGCGAACGCCCCCGCTTCGACGCTGGCTCGGATCCTGAGGTGTCGCCGCGGTGGGTCGGCCCTGTCGAGCGCATCCGAGATCTTGGTTTGTGCTTCTTCGGTCAGCTTGATCATTCCGGCTCCGGCTGTGGCTTTTTGCGCACTTGAACGACGAACGAATGAAAAATAGCTTTGTTAGTCAGGTAGTGACACACCAAGATCGGCCATCCCGCAAATCACCATGATAGACTCGCACAGCCGCGATCGGAGGGAGTGGATATGAACCTGGGAGTGTTCGGGGTGGGGTATGTCGGGCTCGTGACGGGTACCTGCTTCGCTGAGATGGGCAATCAGGTCATGTGCTGCGACATCGATGTCGACAAGATCGAGACGCTGAAGCGCAAGAAGGTCCCCTTCTACGAGCCCGGGTTGGAGGAACTGGTGGTGCGCAATGTCGACGAGGGCCGTCTTAGCTTCACGACTGACCCACTGGCGACAGTGGAGTCCAACGAGTTGCTGTTCATAGCCGTGGGTACTCCCTCGCGAGAAGATGGGTCACCCGACATCAGCGGGGTTCTCGCGGTTGCGAACGTGATCGGACAGCATGCCAACGGTCCGAGATGCTTAGTCAACAAAAGCACCGTCCCGGTTGGGACCGCGGATCGCATGCGCGCCGAGTTAGCGAAAACGTCCGAGCACCGCTGTTCAGTGATCTCGAACCCGGAGTTCCTGAAGGAGGGTACGGCGGTGGATGATTTCCTGAAGCCCGACCGGGTGGTCGTAGGGGCCGATGACGAGACCGGCCAGGAGGTCATGCGGGCCCTTTACGCTCCATTCGTCCGAACCGGCAAGCCGATCCTGTTTATGGATACCCGTTCGGCTGAGATGACCAAATACGCTGCCAACGCGATGTTGGCGAGTCGCATCACGTTTATGAATGAGATCGCGAATCTCTGTGAGCGGGTAGGCGCGAACGTCGACCAAGTGCGCGCCGGCGTAGGTGCCGACCATCGTTTGGGAGCCTCGTTTCTATTTCCGGGTGTCGGCTTCGGTGGTTCCTGTTTCCCAAAGGATGTTCAAGCGCTGCAGCACTTGGCGGACGAGGTCGACTACGAGTTCACTATGATCGATGCCGTGCATCGAGTGAATCACCGACAGCGGCGACGATTGGTTGATAAGGTGCGTTCTCACTATGGTGAAGAACTCAGTGGCCGACGCTTTGCTCTATGGGGGTTGGCTTTCAAGCCACAGACTGATGATGTGCGCGAGGCGCCAGCGCTGACGGTAATCGAGGAGCTCTTGACGAGTGGTGCCGAGGTTGTCGCGTTTGACCCGGTAGCGATCGAGAACGCGCGTCGCGTGCTCGGTGACCAAATCGGCTACGCTACTGACGCCTACGCCGCGCTCCAGGACGCCGACGCGCTGATCATAGTCACCGAGTGGAACGAGTTCAGGTTCCCGGACATCGAACGCATCAAGCGTACACTGAAAGAGCCAGTCGTGTTTGATGGGCGCAACGTTTTTGATCTTGATACCATGGCGAGCCATGGATTCTCATACTACTCGATCGGTCGGCGCGCGATCGTGCGCGAAGGCTAGGCCTTGAATCGGTTGGTCATAGGGATCGCCGGGGGAACCGGGTCAGGCAAGACGACCGTGGCCACGAACATTATGCAGCGGCTCGATCTCGACTCGGTTACGATTCTGGAGCAGGACGCCTACTACTGCGACCTAACCGATCTCGCACCGCCCCAGCGAGAGCGGTGTAACTTCGACCACCCTGACTCGATCGAAGTAGGTTTGTTCGTCGAGCACATCCGGGCCCTCAAGACCGGCCAAGAGATTGAACGACCGGTTTATGATTTTACCGTTCACGCGCGGACAACGGACACCGTCCTGACAATTCCACGGGATGTCGTGATCGTTGAGGGTATTCTCTTGTTTCACTTTCCTGAGGCACGGGCGCTACTCGACATCAAGATCTTCGTTGACACACCTTCGGATATCCGCCTTTTACGCCGCATCACGCGGGATATTCACGAGCGAGGGCGGACTCTGGAAAGCGTGACGCAGCAGTATCTCGAGACAGTACGGCCGATGCACGAGGAGTTCGTGGAACCTTCCAAACGTCATGCCGATGTGATCATCCCGGAAGGTGGCTACAACGATATCGCCATTGACATGATAGCTAGTCGGATCCGCCTGCTTCGAGGCGTGGCGATGTGATTGGGGCTTGGGACGCAACGACCGCGGTGAGCAACGGGAACGGTCGTGCGGGGTAGCAGGAAGAACCCGGCGATGTTATCAGCGCGAAGGCTAGTCGATTGGCAGGCTGAGTTGGTAGACGCGTGGCACCTCGATCGAGGTACAAGCGAACGCTCTCTCGTTGGTAGTCCGTGGTCGGTTGGTCGAACGCCTGAGCTCGACCGGGCGATAAGCGAGGAGCATCTTGTCAACATCCGGCTCTGGCACGAAGAAGACGAAGCGCGAAGGCCAAACGTCGACGACCATGTCGTGGCTGCGACTAAGCGTCGGATCGACGTACTGAACCAGCGGCGGAACGATCTCATTGAGCGAATCGACGATGTGCTGCTCGAGCTTCTGGCTGAGTCGAACCTCCCACGCGCGACGGCGCCACTGCATTCTGAGACACCTGCTGCGATTATCGATCGGTTATCGGTGTTGGCACTCAAAGTGTACCACATGCGTGAGGAGGCCGAGCGGTCAGGTGCGCAGGAGGCGCATCGCACCTTATGCCGGGAGCGACTCGGGGTTCTCGAACGACAACGAGACGATCTTGCCGCGTGTCTTGATGCGCTATCGATCGATCTAGAAGCGGGCAACAAGCGATTTCAACGCTACCGGCAGTTCAAGATGTACAACGACCCAGAGATGAATCCGGCGATCCGATCGGCAGTAGAGCAAAGGAAACAATGAGATGCGATCCGGTAGGCTGCAGGTAGCGAGTATCGGAGTGTGGCTGGTGGTGTGTTTGGCCGCTTGCGGCCACGAGGGCAAGCGCTACGAGGCTCGCGGAGACCGGTACAGTGCTCTCGGTGAGCACCTTGATGCGCGAGTTGAATACGAGCTTGCGCTGACTGAGTCCGGGACAGATGCGCCGTTTGGGTTACGACTGAAAGCGGCCGAGTTGATGCTGGCCGCAAAGGACTTCGATGACGCTGCCGAGCGATTCCATGACCTCATCGAACGCCGCCCGGACTATGCGGACGAGATCAGCGCACTCTATCATCTGCATGCCGAGCGATGGCTCGCGACCGGTGACACTTTTGCAGCACTGCAGGCGATCGGTTGGCTTCAGGCACGAGACTCAACAACCAGTCTAGATAGGTTGCACTATGTGCTCGGCGACGTTGCTTTTCTCCGACCCGACTATGATCGTGCGATGATCGCCTACCTGCTCGGGCTGTCGCGCGATCCCGCAGGTGCGCCGGCAGACGTGTACGTCCGACTGGGGGATGCCTTCGACCGGAAACGCAATTGCGTAGCCGCAGTCACATATTTTGAGACGTACTTGTCGATGGCCGGAAACGACGGAAGCCTGGCCGAGGATGCGCGCTACCGGCTTGGCGCATGCGCCCTCAGGCTGGCTCAGCGTGCTTTCGTGAACGGGGACTACGTGCGTGCAATGGACGACGTCCAGAGGATGATCAAGACGGGTGAGCCGGCGAGTCGGCTCGCAGAGGCTCGCCTATTGACAGGTCGCCTCCACGAGCGGTTCGGCAATCGGCAGGCGGCGATACAGTACTATCGACGGGTCGTGGACAACGATGAGAACGTGCGATCACGGCCTGCGATAGAGGCGTATCGCAGGCTGAAACAACTGGAGTTTGGCATGCCTCTGGAGACGGACACAGAGCCCGAGCCGGTGCCTGACGAAGAGAGTGGTGAGGGGTGAGGATACTTCATCGGTGTTGGATGATCACTGTGCTCACGGTCGTGGTGTATGGTTGTGCGTCTACGGGTGAGAACCAGGTGCTCTCGGCGGATGAGCAATACGCCCAGGCACTCGATCTGTATGAGCGTCGGCACTACGTTGAAGCCGTATCGGCACTGCAGGCGTTCAGCTTCAACTACCCTCAAGATCCGCGCGTGGAAGACGCTCGCTGGCTAACGGCCCAGGCGTACTATGGGGCCAAAGATTGGGTAACTGCAGCCCAGGAGTATCTGGGATTCCAGCGCGATTTCCCACGCGGTGACCAGGCGCCAGAGGCGCTGTACCAAGCGGCCCGATCCTATGAGCGACTTTCGTTGAGGCCGGAGCTCGATCAACGCGATACTGAGCGCGCCATCAACATGTACGAACGATTGACGACTGAGTACTCGCGCAGCGAGTTCGTTGAGGAAGCAAAAGAGAAACGCCGTCGCCTGCGCAACAAGCTGGCGGAGAAAGTATATCTGAACGCTGAGTTCTACTTCGACCATAAGGGGTATGAAGCTGCGGAGATCTACCTCGTGGATTTGATCGAGAAATACCCAGACTCGGATTGGTTGGCGGCCAGCTATTCATTGCTGGCCGAAACTTTCTGCAAACAGGGACTTCGCGATCGCGCGTCCGAGCTGTACGAGCTCCTGCTCGACACCTTCCCGGATTCGGACGCCGCGTCCGAAGTCGACGATCGACTGCCGTCAGGATGCCGAGGGGCTGGACCCCCGGCGGCACAGTTTGAGGCGGAAACGGACGGACGGTGAGTCACGGCTCCGGCGCGGAAGCACGAAAGGGCATTCTCGGAGGCACGTTCAATCCCCCGCACATCGCACATCTCATTGTGGCCCACGTTGTGCGAGAGGCGCTTGAGCTGGACCAGTTGCTCCTAACCCCGAGTTTTCGGCATGCATTCAAGGGGGATGCAGAGGTCAGTCCGAGGGATCGTGCGACGATGACCGAGTTGGCAGTAGCCGGAGACGCCGAGTTGATTGCCGATCGGCTGGAGATCAAACGCGGTGGCGTGTCGTACACGGTTGATACCTTGACCGCGCTTCGGGAGCGTGAACCGGACACCCGCTGGCATTTGATCATCGGTCACGACAACCTGGCCGAGTTAGCGGCGTGGCATAAGGTCGAACTGCTACCTGAACTGGCGCATATCGTCGTGACGTCGCGAGGAAACTCACCGGGAACGGATTCGCTGGCAGGTCTTCCTTTCGCGGGCGAGTGGACTCCCGTAACGGTGCCAGCGCTCGAAATATCGTCGAGCCAGATCCGGGACCGGGTGCGGCGCGGACGATCGATCCGCTACTGGGTGCCGCCGGCCGTTGAGGCCTACATCCTGGAGCATGATCTGTATCAGAAGGGGGATCTGGGCTCACGTTGATCCTGGGATGGGAAGCATGGGCGCCGAGGCCAGGTCTTGATCACCTGCTTGGCAGATTCGCCGCGCATGGCTTCGTAGCACAAAGAGGTTTCTAGTGGTTCTACAATCGATGTTGAAAGTGCTTGTCGGGGATAAGCACGGTCGCGAGCGAAAACGGCTGTGGCCAATTATCGAAGAGATCAATGAGCTGGCCGCATCGATGGAGTCGTTCTCCGACGACGAGCTGCGAGCCAAAACCGAGGAGTTTCGTCGTCGGCTTGGCGAAGGCGAGGACCTCGATGACATCCTGACCGAGGCGTTTGCTGTAGTCAAAGAAGCGTGTCGCCGAAACCTTGGTCGCAGCTGGCAGGTGACCGACCAGGAGTTCACCTGGGACATGGTGCCATACGACGTACAGCTATTCGGTGGTATCGTCCTCCATGAAGGAAAGATTGCCGAGATGGCGACCGGTGAGGGCAAGACGTTGGTTGCGGTCCTACCGCTGTATCTCAACGCCCTCGGTGGCGAGGGCGCGCACCTGGTGACCGTCAACGACTACCTCGCCCGGCGCGATTCGGATTGGGTGGCCGAGATCCTCCGTTGGTTGGGGCTCACGGTTGGGGTGATCCAAGATGGCATGGACCAAGAGGATCGCCGGGCGGCTTACCAATGCGACGTGACCTACGGCACGAATAACCAGTTTGGCTTCGACTACTTGCGAGACAACATGGCGGTGACCCCAGAGGGGCGCGTCCAGCGCGGTCATCACTTTGCGATCATCGACGAGGTTGACTCGGTGCTCATCGACGAGGCGCGTACGCCGCTGATTATTTCCGGGCCTACCCAGCACGACACGTCATCGACGTTCGGTCAACTGAAACCGATGGTGGAGCGACTGGTTCGTGATCAGACGCGCGTCGTAAACGAGTTGGTCGCAGATGCTGAGAGACTGCTCGACGGAGACGGAGATGGGGACGGGGAAGAGGACACCGCCTACGAGGCCGGCATCAAGCTGTTCCAGGCTCAGCGTGGCATGCCCAAGCACCGTCGGCTGATGAAGATGCTCAACGAGACCGGGGTCAAGAAGCTGGTCCAACGAGTAGAAAACGACTTTATGCGCGACAAGCGAGCCCACGAGCTCGACGAAGCCCTCTTGTTCGCTATGGACGAAAAGGGGCACGATGCCCACTTAACGGACTCTGGCCGCGAGAAAGTTGCCCCCAACGACCCCGAGTTGTTTGTGGTCCCGGATTTGTCACAGTTGATGCATGAGATCGACGAAGACCCCTCCCTCTCTGATCAGGTGAAGAACGAGCGCGTAGTCGCGCTCGAGCGCGACTATGCAGAAAAAAGCGAGACGATCCACAATATCGCGCAACTGCTGAAGGCCTACGCTCTCTATGAGAAGGACGTCGAGTACGTCGTGCAAGATGAAAAGGTGCTCATTGTCGACACGTTTACGGGTCGGTTGATGCCGGGCCGTCGTTACTCGGACGGGATGCACCAGGCGATCGAGGCCAAGGAGGGAGTCAAGATAGAGGGCGAAACCCAAACCCTGGCTACGATCACGATCCAGAACTACTACCGGATGTACGACAAGTTGGCGGGAATGACGGGAACCGCGGAGACGGAGGAAGGCGAATTCTACGAGATCTACAAGATGGACGTCGTCGTGATTCCAACGAACAAACCGATTCGCCGCGCGGACTCGGATGACTTGGTGTATCGCACGCGGCGAGAGAAGTACAACGCCATCATCGACGAGGTTCAGAGGCAGCACCAACGTGGCCGTCCGGTTCTCGTTGGAACGACATCGGTAGAGGTATCGGAAACGCTCTCGCGACTTCTTAAGCGGCGCAACTTGCCGCACAATGTGCTGAATGCCAAACACCACCAGAGAGAGGCCGAGATCGTTGCCAGGGCAGGTCAGACAGCAGCGATCACGATCGCCACGAACATGGCTGGACGTGGTACCGACATCAAGCTGGGGGAAGGCATCGTGCCACGGGACTGGCCCGAAGTGCACGATGACGAGCTTCCGGAGGAGATCACGCGCGACGCGCTGGACCGCCACATGGTCGACGACATGCCGTGGGGGCTTCATATCGTGGGGACCGAGCGGCATGAGGCGCGGCGCATCGATCGCCAGCTCCGAGGTCGGTCGGGTCGCCAGGGTGACCCCGGATCCTCGCGTTTCTTCCTGTCGTTGGAAGACGATCTGATGCGGCTCTTCAGTTCCGAGCGGATCGCATCCGTGATGGACAAGCTCGGTGCCGAGGAGGGTGAGGTGATCACCCACTCATTGGTGACGAAATCGATCGAGCGGGCCCAGAAAAAGGTCGAGATAAACAACTTCGAGATCCGCAAGCGGTTGCTCGACTACGATGATGTGATGAACAAGCAACGTGAGGTCATCTACGAAATGCGGCTGCGCGCACTCGATGGCGACCGGGAAACTGTCTTTGAAGAGGCACGCGAGATCGCTGCTGAGGCGGCGGAGGAGAAGCTCCATGAGTACGTGGACCGCGATGCGTACGCCGAAACGTGGGACCTGGCTGGACTGAAGGAAGACCTGATGCGGACGTTCTTGTTGCCGTTCGAGTGGGTCGACGCGCTGGTTGACCCAGAATCCGCGGGCGGAAACGAGAGTGACACGCTGCCGAGCAGCTACGACGATCTGTTGTCACGAATACAATCCGACTTGAACGTCGCGTTCGAACGGCGCATCGAGGACTGGGAGCCCGAGCGCGCCGAGCTCATCGTCAGGCAGATCCTGTTGCGAACAATCGATGAGAAATGGCGCGATCATCTATACGAACTTGATCAGCTTCGTACTGGAATCGGATATCGCGCATGGGGACAACGGGATCCGTTGATCGAGTATAAGAAAGAGGCGTTCCAGATGTTCGTCGAGATGATGGACGATCTGAGAACCAGTGCCTCGGCGCTTCTATATCGGGTGCAGCTGGTTGAACCGGGTCAGACCGCAGCCGAGAGCCGCCAGCGCCGCGAGCGGCTTCAGCGACAGCAGGTCGCGCTGCATGCTGCTGCGCCCGCGATGGCCGAGACCGCCGCGGCAGTTTCGCCCGCCACGCGGACGTCGGCTGGTGTGGAGACAGGTGGGGGACAGCCCGGTGGTGATCCATACGTACGGGACGGAGAAAAATTGGGGCGCAACAACCCGTGCCCGTGCGGTAGCGGAAAGAAATACAAGAAGTGTCACGGACGGTGATTTCACGGTCGGCCCGGCGTGGCCGGTACTGCACGCCATTTTCAATCGGAGGACAACGATGATCGGAGTGCTCGAACGTCTTTCAGGTGGAGCCGGAGTCCTGCGTCGCTTCGGGAACTCCTATCTGCCCGGGGACGATGACGTATACGTGCCGGCCCGGCTGATCGAACGGTACGGCCTGCGCAAAGGCGACGCCGTGGACGGTGAGATCGGCACACCGCCGGGGAAAGGAAAGCTCGCGCCGCTTACGACGGTCACCTCGGTGAACGGCGAACCGCCGGACCAAGCCCGTTCGAGGCCCCAGTTCAAGAAGCTGCGCGCGTCGCATCCTGACGAACGGCTGCGGCTGGAGCTCTCGGACGACGCCCCTGACAGTCTTCAGAACGGCGCCGGAATCACCAACCGCATCCTCGATCTCATCGTTCCACTCGGCAAGGGTCAGCGCGCGTTGATCGTGGCGCCATCCAAGGCCGGTAAGACGATGCTGTTGCAGGCCGTGATGCGTGGAGTGGTGGCGAATGACCCCGAGGCCGAGTTGATCGTGTTGCTTGTGGATGAGCGGCCCGAAGAGGTTACCGAGATGGAGCGCATGGTCGAGTCGTTGGGGCGGGGAGAGACGGTGGCCTCTTCATTCGATTTCCCCCCGCATCGTCATGTACAGGTGGCCGAGATGGCGCTCGAGCGCGCTAGGCGGCTGGTCGAATCAGGGAAGGACGTCGTCCTGGTGTTGGATTCGATCACCCGTTTGGCAAGAGCGCACAACTCGATCGAACGCTCGAGCGGACGCACCCTATCGGGTGGCATCGAAGCCGGTGCGCTCGACGCCCCAAAGCGCTTTTTTGGCTCGGCCAGGAAGGTGGTCGGTGATCGCGGTGGGAGTTTGACGATCGTGGCGACTGCACTTATCGACACTGGCAGCCGTGCGGACGAAGTCATATTCGAAGAGTTCAAAGGCACAGGGAACGCCGAGATCGTCCTGTCCAGGGAGCTAGCAGACCAGCGTATTTGGCCGGCGATCGACGTTACTGCCAGCGGTACGCGCAAGGAGGAGTTGCTGTACGCCAAAGAGAATCTCGAACGGTTGCAGATGTTGCGGCGGTTTCTGTCGGAGATGCGCACCACCGAAGCCGCGGAGTTCTTGATCGACAAGATTCGCAACACGGATTCGAACGCCGAGTTGATCGCCAGTATGTCGGGCTGAGCCCGACCAGACCCCCGGCCTTCACCTTGCAACACCCGTCCGCATGACAGCGGACCTGCTATCGATAAAAGATTGGCCAGCCGAGGATAGGCCTCGCGAACGCCTCGAGCGGTTGGGTGCCCCGGCGCTATCGACTGTCGAGTTGTTGACGCTCCTGGTCGGCAGCGGCGGGCGTGGGAGATCAGCGGATACGGTGGCTAGACACGTCGCCGTCACCTACCCGAGCCTGCGTCAGCTCGCGTCGAAGACGATGTCCGAGCTAGCGATCACGCCGGGGATAGGCGCCGCTACCGCCGCGCGGCTGATGGCGGCGCTGGAGATCGGACGCCGTTTACAGCATGAGCGACGGGCGCGACAGCCGATGCTGGCCACGCCGCGTGCAGTTTGGCGTCATCTGGCGCTCGAGCTCAGGGATCGCGAGCGGGAGCGGTTCGTGGCGCTGTGTCTGAACACGCGAAACGAGCTGATCAGCGAGGTGATCGTATCGGTGGGCTCGCTGAGCGCGAGCATCGTCCACCCGCGAGAGGTCTTCAAGCCGGCGATGGCATGCTCGGCGGCCAGCTTGGTCATCGCCCACAATCACCCTTCGGGGGATCCGTCGCCAAGTCGCGAAGACCGTGAGGTCACACGCGTTCTCGCAGAGGCCGGCCAGTTGCTTGATATCCCACTCCACGACCATGTGATTGTAGGTGCGGATTCCTATTTCTCGTTCAAAGACTCCGGTCTCATCTAAGCGCGGGCGGTTTGGTCGTAGGCTAGATGTGGTTATATTACAAATAGTAGGTTCTATTCAGTGATCTGTTACACTATACGCCCGGGAGTTTGCCATGGGATTCAAAACCTACTTTCCGCAGCGGGGTCCATCCTCAGGGAAGACCACCGTTCGCATTCTCAGAAACGGCGACTTATCGATCAGCCCCGGCCTTCGTGAGCGGTGGTTTGGCAAGGCTGGGTTCATCGAGCTTCTCTTCGACCGAGAGGGAGGGAAGGTGGGGCTCAAGCCGCGCCCCAAAGCGACCCGGGCCACTTACAAGCTGAGACCGTCCCCACAGGGGGGACGACGCTTCTACGTCTCCGGGGGTCAGTTTCTGGATGCCTGCGGAATCAAGATTGGAAAGGTGAGGAACCACGAGGCGCGATGGAACGAACAAGAGCAACTGGTCGAGTTCTCGGTGAAATGAGAACGGGTACACTGTTGCCATGGATACAAACTCCTTCCTTGAGTCCCTCCGACCCTATACGGAACGGCTAGACCTAGAGCAGATCCGGCGCGTCTACGATTTTGGCGAGCGCGCTCATGGTGGTCAGAAGCGCCTCTCTGGCGATCCATTCATTTCGCATTCCGCGGAGATAGCGGGCATTCTCCTCGACCTGAACCTGGTCGACACACATACGATCGCAGCGGCGCTGCTCCATGATGTCGTCGAGGATACTGACACGACGATTGAGGAGATCGAAGCCGAGTTCGGTGCGGATGTCGCACAACTCGTCGACGGTGTGACCAAGATCGGACATCTGAAGTTCAGATCGCGGGAAGAGCGCCAAGTCGAGAACTACCGAAAACTGCTGCTCTCGATGGCCCGCGACATCCGAATCATCATGATCAAGCTCGCCGACCGGCTGCACAACATGCGGACGTTAGAGTTTCTGCCAGAGGAGAAGAGGCGCCGGATCGCGGGTGAGACACGCGACGTCTATGCGCCGCTCGCTCATCGGTTCGGAATGGCGAAGATCCGCTGGGAGTTGGATGACCTGGCCTTCAAGTTCTTGGAGCCCGATGAGTACCGCTCATTGGTTAAGCAAGTGAAAGCCAAGCGGAAAGAGCGCGAGCGGATGATCGCCGCCATCGAGAACCCCCTCAGGGAAGAGCTTGAACAGGCCGGGATCGACGCCGAGATGGCCGGTCGCCCCAAGCACCTTTGGTCCATCCAAAAGAAGATGGTATCGCGGCAGAAACCGTATGAGGGGATCTATGATCTATTGGCTATTCGTGTGCTCACCAAGACGGTTCGCGATTGCTACCACGTTTTAGGATTGATTCACACGCTGTGGACGCCGGTCCACGAGCGTTTCAAGGACTACATCGCGACACCGAAATCGAACATGTATCAGTGGGTATCGCAGCTCACTGGAAGTACAAAGAGGGTCGGACTGGGACCGAGCTTGATGAGCAACTGGCATGGTTCCGACAGATTCTGGAGTGGCAACAGGACATGACGGATCCCGATGAGTTCCTTGAGTATCTGCACATCGATCTCTACAAGGACGAAATCTTCATCTTCACACCTAAGGGCGATGTCGTTCAGCTGCCCGTAGGGTCGACACCGATTGACTTCGCATTTCAGGTGCATACCGAGGTCGGCATGCATTGTTCTGGGGCCAGGAGACCGTCGAGGTTTTGACCAGCGCCAATCAACGCCCCTCGCGTGATTGGCTCCATTTCGTGAGAACTTCAAAGGCGCGGTCGATCGTCCGTCGCACGATTCGGGCTGAAGAGTACGCTAGCTCGGTAGCGCTCGGAAAAGAGCTGCTCGACAAACAGTACCGCCGGGGAAGAGTGAAGAAGCCGGCCGACAAGAGACTCGAAGCGGTGGCCGAGGGACTCGGCCACGACGGCGTCGAGAAGTTGCACGCAGCGGTCGGCCGAGGGGATGTCACGCCGATCCAGGTGGTGAATGCGCTCTTTCCCGAGAAGGAGACGCGCGGGCCGGACCCGGGTTCGGCCTTCGAGCGGTTGGTCGAACGGATCAAGGGTCGCCCCGGAGGGGTGCGGATCCAAGGCGTCGACAACATGATGGTCCGCTTCAGTCAGTGTTGTCAGCCGATTCCGGGCGACGAGATCATGGGATACGTCACTCGAGGACGCGGAGTATCGGTCCATCGCGCCGACTGTCCGAACATCCTCAATCTCACTGATGAACCAGATCGTAAGATCAAGGTTCAGTGGGACACGCGAGGAGCTCAAACGTTTATCGTTCGACTGGTCGTCGTCGGCACGGATCGTCGGGGCCTTTTTGCCGATGTCGCGGGGGCGGTTTCACGAACCTCGACTGATATCAAAAGCGCCGATCTCGCGGCGACCGACACCGGAATCGAGGGGACATTTGTGGTCGAGGTTACTGATCTCGCCCACTTGAAACGGGTCATTGAGGCGATGAAGTCGATCGATGGCATCCTAGAAGTCGAGAGAAAGGAATACTTTGGTGCCGAGCACTTGGACGTCTCCGCAGATCGCGTCATCGAAGCCTGAGGCGCCGGAACTTCGTTGATGCCTCGGGGTCTGAGAAAAACAATGTGGATCTTGAAGGCGATAGTGACATTACTGGCCGTCCCGGCTGGGCTATCAGGTGGCCAGGACCCGGGGGCGTTGGCCCAGCGCGCGGACCAAGCTCTGGCGGAACTTACGACGATGAGGGCGACGTTTACGCAGCACGTCGAGAACCCGGTTCTTGAACGCACGACGGTAGGACGCGGGATCTTGACCTACCGAGCACCGGCTCGATTCCGTATTACGTACAGTGATCCCGCCGGTGACGTCGTCGTCAACGACGCGACCTACGTGTGGATCTACCTGCCGTCTAGCCAACCGGGTCAGGTGATCCGACAGCTGGCTGCCGAGAGCGGGGTCCAGAACCCACTCACCTTCTTGCGCGATCTTCGCGGCAGCTACGCGCCCAAGGCGGCCCAGCCCGACATCGTCGCCGGCATGACCGCTGATAGGCTGAGTCTGGCGCCCCTAGGAACCAACACGCCCTACACCTATCTCGAGGTTTGGATTGATAGGGCCAGCGGGCTGCTGCGTCAGGTAGAAACACGCACGGCAGAAGGCGTGACGACACGGTACACGTTCGAGACACTAGAGCCAAACGTGCAACTGGCAGTATCGGCGTTCCGGTTCGAAGTTCCCTCTGACGTGGAGATCTTCGACCAGTAGCCGAGGTCGTTTCGCCGAGCCTCGCAAACGCCGACATGTCCAAATTCGAACTCGTCACTGACCTGAGTCCTAAGGGCGATCAGCCGAGAGCGATCGCGGAGCTAAACAAGGGCCTCGCAGACGGCCGCCGGTATCAGACCCTTCTTGGCGCGACCGGAACTGGCAAGACGTTCACCGTTGGCCACGTGATCGCAGACTACGGTCGGCCAACGCTAGTCATGTCCCACAACAAGACATTGGCGGCCCAACTGTACGGTGAGCTTCGGCAGCTCTTTCCGCATAACGCCGTCGAGTACTTCATTTCCTACTACGATTACTACCAGCCCGAGGCGTACATCCCTGCGACCGACACCTACATCGAGAAAGATGCCTCGATAAACGAGGACATCGATCGCCTTCGACTACGCGCCACGTCATCACTAATCGAACGTGATGACGTCATTGTTGTGGCTTCGGTTTCAGCCATCTACGGACTCGGAAGTCCGCGTGAGTATCGCGACCTCATGGTAGTGCTCGAGACCGGAACCGAGGCACCACGGGACCAGATCTTAGAGGATCTCGTCCGGATCCAGTACCGGCGTGATGACATCGGTTTCGAACCCGGGAAGTTCCGCGTACGCGGTGACGTCATCGAGATATTTCCAGCGTACGAGGAGCAGGCAGTTCGAGTCGAGCTGTGGGGTGATGAAATCGAACGAATAGCGAAGATCGACCCGATGCGCGGTACTACGATATCGACGCTGGATCGAGCTGCGATCTATCCGGCTAAGCACTTCGTGACCACTCGGCCTCGAATCGAGGATGCGCTGGGGGATATACGCACCGAACTAGAAGTGCGGTTGATCGAACTACGAGAGCAGGGGAGAATGCTCGAAGCTCACAAGCTCGAGATGCGCACGCGGTACGATTTGGAAATGATGCAGGAAATGGGATACTGCGCTGGGATTGAGAACTACTCGCGTTTTCTGTCTGGTCGCTCCGCGGGCGAGAGGCCGGCGTGTCTCCTCGACTATTTCCCAGATGACTACCTCCTGGTAATCGACGAGTCGCACGTCACCGTTCCACAGATCGGCGGCATGTATGCCGGCGATCGGTCACGCAAGGAAACACTGGTGGAGCACGGTTACCGACTTCCCTCGGCGCTCGATAATCGTCCACTACGATTCGACGAGTTCGAGCAGTTCATGCAACGAGTGATCTTCGTTTCGGCTACACCGGCCGACACCGAGTTGGAAAAGTCAGGTGGTGTCGTGGTAGAACAGATTATCCGACCGACGGGTCTGCTTGATCCCGAGGTGATCGTGCGGCCGGTCAAAGGGCAAATCGATGATCTGATGGAGGAAATCCGTCAACGTGAGGGAATGGGTGAGAAGGTTTTGGTGACGACGTTGACGAAACGTATGGCGGAGGACTTGGCCGACTATCTCAACGACGCAGGTATACGGGTGCGGTACATGCATTCGGATATCAACGCGCTCGAGCGGATCGAGATCATCCGGGGACTTCGCACTGATGTTTTTGACGTTCTGGTCGGGATCAACCTGCTCCGTGAGGGCCTTGATCTGCCTGAGGTTTCCCTGGTGGGGGTGTTGGATGCCGACAAGGAGGGTTTTCTGCGTTCGGCGACCGCATTGATCCAGACCGCGGGTCGAGCCGCACGGAACGCCAATGGCAGGGTTGTCCTGTACGCCGATCGAGTGACTGCGGCGATGGCTAGGATGATCGGCGAAACGGATCGAAGAAGGGCGATGCAAGAGGTCCACAACGAGACGCACGGCATTGTACCCGAGACGGTTTACAAAACGCGTGAACAGATCATGCAGACCACTTCAGTGGCCGATTCGCGTGGTGGGCCGAATCCGCGAGGCCGAGCGGTCCGAGAGCGATTGGCAGGAATGGCGCAGGAGCTTGAGCGAGAGGAGTTAGCCAAGTCGATCGAAGCCGAGATGAAGGCTGCTGCCGAGCGACTCGATTATCAGACCGCCGCACTGCTGCGCGATGAGTTGTTCGAGCTGCGTGGAGAGATGCAGGGAAAATCCCGGCGGCCCAAGACACTACGCGAGAGGATGGGGCTCGGATCACTCGATTGATGAGGCGCGCCGTAGATCAAAGCTGGACTCGCGCCGTGGCTGACTCGGACTCGATGCGCGATCTCGGAGCGGCCTTTGGCCGTTTGGCCCCGGACGGCGCGGTCATCCTGCTCGAGGGGGAGCTGGGGGCGGGAAAAACGACGTTTGCCCAAGGCGTTGGGCTCGGATGTGGGGTCGCCGGTCCGATCGCCAGTCCGACCTATAACTTGATCCTCGAATACGAAGGGCGGCGACACTTTACCCACGTGGATTTGTATCGATTGACCACAGAGACCGATTTGGACACGCTTGACATCGACGCGGTTTTGGCGGGTGACGGTATCACCTGTGTCGAGTGGCCGACGCTTATCGCTGAATGCGTTTCTTCGCCGAACGCGACGCTGCACTTCACCGTCGATCCTCGCGAACCCGGTGTTCGTGAAGCTGTTGTGTCGTTCCGGGGTCGCGGGTGGTCACGGTTGATCGATTGGCTTGCTGACCAGCCGTGAAGTTGCTCGCAATCGATACCGCGACGCCGCGACCGGCTGTTGCCCTTCACCAGCCGGTCGGCAGAGCTGAACGACGTCTCAAGCCGCAGTCTGCATTTCGTGACTGCGTTCCGGCCATCCAGGATCTGCTCACCGAGCATGACCTTGAGTGGGATCAGCTCGATGGGTTGGCGATCCCGGGTGGGCCAGGCTCGTTTACTGGCCTCAGGATCGGTGCCACGATCGCAATCACGTTGGCCGAGCTGCGTGGAATCGGTTTGTACGCGCCGTCGACGCTGTTGGCGGTGTCCGAGCTTTGTGCGCGGGCCGATCAGCTGCGCGTGTGTGCGAGTTTTGATGCGCGCCGTGGCCGGCGCTACGTAGCGGTTTGCGAGCGCGAAGGGATCCGGGGCTGGCGGTTGGTGCACGGGCCGGCTGACCTCGGGCCGGAGCACACCGCCGCTTTTTGTCGCGGAGCCGCCGAGGTCAGGCTCGAAGACGCAGCGCCGGATGGCGGAACGCTCGCCGCGGCCCTTGGGTCACTGGTCGAGCGGGCGCCGGAGCGGCACCGGATCGCTGACGCGTCTCGTTTCGAGCTGAAATACGCTCGACCGGGGGTCGATGTGTGTTGAGCATGGCGCTCACGATCAACCCGTTACGAAAAGGGGACCTGGCGTCGGTCGTGTCAATCGAGAAGTCGGTTTACGCGACACCGTGGCATATCGAGCACTTTGCCGAGATCGTTGACCTGCCAGGTGGTCTAGGACTGATCGCATGTGTCGATCCCGGAGAGGTGATTGGCTATGCCGTAGGATGGGTTACGGCGGACGAAGCTGAGCTGGCGAACATCGCGGTGGTCGCCGAGCGTCGGGGCCAAGGCGTCGGCGGCCGATTACTGAGAGAGATTTCGACGACAGCCCGGAGCCGAGGCGCCGATCGAATGTATCTGGAGGTTCGCAGATCCAATCGCGACGCCCAGCGGTTCTACGCAAACCACGGCTTTGACCGGGTCGGCCGCCGAACCGGCTACTACTTTGGGCCTCGAGAAG
>JBDHFX010000055.1:0-15797 GCA_039590215.1 Gemmatimonadota bacterium | reverse complement strand
GACACCAACCACGCCCAGTATCAACTGGTTCGACTGCTGACAGCCGAGCACCGGTCGATCACGGTGGTTGGCGACGACGATCAATCGATCTACGGGTGGAGAGGAGCGGACATCGCGAACATCCTGTCGTTTGAGGACGATTACCCCGAGGCCACTGCTGTTCGGCTCGAGCAGAACTACCGCTCCACACAGAGGATCCTCGAGGCCGCGCACGCTGTCGTGGTCAAAAACCGCGAGCGGAAAGCCAAAAAGCTGTGGACCGACCGCGAGGGCGGCCACCCGCTCCATGTCCACGCGGCGGCGGATGCGGGGAGCGAGGCGGGTTGGGTGGCGAAGACGATTCGCCAGCTCGAAAGAGACGGATACCGAGCTACCGATGTCGCCGTTCTGTACCGTACAAACGCTCAGTCGCGGGCTTTGGAAGAGGGGATGCGCCGGCGTGGGTTGCCTTACGTGATCGTCGGTGGGACGCGATTCTACGAGCGGCTTGAGATCAAAGATGCGATCGCCTACTTGCGTGTCTTGTCGAACCCCGAGGACGATTGGTCGATGACGCGTGTCTTGAGGGTGCCGAAGCGGGGGGTAGGCCCAGCCACGCTGCAGTTACTGGAAGACGTTGCCGCCGAGCGCGGCGTACCGCTGTCAGCGGCGATCGGCGATCCGATGGCGGGGCTCGGGGTCAACGTGCCCACTGTGGAGGCGCTGAGCGCGCTGACTGACCTGCTGCGGGAGTTCTCGGCCCGCGCCACAGAGGAACCGGTCGGCGTTTGGGTGGCCGAGTACTTCGAGCGCGCCGGACTCTTCGCTCACCACCGTGCGTCGAACGACCCCCGGCGCGAGGAGCGGCTCGAGAACCTCCACGAGCTGGTGGCCGGCGTCCAGACGTTTAGCGGGGAGCGTGGGGAGGAGGGCGGCGATCTCGGCGCGTTTCTGGAGGAGGTGAGCCTGTTGACCGACATCGATCAGGCGAACCTTGGCGGCGGCGTGGTGACGCTCATGACGCTTCACAACGCCAAGGGGCTGGAGTTTCCGGTCGTCTTTCTGACCGGCTGCGAGGAGGGGCTTTTCCCGCTCGCTCGCTCTATCGATTCGCCACGCGAGTTCGAGGAGGAGCGGCGGTTGTTCTACGTGGGTTTGACCCGCGCCAAGGACAGGGTCTTTTTGGCGTACGCGTACGAACGGTATCGCTGGGGTCAAGCCTCGCCCGGTGGACCGTCGCCGTTCTTGCTCGAGTTGCCGGAGCAGTTGATCGAGTGGGAGGAGGAACCGCTGTCCGGTTGGGGCGGCTCGTACGGTCGGCGGGCCTCGGCGCAGGAGACGGTCGGCGGCGGATTGGCGTCGGCTTGGGACACGCTGGCGGTCGACGATGCGCCCGTCGAAAAGACCGCTCAGGACCTCTCAGATCTTGCGCCCGACTACCGCCATGGAGAGCGTGTCCAGCACTCCGAGTTTGGCGCCGGTACGATCGTGAAAGTGACTGGCGCGGGTCGCGACCTGAAGATCACGGTGCGCTTCGATCGCGGCGGCGAGAAACGGCTTGTGGCCCGATTCGCGCAACTCGAGAAGGAGTGGTGAGGGCCCCGGCCGCGGGCGATCCACGAGGGGCGGAGGGCACTCTGCAAGCGACTCGCGGGTATGAGCGCGGCAGCTGCCCCGCGACGACGACCCTGACAGGACGATTCCCGCTTGAAACGGCGTAGATTTTGCAGGATAATTGAGGAGCGTTAACGTTGACATTCTCAAACTAGGGCCCCGTCCAAATGATCCCTAAGAACGCTATTTGCACCCTTTTGGGTGCCTTTGTTTTCGCCACCGGCGGAGTCGATGTATTCGCCCAGACAGGCTCGAACCATGGGACTGCGGCGGCACCCACCGGCAAGATCATCGGCAACGTGTTCGACAGCGAAAACCGCGAGCCGCTGATCGGCGGTATGGTGATGATCGACGGGACCGCGCTGGGCAATGTCACCAACGACGACGGTTACTACTTCATCACCGACGTGCCGAGCGGTGTCGTGACCATTCGAGCCGAGTACCTCGGGTACGCGTCGATCTCCAGGGAGCTCGAGATCCCGGCCGGCCAGACGGTGACCATCGACTTTGGACTGCCCAGCGATGTCGTGCTTGCCGACGCGATCCTGGCGGTCGTCGAGCGGGAGCCGATCCCGATCAGCGAAGCCATCGACAAGTCGTACACGATGACCTCAGAGATCCAGCTCAACGTGCCCGATGCGCTGCCTGAGGAGACGTGTCGCGCACCGGTGATCGTGCACGGCTCGTACATCGTGAACGGAAAGTGGCAGATGCAGGCCACAGTCGGGCAGCTCATATGCGGCAATCAGCGCATCGAGTGCCGCCCGGTCATGGTGTACCAGCCCCTCGATGGGAGCGCTCCGACGGTCGTCACCAAAGCGACCGAATCGCCGGCCGGCCAGCCCCAGTAACCGACTGAAAGATCGTCTCTAGCTAGACCCAGCCCGCTGCCAGGCGCGGTGGGGGTCTGTATCTTGGCGCCTGTCATGAAGATCACGCCCGAAGAAGTGCGTCACATCGCGCGCCTCGCGCGGCTCGAGCTGACCGCCGATGAAGTCACTCGGTTTCAGGTCGAGCTGTCGCAGATCTTGGACTATGTGGCCCAGCTGGAGGACATCGAAAGCGGCGAAGCCGTTGAGCCACCTGCGCCCGTTCAGTCGCTCCGACCGGATGTTGTTGAGCCCTGCGCCGATCCATCGTCATTGCATCGCCAAGCGCCCGATTTTGTTGATGGTTTGTTCCGCGTTCCGAGGGTTGTCGAGTGAGTCCCACCCTGTCCGCGATCGCAACGACGGCGAGCGTCCGGCGTGGCGAAACGAGCGCGGTCGATGTCGTCGATGCGGCGCTGGCACGCGTTGCAGCCTTAGACCTGAATGCCTTTTTGTCGGTGCGTGCGGAAGCGGCACGGGCGGATGCCGCGGAAGTCGATCGTCGAGTGGCCAAGGGCGAGTCGTTGGCGCTGGCTGGCGTGCCGGTCGCGGTGAAAGACAACATCGCGTTGAAGGACGGTCCGACGACGTGCGGCTCGAGACTTCTCGAGCCACACGTCTCGCCCTACGATGCCACCGCCATAGCGCGCCTCAAAACGGCCGGTGCGGTCGTCGTCGGCAAGACGAACCTGGACGAGTTCGCAATGGGCTCATCGACCGAAAGCTCGGCGTTTGGACCGACCCGCAATCCTCATGATCGCAATCGCGTGGCAGGCGGCTCCTCCGGTGGGTCGGCGGCGGCCGTTGCAGCCGGGGCTGTCCCAGTCGCCCTGGGCAGTTCGACCGGCGGTTCCGTGCGACAACCGGCGGCGTTCTGTGGCGTCGTTGGCGTCAAACCAACATACGGTCGGGTGTCGCGTTATGGGTTGGTCGCGTTTGGCTCGAGCTTCGATCAGATCGGAGCGTTGGCCACCTCGGTCGAAGACGCGGCCCGGTTACTGGAAGTCGTGGCCGGGTCGGATCCCTCGGATGCCACCACACGACCCGAACCGGTCGAAGAACTGAGCGCCGATCTTGATGCGTGGCAGCCCCGCGCCGCTCGGATCGGGTGGCCAAAGGAGTACTTTGCCGCGGCGCTGGACGCTGAGATTCGTGGCGCCTGCGAGGCTGCGCTGGAGCGGCTGGCGGCCGGCGGCGCAGAGATCGTGGAGGTCTCGCTGCCGCACACGGAGTACGGCGTGGCGGTCTACTACATCGTCGCGATCGCGGAGGCGTCGTCGAACCTCGCTCGGTACGACGGCGTGCGGTACGGTTTTCGGGCGCCGGCTGATGATCTGCAGTCGATGTACTTCCACACCCGGGCGGCGTTCGGGGCCGAAGTCAAGCGCCGCATCATGCTCGGGACCTACGTGTTGTCGGCCGGCTATTACGAAGCGTTCTACAGCAAGGGCACAGCGGTTCGCGCCCGGATCTCGACCGATTTCGACACCGCGTGGGAGCGGGTCGATGCGTTGCTTGCGCCGACCACACCAACGCCGGCGTTCACGATCGGCGAGAAAATCGACGATCCGCTCGAGATGTACCTAAACGACATTTATACCGTCAGCGCCAACCTGGCGGGGATACCAGCGGTCTCGATCCCGTACGGGATGATCGATGGGCTGCCGATCGGTGTGCAACTCATGGGGCCGCCGCTGAGCGAACGTCGATTGTTCGAGATCGCACGGTTTCTGGAGCGCGACATCGCATCCGGGTCGAGCGGATGAACCCGGTCGAGCTGGACCTGGTGCTCGCGCGCTATGAGCCGGTGATTGGTCTGGAGGTGCACGCTCAACTCAAGACCGCGAGCAAGATTTTTTGCGCCTGCGCGACGACCTACGGAGCGCCACCGAACACTCAGGTTTGCCCGGTGTGCCTTGGCTATCCGGGGGTTCTACCGGTTTTGAACGCTGGCGCCGTCGAGCTGGCAGTCACCGCCGCGCTGGCGCTCGGCTGCACCGTACACGAGACGTCTGTCTTCGCTCGGAAGCACTACTTCTACCCCGATCTTCCAAAGGGGTACCAGATCTCGCAGTTCGACCGACCGTTGGCGACCGGCGGCTCGCTCACAATCGTGCTCGACGACGATGCCGAAAAACCGATCGGCATCACCCGCGTCCACCTCGAGGAAGATGCCGGCAAGTCGACGCACACTGAGTCCGGCACGTTGGTCGATTTCAATCGTTGCGGAACGCCACTGATCGAGATCGTGAGCGAACCCGAGCTGCGAAGCCCACGCGAGGCGTACCTATACCTTCAGGCGCTCAAGCAGACCCTCGAGTACCTCGACGTGTCCGACTGCAACATGGAGGAGGGTAGTCTTCGGTGCGACGCCAACGTGTCGCTTCGCCCCGTGGACAGGCCCGAGTTCGGCACCAAGACCGAGGTCAAGAACGTCAACTCGTTCCGTTTTGTCGAGGACGCGTTGGCGTTCGAGATCGAGCGCCAGACAGCGCTTTTGGAGGCCGGGGAGCAAGTTGTTCACGAGACACGGTTGTGGGACAGCGCTCGCGGCGAGGCTCGAGCGATGCGCTCCAAGGAGGAATCGCACGACTATCGCTACTTCCCCGAGCCAGATCTGGAGTCGTTGGCGGTCGATAGCGCGATGAGCGAACGGGTCCGGTCCAGCCTGCCCGAGATGCCGCGAGCCCGCGCGGCCAGATTGGTGACCGAACACGGTTTGCCCGCTTACGATGCCGAGGTGCTAACCGCGACTCGCGCTCTGGCCGATTTCTACGAGGCGGTGGTCGAGTTGTTCAAGGAGCCCAAGGAGGTCTCGAATTGGGTCATGGGAGAAGTTCTGCGATTGGCCAACGAGCGCGGTCAAGCGGTACGGCTTGAGCCAAGTCCACAGCCAATCGCGCCCGCGGATCTGGCGCAGCTCCTTGAGAACAAGCAAGAGGGCAGGATTTCCGGAAGTGCAGCCAAGGAAGTCCTGGAAATCATGGTGGAGCATGGCGGTGGCAATCCTCTCGCCATCATCGAAAAGCACGGCCTCGAGCAGATCTCCGACGCGACCGCGCTAGAGACTGAGATCGACGCTGTGATTGACGGTCATCCTGACGAGGTAAAGGCCTACCGCGGCGGCAAAGAGGGGTTGCTGGGGTTTTTCGTGGGCCAAGTCATGCGACGCACCAAGGGTCAGGCCAACCCCGAACTGGTCAACCAGATCCTGCGCCGAAAGCTCAGTTAAGGTGTAGCCGCGAAGCGGGTGCGAAACTCCGACCAGAAATGGTCGGCATCGTCTGTCTCGAATCGTTCCTTGGAATGGGTTGGCCAGGGCGGCTCGGGGAAATGCTCCTCTGCGTGACGCTCGATCGCCACCTGCGTTACAGGGCGCGTCTTGAAGAATCGCGCCGCGTCCTCGAAAGTGAGCGTCGAGATCGGTGCGTTGGCGAAATCGCGCCTGGTCTCCTGGCGGGCAGCGCGAAAATGTCGCCGGCGGAGTCGCTTGGCGAGAGCCAGTCGCTCCCGTCCGATGGGGTCGATTCGTTGCGATAGGCTGGCGCGACCCAGCATCAGGAGATCTCGCATGTAGGCGAGCGATAGCTCGACGTACCGATCCACGGTTCCTGAAGCCAGCTCCCACCGCGAGCCATCCGCCATCCGAACCCAGAGGTTATTCCAGCGTTCGCGATTGGAAAGATGAATGATGTGCTGGAAGATCCGCTTGTTGGTCTGGAACGAGAAAAACGGTTGTGTGAGCACGTGTTCGAGCAGCGCGTCGGGTTGTGCGTGATCACTCGTCACGATCTTGCGGGCAAGGCGCAGGTACTCGTCCCCGAGTTGGGTGTCAAAGCGGTATTCCCAGTATGTGTGGCCGAGCTTCTTGGCGTGCGGCGTCGATATCAGCCGCCGGGGCACAAAGACGTTGTGGGCGATTGTGTCCGCGGCGAGATGGCTCAGGTAGCCCAGCGCGAAGGCCTGCAATTCAGGCGTGTCGGCTTCGTCCAGAACCTCGAACCCAACCGCCCAGTTGTGGCAATGGCGGTTGTACTCGACATACTCCTTGGCCTGAGTGATGTCGGCCGACAAGTTGCCGTAGAGGAACCGTTGCGGATGAGCCGACAGCAGTTCACGTATGACCGGCGGCAGGATTGCCAAGTCGCCGAGAATCTGGGACCCAAGGAAAGCATGAGTCGGCGGGCCCCAAGCCCATGCCGCCTCGGGGGTAACGAGCAGCAACAGCAGGGCGATCGTTAGGATCGCAGCGGTCATTTTGTTTAGCGGAAGAGCTTTCGCTTTCGTTTCTTGCTGGTAAGCCTGCGCTCCATGCCGTGGAGTTCCTCGGCGACCGTTTCCCGAATCGACCGCATTCCGTCCTCGACGGCTGCCGAGATCTCTTCGCTGAGCGTTCCGAAGCGGTCCTCCGCTTCGCCCAACCACTCCTCGCCCGCTTCACGGGCCAATTCACCGGCCTCCTCGAAGTGTTTGCGGGCGTCCTTCTTGAGGCGCTGGCTCTGCTTGCTGACCCGTTTGCGCACGTCCTTTGCGGTTTTCTGACGTGGACGCGGCGCCACGAGCATGATGATTCCAGCCCCAAACAAGGCGCCGAGCATGAATGCGGCGCCAAAATCTACGGCGCTCGTATCGCGATCGTTCATCGATTCTCCTGGCTAGCGGCCCGGTTGCGTTGATAATCCATCGTACAGCAATGACGCATCACAAGTAGCGCGACAGGAAACGGCGTGCTCCCGACAGAGTGGCCACCGACTTGAGCAGCGGTTGCTGAATCTCGTCCTGTACCACTTCAATCAATGAGGCCAGATCATCGATGCGGGAACTCACGCGATCAACCGAGGAGCCCATCCGGTTGACCTCGCGCTTGGCAGTCGACGTCATCTCCTGGAGATCGTCGGCCATCGACTGCGCGTTGAAGAGAATCGGGTCCATCTTGACCCGCACCTCATCGACGGTCCCTTGCAAGTGCCTGGCCGATCGCTTGATGTCCAGTGCCACCGGGATTCCCACGAAGATCAGGAGCAGGGTGAGCACCAGGAAGAACGAAGCGATAATCCAGAGCGCGATCGTGTTCCAGAGGGCGTACTCCATGCGGCGGACAAATATACAAGGTCAATGCCAACACCGCGCATGACCCGGTCCAGGAAGCGCTGGTGGCGGCCAAATCGGCGGCCAGTCGGGCCGGCCATCCCGACAGCCTGAGCACGTGGCCCTGGAGCAGTTCACCCACAGTGAGGGGCTTTTCCCGACGTTGGTGGTGCTTCTTGAGACGCCGGCCTAGTTCTGCTCTTGGGGCTGTGAGGCCGGTGCGTCTTTCCGCGGACCTGCTACCTCAACCAACACACCGTGAGTAAACAGCGGGTGAAAGAAGGCGATCTCCCGGCCTTCAGCGCCCAGCCGGGGCGCTTCGCCAACTGTTTCAACGCCGTGCTCGATGCCCGCTAGGATCGCTTTCCTGACGTCTGGCACGTCAAACGAAACATGATGCAGTCCCTCGCCGTGCTTGGCCAGGAAACGTCCCACTGGGGTCTCGGGGTCCAACGCCTCCAGCAGCTCGATCTCGCCGCCGGGGAATGGCAACAGCGCTACGCGCACGCCTTCGCTCGCGATCTCCTCGATCTTCTCGACTTCGAGGCCCAGCACCTCTTCGTAGAAAACGCGCGCATCGACGATCGATCGAACGGCGATGCCTATATGGGCGAGGCGGACAGTCATTCTCGTTTATCCGTGTCGGGAACAGTCCCCCAGGCTAGTACGTATACCTGGTTGGCACTCGGAAATTGCGGCGGCTATTATAGCCGCTCGACCGGGCCGCCGTCGAGCCAGTTTCGGCCCGTTGGCGAGGAGAAAGAGAGAGGGAGATAGATGACATCAGATACCATTCAAGCCGTAACTGACGACAACTTCGATGCTGAGGTCAAGCAGTCAGATACGCTAACCTTGGTTGATTTTTGGGCCGAATGGTGCGGCCCCTGCAAAATGATCGCACCGACGATCGAGGAGTTGGCGGAGCAGTTCAACGGCCAGCTCAAGGTCTGTAAGATGGATGTCGATTCGAATCAGCGTACGGCGCAGGAGTATGCCGTGCGCTCGATCCCGAGTCTATTGTTCTTCAAAGGCGGGGAAGTCATCGATACCGTCGTAGGCGCGGTACCCAAGCAGCGTCTCGAAGAAGTCATCGAAGCGCATCTTTAGGTTGGCGCTTGGGGCGCCTGAATAGCGGGATCTCGTTGGGCGCTCGGGGCTCATTGTCGAGGCGATCGACGATGAGCCCCGTCGTTTTGTAACGCTCGCTTCCAAGAGCCACTTCCGGCGGCGACGATTGTCATGCCCGACTGGTTAAAGAACAGTTTCGTCCGGCTGCTCGACCCGATCGTGTTCGGGCTCGTTCGAAGAAGCGTGCACCCGAACCTGATCAGCACGGTTGGCTTTCTGGTTACCCTCGGTGCGGCAGCCGTCGTGTTCTCTCGGCACTTGGTGCTGGGGATAGTGATCTTCCTAGTCGGCGGAATGATGGATACATTGGATGGCCGGGTCGCGCGTGAGTCGGGCTTGGCTTCCAAGTTCGGCTCGTTCTACGATTCGACGTTGGATCGCATCTCCGAGATCGCCGTATACTTCTCGCTGTACGCCTACTTTCGACCGTTGCCCAACTTTTGGTGGGTTGGCTACGTCGTCATTCTGGCGATGGTTGGATCGTTGATGGTCTCATACACTCGGGCTCGGGCCGAGGCGCTCGGGATCGAGTGCACCGTAGGATTGATGCAGCGGCCGGAACGGGTGGTTGCGTTGGGGGTCGGCGGACTGTTGGTGGCGCTTGTCCGTTTCGTGGATCCGGCATTGCAATACACTCCGTTGCTGATTGCACTTGGTTTGATTGCCATACTCGCAAACCTGACTGCGGTCGAGCGCATCTATAGCGTATACAAGGTCGCCCACGGCGTTCCGTTGGACACGGCGGACTAGCGGATCACAAGTGAGAAGAAAGAGGAGCCGATGACCCAGGAGCAAACCCAGATCTCGTCGGCGGAAGGCACCCTGGGGGTGCTGCTTCCCGGGATGGGAGCCGTGGCGACGACCTTCATGGCCGGGGTCGAGGCGGTTCGACGGGGGATAGGTCAACCGTTCGGCTCGTTGACCCAAATGGGGACGATTCGGCTTGGTGGAAGACCCGAAAAACGGGTCCCAAAGATCAGGGATTTCGTGCCCATAGCGGGGCTCGACCAGCTGGTGTTCGGAGCGTGGGACGTTTTTCCAGACGATGCTTACGAATCCGCCCGCAATGCAGGCGTCTTGGGAAGCAGCCAGGTCGAGGAGCTGGCCGACTTCCTGCGCACGATTCGTCCGATGCGCGGCGCCTTTGACCAACGCTACGTCAAGAAACTAAACGGCACGCACATTATCGAAAGTCGCTCAAAGCGGGCATGGGCTGACCAGTTGATCGATGACATTGAGCGGTTCCGCGAAGCGAACGCGTGCGATCGAATGGTGATGGTGTGGTGCGGGTCGACAGAAGTCTTTATGCAACCCACGGCGGTGCACCAAGACCTCGATGCTTTCGAGAAGGGACTCGATGCTGACGACGACTCGATTCCACCGTCCATGATCTACGCGTACGCCGCACTCAAGTGTGGCATCCCCTACGCGAACGGAGCACCGAATCTGTCGGCAGACGTTCCCGCACTGCTCGATCTCGCTGACCAGAATGGTGTTCCAGTCAGCGGCAAGGACTTCAAGACCGGTCAGACGTTGATGAAGACGATCCTCGCACCCGGATTCAAGGCCCGAATGCTCGGCATCCGCGGTTGGTACTCGACCAATATCCTAGGCAACCGTGCGGGGAGGTACTCGACGACCCCGAGTCGTTCAAGACCAAAGAGGAATCGAAGCTGGGCGTGCTCGATTTCATCCTTCAGCCGGAGCTTTATCCGGAGTTGTACGGCGACATCTCTCACGTCGTGCGCATCAACTACTATCCACCGCGCGGCGACAACAAAGAAGGTTGGGACAACATCGACATCTTCGGGTGGCTAGGTTACCCGATGCAGATCAAGATCGACTTCCTGTGCCGGGACTCGATTCTCGCGGCACCGATCGTTCTAGATCTCGTCTTGTTTCTGGATCTCGCTGCTCGGGCGGGCATGAAGGGGATTCAGGAGTGGTTGTCTTTCTACTGGAAGAGCCCCATGCACGCGCCCGAGCTCTACCCGGAGCACGACATCTTTATTCAGCTCACAAAGCTGAAGAACACGCTCCGCTTCCTGATGGGAGAGGAGCAGATAACCCACCTGGGCCTCGAGTACTACCAGCCTCCTCCATCGTGAGCTCGATCACCAAGCGCGGCCTAACGGCGGTACCCGCGGTTGCGTGTCTGCTTTTGACGACAGGTTCTGTATTGGCGCAAGACGCGATCGCTGTCGGGATCCCGAGCGTCGAGGTGGACGGCTACGCGCGACGCTCCGGAGTGGATGTTCTTCATTACGACATCGCACTGGAGTTGCCCGTCAACGGGCGGGAGATCGCTGGACGCACGACGATTCTCTACGAGGCCAGTGTCTCAACCCTGCACCCGATGCTGGATCTCGACTTTGGACCTATGACCATCGACAGCGTGAGCGTCGACGGCGAACGCGCCGAATTCTCGCACGAAGGCGAGAAGCTCACCGTGCGCGCTCCCCGCGAGCCGGTCGCCACCCGGCATACAGCAAGTGTTTGGTATCACGGCGAGCCTCAAGATGGCCTCATAATCCAACCCAATCGCCACGGAGAAGTAGTGGTGTTCGCCGACAACTGGCCCGATCGAGCGCGCTACTGGTTCCCTGCGGTCGATCACCCATCGGACAAGGCGACGGTTGCGTTCGAGATCATCGCCCCGGCGAAATGGCGGGTCGTGGCGAATGGTTATCGACGTCAGCTATCGAAGCTCGAAGACGGTCGGGTGCTCACGCGGTGGATCGAGACGGGGAGCATCCCGACCTACTGCATGGTGTTGGGCGCGGCACCGTTCAGTGTTACCACCGCCGGCGTCGTCAACGGTGTCGAAGTCACGCACTGGACCTATCCCGCCGACTCATTGGCCGGGGAGGCCGCCTTTTCTCGGTCGACCGAGATCCTATCCTTTTATGATTCGTTGTTCGGCCCGTTCCCGTACGAGAAGTTGGCCCACGTCCAATCCTCTACGCGATACGGCGGGATGGAGAACGCAAGCGCGATCTTCTACAGTGAATCGGCGATCGGTGATGCGCTTCGAACGGGTGCAGGCGATCCCGGTGAGGGAGACGATCAATTGTCATCCCTGGTCGCGCACGAAACCGTCCACCAGTGGTTTGGCGACGCGGTAACCGAGAAGGACTGGCACCACCTGTGGTTGTCGGAAGGGTTCGCGTCCTACTTCGCTGCGGTCTTCTTCGAGTTTCATGGAAGCTCCACTGGACGCGGTCCGCAGGAATTGAAGCGTCGCATGCGCGCCATGGCCGCGAGCGTCGTCGCCTATCATCGACAAAGCCCGGAGCCGATCTACGGTCAAACCCCACGCGAGTACGAGAGCCTCTTGACCCCGAATAATTACCAGAAGGGGGCCTGGGTCTTGCATATGTTGCGTCGAAGAGTTGGCGATCGGGCCTTTTTTGACGCGATTCGCAGCTTTTACGGTGAACTGCGCGGACAGACGGCCTGGACCGCCGATTTCGAGCGCGTCGCCGAGCATGCTTCGGGGATGGATCTGGGCTGGTTTTTCGCCCAATGGGTCGGGCGACCCGGGATGCCGGTGTTGACGATCGACCAGAAGACCGATCGTCTGATCGTGCGCCAACTGCAGTCCGGAGATCCGTATCGGTTGGACTTCGAGTTGGAGTTGACTACTGGCGCTAGCAAGCGACGGCTCGAGGTGGAGATGAAAGCCAACACCGTTGAGATCGACGTCGATCCATCTAACCCCGTTACGAAAATCGAAATCGATCCCGACGGTTGGCTGCTGTACGCGACGCCGGACCAGGTGCCGGGTTAGGCTCTGAGCTTGAGTCTAAACCAGGCGGCCGCAATATTGGGTTTGGTGAGCGTCGCTCGGTCACCGAGAGCCGGTGGTGGCGCCCTCGTTACGTTCGAGGGTGGCGAGGCCAGCGGGAAGTCGACTCAGGTCGAGTTGCTCGCCGTTTGGCTCACGGAAGAGGGTTATTCCGTGGTCACCGCGCGAGAGCCGGGCACCACCGCGGTTGGTTTGGCGGCGCGAAGCGCGTTGCTGGACGTCGACGACGAGCTGACGCCACACGCGGAACTGGCGCTCTTTATTGCCGCCCGCGCGCAGTTGGCGGCCACTGTCGTTACGCCCGCGTTGGCGGCGGGCAAGATCGTACTGTTAGACCGGTTCGGCGATTCGTCGGTGGCCTACCAGGGCTACGGTCGGGGCCTCGAGCCGGAGCGGATTGCAGAGTGGAATCGTTGGGCGACCGGGGGATTGGTCCCCGATCTAACGATTCTGATCGATGTTCCGGTCAGCGATGCCGTCGATCGACGGGGCGACAAACCGCCGGATCGATTGGAACGCGCCGGAGACGAGTTTCACGAACGGGTCCGGGCGGGGTATAAGAGGCTAGCGACGAATGAACCGTATAGATTCTTCGTACTAGACGGTAAGCAACCGATCGACGAGCTGCAGAGCGCGATCCGCAGTCGGGTTGGAGAGTTACTCGAGACAAGGGGCTCGCAAAGGATGGTACCTGAATGATCAGAAAGCGATTCGGCATTTTGTTCATCTTGTTGTTCTTCCTGGCCGTTCTGACCGGTGGGATTATCTACGACGATCTTTCGGCGTCGGACAGAGAAGATCCATACGCGGCGATTAAGCTCCTCAATGAGGCGATCCATCAGGTCTCGGAGAAGTACGTCGACGAAATCCCATCTGACAGCTTGTACATGCGAGCGCTCGAGGGCATGCTCGGATCGTTGGATCCCTACTCGCAATTGCTGAGCCCGACCGAATACAACGATCTGAGGATCCACACCCAAGGCAATTACGAAGGCCTCGGGATTCGGATCGACATCGTCGAACAGGTATTGACCGTGATCGCGCCGATCGAGGGTACGCCGGCCTATCGGGCCGGGCTCCAGGCGGGTGACAAGATCCTCGCCGTCGATGGCACCTCGACCAAGGGCTGGAGCGAGGAGAAGGCGGTCCAACAACTTCGCGGGCCGCGTGGATCGAAGGTTACGCTATCGATTGGGCGTGCGGGGCTAGCCGAGGTGTTTGAGACCGATATCACGCGGCGCCCGATAAAGCTATCGGCGGTTCCATACTCTTTCTTGATGCAGGATGGCATTGGCTACGTTCGGTTCACTCAGTTCGCCGAACGCGGGCGCGAAGAGCTTCGTAATGCCATCCGCAAGCTCGAGCGCAGCGGGATGCGTTCGCTCATCCTCGATGTCAGGGGCAACCCCGGTGGCCTGCTCGATCAAGCGATCGAAGTTTCGGATCTCTTCTTGCCCAAGGGCGTCGAGATCGTCGCTACGCGAGGCAGGGTCGAGGAATCGGACCGCGCCTATCACGCTCGTGACAACGATGATTTCTCGGTCCATCCGATGATCGTCTTGATCAATGGTTCTTCGGCCTCGGCCAGCGAGATTCTGGCCGGCGCGCTGCAGGATCACGATCGCGCCCTGCTGGTCGGCGAATCCTCGTGGGGCAAGGGTTTGGTTCAGAGCCTGTTTTCTCTCGACGACGGTTACTTCCTCAAGCTGACCACCGCTCGCTATTACACGCCGAGCGGTCGTAGCATCCAACGCGAGGGCGCCCCCGGGGTGCCGACGACGCGGACTGGGACTGAAATCCCGTCGATGCTCGCGCGTGACGGCGACGCGTTCCCCGACAGCTTGACGTTCAACACCGACATGGGGCGGAGTGTGTACGGCGGTGGTGGTGTCATGCCGGACGTTGTCGTGCGGGGCGAGCCGTTGGCTGAGGCGTCACAACATCTCATCCAAGACATCGCGGTTCAGAACGCGTTCTTCTTGTTTGGTGTGACGTATCGGTCGGCCCACGCTTCAGTTCCCAAGAACTTCCAGCCTGATGAAGCGTTGCTGGAGGAGTTCAAGACGTACCTTCGTGATGAGAAGGGGGTCGATTTTTCGGACGAGGCATTCATAGCCGAGATCGAGTACATCCGCGACTCGCTTCAGTTCACGCTGATCAGCCAATACCACGGCGAGGGTGCCGCCCGCCAGGCGGTGCTCCGCGCCGATCTGGCGCTTGCCAAGGCGGTTGACTTGCTCACCGAGGCGGACACGCTTGCCGACCTGTTTCGGCTAGCCGATCGCGAGCGCCAAGCATCGCTCGATGATGGCGAAACGATGACCACCGCCTCGCGCGAGCCGGCAACCGTCACTCAGCCGTAGCCCATTCACGGCCGGCGGCCGTCCTAGTGGACGGCTACAACGTTCTTCACGCCATCCAGAGATTCGCGCCCCGGGGCCGTGATCCCGCCCCGAAGCGAGCAGCTTTCGAGCGCTGGCTCGCGGAGGCGGCGATCCGTCACGGCGTGACGGATTGCGTTGTCGTGTGGGATGGCTCGATCGCTCCCGACGAAGCTCCATCCGTCCAACCGCTCGATGTGATCTACTCGGGTCCGTCGAAAAGCGCCGATGTCGAGTTGCTAGAGCTGTGCCGTGGTGCGTATGCGGATCGTGCTGCCGGAACCTGGGTCGTTTCGTCGGATCGCGGCGTGCAGCGGCCAGCCCGAGGTCTCGGTTTTGCCGTATTGGGTGCGATGACTTTTTACCGCCGCTGGGCGACAGCCTGACAATCCGAGCATAACAAAACCCCCGACCCTCGCTAGAGGATCGGGGGCTTTTGACCCCACAGTAGCGGTAGTCCCGCTCTAGTGGTAGGGCTCCAGGCGTCGCGATCGCGACGTGTGACGCAGACGCTCGATCGCGCGTTCCTTTATCTGCCGGATGCGCTCGCGGGAGAGGTTGAAGATCGAACCGATCTCACGCAACGTGAGCGGCTCGTTGCCGTCCAGCCCATAGTAGAGCTTGACGATCTTCGCCTCTCGCGGTTGCAACGAGCCCAGCGTCTCCCGGATCTCCTTCTCGCGTGCGCTCTCGAAGGTCTGCTCTTCAGGGTCCATCGTCTCGTCGTCCGAGAGATAGCTGAAGAGCGTCTTCTCTTCGCCCTCGAAAAGCGGTGCGTCGAGCGACAGCGAACGGCGCGAGACGTTCATCAGCTTCCGCACCTCGTCGACGTCCATGTCCATCGCCTCGGCTACTTCCTCGGGCTTGGGCTCACGACCGAGCTTCTGCGTCAGCTCGGCTTCCTTCTTGGAGATCTTGTTGAGTGTCGTC
>JBDHFX010000054.1:0-11459 GCA_039590215.1 Gemmatimonadota bacterium | reverse complement strand
TCAAGACGATGCCCCGCTCGGGCCCGACAACTTCGATCCCAATGCCGCGGCAGCGGCGGCGGCCACGATCACGCCTGACGACATGTACCAGCTGATTGCACACCTGGCGAGCGATCAGATGGCCGGCCGAGACACTCCCAGCCCAGGGCTTGAGGCGGCGACCCAGTACGTGGCTGGCAAGTTTGCTGAGCTTGGTCTCCGTCCGGGAGCGACGTCATTCATCCAGCGGTACCCGATCGATGTGGAGGTTCTTGACGCCGAGACCGGCCAGACCGCCATCGTCAGCGCGGGTGCACCCAACGTCGTGGCGATTCTCCCGGGAAGTCATCCGGTACTTCGCGACACTTACGTGATCTTCAGTGCGCACATCGACCACCTCGGTGTGGGAACCGCCAATGCCGCAGGGGACTCTATCTACAATGGGGCCGACGACGACGCCTCCGGAACGGCCGCCCTGATCGAAGTTGCCGAGGCGTTCGCGTCGCTAGAAACCGCGCCGTCTCGCTCGCTCATATTCCTAGCTGTTAGCGGAGAAGAAAAAGGGCTGCTGGGCTCCAGCCACTACGCCGATCACCCGACCGTGCCTATCGAATCCATCGTGGCCGACGTCAACGCCGACATGATCAGCCGAAATTCGCCTGACAGCATCGCCGTGATCGGGCAAGAGTTCTCTTCACTGGGCCGGCTTCTCCACCGCGTCGTCGACAGGCATCCGGAAGTACAGCTATTCGTGGCCGGGGATCTGTGGCCGGAGGAGAACCTCTTCTTCCGAAGCGATCACTTCAGCTTCGTGCGCAATGGGATCCCAGCGCTGTGGTTTTTTGGCGGGACCCACGAGGACTATCACGAGCTGTCAGACGAAGTCGACAGGATCGATGCCGACAAGGCGGCCAGAGTAGCCCGGCTGATCTTTTTCACCATCTACTCGATTGCGAACACCGCCGATGTTCCCGTCTGGACCGACACGGACTTTGAGCTATAATGATCGAGTAGCCTAGAACGACTCAGATCAATCACACCTAGGGGGGAGATTCCATGAAGCGTTCATTTGCGTTGCTCGCGGTGCTCGCCGTCGTGGCTTGTCAGCCGGCGGCCGAGGCACCACCTGAAGTCGCAGCCCAAGCCAGTTTCACCGCAGAAGATGAGGCCGCCATCCGCGGCATGCTCGAGAAATACGCCGTTGACGTGATCGCGCAGGACTGGGAGTCAAATAACAGCTATTACGATGCCGATGCGGTGCGGATGCCACCCAACGAGCCCATGATGCAAGGCGTCACCGCGATCAGGGAATGGCAAGATGCTCGGCCGCCGGTCACCGGTTTCACCCTAACGCCGCAGGTCATCGCCGGTGACGGCGACATGGCCTACGGGCGAGGCGCATTCACTTTCGATGTGGCGCCGCCCGATGGTAAACCAGTGAGCATGGTCGGGAAGTGGCACGCGATCTATGAACGCCAAGCCGACGGCTCGTGGCTCTGCGTTAGCGACATCTGGAACACCGATGCACCGGTAGGGATGTAGCACCCGACGATCTGTGGGACAGCTACGACATCCGCTGTCCGACCAGTGACTTGAGCGCGAATCTGCCCGGGCCCACAAAGGCAAGCAGGGTGAGCCCAGACAGGATCAGCAGATCGCGCTCGAGCCCGGAGGAGACTCCGTTCGGGATCTGAACGGTCACCAAGGCGCCGATGATGATGGTCAGCAGCATGATCACCGCCGCGCGGTGAAATACGCCGAGCAGGAGCAGCGACGCCGCGAAGACCTCAACCCACCCCGTGATCGGTCCCAGAACCGAAGGCAGACCAAATCCCGTGAACTTGTCCATCGCCGCGGCGATGTAGAATGCCTTGGGGATGCCGTGCCACAGGAAGATGGCCGCGATCACCGCACGCGACAGGGCAAGGGACGCCTGGGTGAATTGGCTTTCGGGCTTTAGCAAGCCCCGCTCTTCATCTCGACCTGGCTATTGCTGGTCGCAACTGCCGGTGGCGTCTCCACAGCGATCACCGTAATCGGACCAAGCTCCGCCGTGAGTTTTCCCTCCGACGGGGGTGCTGGAACGGTCATCGCTAACAAGGCTGCCAGCGAGAAGGCGCTGACGGCAGTGGCAATTACTGAATAGAGCACTCGCATTTGGCCTCTCCCTTCGGTCGAAACCCATGCAGGTTTCGGTTCGAGTTCGTGACCTAAAAAACGGCTCTAGATCAGGGCCTATTCCAGGCATGGTCGTCGCGGCAATGCTTTGACAGATTCCGGACAGTTGATGTGCCGGGTGGTTTCCCATGATATCTTGGACGAAATGTCGTGTTCCGGCCGACCTATCTGATGTTACCCCGCGAGGAACTCCGCGAGCGCGTCGCGCGGGGGGTTGCAGGCCTCGAAGACTGCCGAGCGTGCCCCCGCGATTGTGGCGTCAACCGGCTCGAGGACAAGTGGTCAGCCTGCAAGACCAGTCGCTACGCGGTCGTGAGTAGCTACTTCCCGCACTTCGGCGAAGAGGACTGCCTCCGGGGCTGGAACGGCTCCGGCACGATCTTCTTCTCGCACTGTAATCTGCGATGCGTCTTCTGTCAGAACTGGGACATCAGCCAGGCGATCAAGCCCAAGCAGTCCCCTCCCGGATCCACGCCGCGTGAGATCGCGAGCATGATGCTCGAGCTCCAAGAGCGCGGCTGCCACAACATCAACTTCGTGACGCCGGAGCACGTCGTCCCGCAAGTGCTCGAATCGGTTGCCGAGGCGATCGAGATGGGACTTGCGATCCCGATCGTGTACAACACCAGCGCCTACGACGCGCTCGAGAGCATCACCCTTATGGAGGGGATCGTCGACATATACATGCCGGACTTCAAGTACTGGAGCCCCGACAAGAGCCGGAAGTACCTCAAGGCGGCTGATTATCCCGCGGCGGCACGCGCCGCGATTGCGGAGATGCATCGGCAAGTCGGCAACTTGGTTGTGAGCGCGGACGGGGTGGCGAAACGAGGGCTCCTCCTCCGGCACCTCGTGATGCCTGGCGACCTCGACGAGACCCGCGCGATCCTGGAGTGGGTCACCTCCCGGCTGGGTCCCGAGACCTACGTGAACTTGATGGACCAGTACCATCCAGCCGGCTCGGTGAGCGACAAGAAGTACCCGGAGCTCAACCGCCCTCTGAGGTCGGAGGAGTTTGTCGCGGCGATTGAGATCGCGCGCGAGTTGGGGCTTCGGCGGCTGGACGAGCGGCGACCGACGGCCCGGCTCCGGAGACGACGCGCTATGGCGAGGTAGCGGGTGGATGACCAACCAGGTAGGACCCCTCGTGGAGCACGCTCGAGACACTCGACACTGGCATGAGCTCGACGACGGTCGAGTCCAGTGCGACATCTGCCCGCGCTTCTGCCGCTTGCGCGACCGCCAGCGCGGCTTCTGTTTCGTCCGCGCCAATGAAGGTGGCCAGATCGTCCTCACCACCTACGGACGCTCGAGCGGCTACTGCGTCGACCCGATCGAGAAGAAGCCGCTGAATCATTTCCTTCCTGGGACCCCCGTTCTGTCCTTCGGCACTGCCGGGTGCAATCTGGGATGCAAGTTCTGCCAGAACTGGGATATCTCGAAGTCGCGGGAGATGGACACTCTGGCGGACGCGGCCGCACCCGAGACGATCGCCAGCGCCGCGGAGCGTCTCGGGTGCCGAAGCGTGGCGTTCACCTACAACGATCCGGTCATCTTCCACGAGTATGCGATCGACGTGGCTCAAGCGTGCAAGGAGCGCGCGATCCACCCGGTGGCCGTCACGGCCGGTTATCAGTGCCCCGAGCCGCGAGCGGAGTTCTTCCGCAACATGGACGCAGCGAACATCGATTTGAAGGCGTTCAGCGATGAGTTCTACCGGAAGATCTGCGGTGGCGAGCTGGAACCGGTTCTCGACACACTCCGCTACCTACGCCATGCGACGCAAGTGTGGTTCGAGATCACGACGCTCCTGATTCCGGGGACGAATGACTCCGATGCGGAGATCGAGCGAGAGACGGAGTGGATCGCCGAGGAGCTGGGCGTCGACGTGCCGCTTCACTTCTCGGCGTTCCACCCCGATTGGAAGATGTTGGATGTAGCGCACACACCGGTCGAGACCCTGCGGCGGGCGCGCGCGATCGCCCTCGCTAACGGCCTGTGCTACGTGTACACGGGCAACGTCCACGATAAGGAGAGCCAGAGCACCTACTGCCACGAGTGTGGCCAGCTCCTGATCGGCCGCAACTGGTACACGCTCTCTGAGTGGAACCTCACGAGCTTGGGGCACTGCCGGCGGTGCAATGCGGGCTGTCCGGGTGTCTTCGACGCGCACCCGGGGTCTTGGGGCGCACGGCGCATTCCGGTTCGGCTCGCGGATTACGCGGCATAGACCGCCCGCGGGTATTTCCCCACAGACACCCGCGCCAGAATCAGGCTACGCTAGAGTCAAAGGAGGGGGTCCTATGGAACACGTGTGCGAAGTATGCGGCAACGACTACGACAAGCCGATTCAGGTCCTGCAGGGAGAAGAGACGCACGTTTTCGACTCGTTCGAATGCGCCATTCACGCCCTAGCCCCGCGCTGTTCCCACTGCGGGTGCAGAATTGTTGGGCACGGTATGGAGACCGCCGGGAAGGTTTTCTGTTGTGCCCACTGTGCAACTGAGTCCGGTGTTACCGGGATGAGTGACCGGATCTGAACGCGACGGCGAGTCAACCGTAAAGAGTCGGATTAGTCGAAAGGAGAGACGATGCCCAAGGAGCGTGTAAACGAGTTTGAGTTGTTCTACGATTCCGCACGGCACAACGAGGTTCTGAGCGAGCAGACTACCGTCATGATCCATCTTGCTACGGCGATGGCAGTCGCCTGCTACCCGTGAATGGAGAGTTACCTTGGCGTGGCCGAGGATCTCGGTATCACAAAACAAGAAATCGCAACCGTGCAATCGATCGTCATGGCCGTGTCGGCCGGTCGTGTCGCGGCTCAGTTCAGGGCGGTTAAGCAGAGGTCGACAGTAGGCGGGGAGACCGAGGGATAAGATCAGTAGCGCCAGTATGACTCTTCAAATCGACAAGATCGGCATTGGGATCGGTTTGGTCCTCGTTGGCCGGGTCTTCATGCTGGGCTGTGGCGACTCGAGTGGTGGCGACGGCCCGACGGCGACCTCGGGCTCAACGTGCATGGATTTCGCTGTCTTTGGCGAACCCGCGCAGTCAGACTATCGGCTGCCGTATCCCGTGGGTGATGCCTGGTTTCTTGTGCAGAGCTACTGCACTGTGCAAGGCTCGCATCGAAACCAGCTCGCCTACGACTTCAGGATGGACGTCGGTGCACCGATTACGGCTGCACGATCGGGCGTCGTCGTCAACTTGATGGATGATTTTCCAGACGACGGAATCCACTCGAACGACTTCAACTTTCTTATCATCCAGCACGACATCGGGACGTACGGTTTTTACGCCCATCATCAACGGGGAAGCGCCCGGGTTCAGGTTGGTGAGAGTGTGACGACGGGCCAGCACATCGCGAACGCCGGTCAATCGGGAACAGGTCTGCCGTGCCCCCCCCCGCAACTGCGCGATCCTTCACTTCCAGGTTTCCCGCGCCCGTCGCTTCGTTGCGGAGGACGACCTCGGCGTCAACTTCCGCAACGCGCAAGGGATCCTTGACCGGCGCGGCGGTCTGGCGGTGGCCGAGACCTATCTAGCCCTTCCCGACTGAGGTCTCCCGCCGAGATCCAGGATCGGCAGCTCGCGTATCCGCTTCCCGGAGGCCGCGTAGATCGCGTTCGTGATGGCCGGCGCAACCGGTGGCACGCCGGGTTCGCCGACGCCCGTCGGTAGGGCGTCGCTATCGATCAGTCGAACCTCCATCGTGCGCGGGGCTTCGGGCATCCGCACGACAGGATAGTCGTGGAAGTTGCTCTGCTCGATTGCACCTTCGCGCGCGGTGATGCGTCCGTAGAGGGCCAGGCTCATGCCGTAGATCGCTGCCCCCTCGACCTGCGCCCGGACGCGGTCACGATTGACGACAACACCACAGTCGAGCGCGCTGTAGACGCCATGCACAGTGGGCAAGCCGTCGTCGTCGACGGAGACATCCGCCACCACCGCGACATAAGTGAGGAAGGTGCGATGCGCGGCGATTCCGAGCGCCCGTCCGTCCGGTCTCGGCGAGCCCCAATCAGCGGCCTCGGCAGCGACTTCGATGACGTTGCGCAAACGCGCCGTGTCGAGCGGGTACTGATCGATCGGCTCCCCGTAGTTGGTGTACTCTACTCCGTCGGCGGTGAGGTCGATCGTGCGTCCGGGACCGATCATGTCGAGCAGGTACGTCTTCGCGTCGCGTCCGGCGGCGGCGGCGAGCTCGTCGACAAACGAACCAACCGCGAACCCGTGGTGGATGTTGGACACCGATCGCATCCAGCCGATCCTGACGTGCGCCTCGGCGTCGCCGTTCTCGACCCTCAGGTTGGGAACCATGAACGGCACGTCGATCAATCCCAGCCCAAGCTCGTTTGGACTGGCACGCCTGGCGCTCGCGTTGAACGTGGCGATGATTGTCGGAAAAACGCTTCGATGCAGCCACGCGACGCAGTTGCCTTCGCGATCGAGGCCACCCTCTAACTGTTGCGCGCTGACGGCGTGGAAGTAGCCGAAGCGAATGTCGTCTTCCCGGGCCCACACGAGCTGGACCGGCACGCCGACATGGCGAGCTACAAGCGCCGCCTCGACGACGTAGTCGGGCTTCGACTTGCGACCGAACCCACCGCCCAGCAGCGTAACGTGAACGCTGACATCGTTCGGCCCGATGCCGAACGCGCGCGCCACTTCATCGCGCGCTCCCATCGGGTTCTGGGTCGGAGCCCACACCTCGCAGCGTCCGCCTTCGAATCGCGCCGTGGCGCACGGCGGCTCCATTGGAGCCTGAGCGAGGTGGGGCACGTAGTATGATGCGCGGACGACCTGGTCGGCGCTGCGCAGCGCGCCATCGACATCCCCGCTCTCACGTACGACGTGGGCGGGTGCCTCGGCCGCAGCTTCGAGTCGCTGCCGGTACGTCGCGGAGTCGTAGGCTGCGTGCGGGCCGGGCTCCCACTGAATGGCGAGTCGGTCGCGGCCCTGGAACGCGGCCCAAGTCGTGTCGGCCACGACCGCGACCCCACCCAGTGTTTGGAAACCGCCGCCGACACCGCCATCGCCCGGGACGTCAACCACTTGCTGAACGCCTGGTACCGCGAGCGCCGCGTCGGCGTCGTATCCGATTGCTCGGCCATTCACCGACGGGCAGTGGGCGATCGCCGCGAACACCATGTCGGGGAGTCGAACGTCAGCCCCGTAGATCCCCTGGCCGGTAACGAAATCCGGGAGGTCGACGACCGATGTTTCCGAGCCTATATAGCGGAACTGGTCGCGTGATTTGAGCTCAACGCTCTCGGGAGAAGGCACCGGCAAAGTCGCGGCGTCCGTAGCCAACTCACCAAATCCTAGTGATCGCTCGGTCGGCTTGTGGATGACCTCGTGGAATCGCGCCTCGCACTCGCTGGCGTCGATACCCCAGCTCGTCGCCGCGGCGGCGACGAGCATGTGACGAGCCGTCGCTCCCACCTCTCGCATCGGTTGATAGAACTGGCGCATGCTCCGGGAACCGTCGGTGTTCTGGCTCCCGTACCGCCCGTCACCGTCGGCTTGCACGATGACGACCCGATCCCAGTCAGCTTCCATCTCGTCGGCGACCACCATCGGCAGACCGGTGCGGCTGCCTTGACCCATCTCGGAGCGGTGGGCCACAATTGTCACCGTGCCATCGGGAGAGACCGCGACAAAAGCGTTGGGCTCGAACGCCGGACCAGCCATCGCGCGGGCGGTATCGACCGCGCCCTCGGCGTCGATCCGGCAGCCAAGCACGAGCGCGCCTGTCCCCATCCCCATGACCTTGAGGAACGATCGACGGCTGACGTTCTCGACCCGTATCATCACGCTTCCTTCGCAGCCCGTGGGATGGCGGCCCGGATTCGCGTGTAGGTACCGCAGCGGCAGATGTTGCCGGCCATGGCTTCGTCGATCTCGTCGTCGGTCGGATTTGGATTGCGGGCGAGGAGCGCGGCAGCGGCCATGATCTGGCCCGACTGGCAGTAGCCGCACTGCGGCACGTTGAGCTCTTGCCACGCCCGCTGGAGCGGATGCTCACCATCCGGCGAGAGCCCCTCGATCGTCGTGACTTCTTTGTCGGCGGCGGCCGAGATCGGCGTCGTGCAGGATCGGACGACGCGACCGTCAAGGTGGACGGTACAGGCCCCGCAGAGCGACACGGCGCCGCCGCACCCGTACTTGGTCCCGGTCAGGTTGAGCACGTCCCGCAACACCCACAAGAGCGGCATCTGCGGGTCGACATCGACACGTTGCACACGGCCGTTGACGGTGAGCTCGATCATCGCGTCTCGGACAACCTGCATCGTGACTGTGAGTCTCGCAACAGATGGCCTTTTCCGCATCGTAGGTTAAGATGACCGTCCCGGAGGCCAATCATCATCGCCACGTTCGAAGTGCCCATATTCTCGGTTGATCAGGCGCGGGCGATTCTCGCCGAGTCGTACGCAGTAGATGGACCGGGCACACCGCTTCCCAGCGAACGCGACCAAAATTTCCGTATCGATGTTTCGCCAACCGAGCGGTACGTCCTGAAGATCGCCAACGTGTCTGAGGACCCGAGGCTAGTGGAGGCGCAGAACGCCGCATTATCCCATCTGGCGGGTAGGGCTTCGATCTGCCCTCGCCCCGTTCCGGCCAAGGATGGTCAGCTCATCACCCGCTTTGAGGGGCCCGACGGACACACGTACCTAGTTCGCCTCCTTACCTATCTCGATGGCGTTCCCATGGGGCGATTGAATGAGAAGTCACCCGAGCTTCTTTGCAGTCTCGGCGAGAGTCTGGGCATGCTGGATCACGCATTGGAAGACTTCGACCATCCTGCGTTTCACCGTGAGCTTCACTGGGATCTGGCACAGGGTCTCGATGCCGTCCGGCAATACTCTTCGCTGATCGAGGACTCCCGAGTACGTGAGCTGGTCGAAAGTTTGGCCTCTGATGTCGATCGCCACACGGTTGGGCGATTGGCATCTCTTCGCCAGAGCGTCATCCACAATGACGCCAATGATTACAACGTGCTCGTCGATGGAGACGGTGAGGTTCAGAGTATCGTCGGGTTGATCGATTTCGGTGATATGGTTCGCAGCTACACGATCGGGGACCTCGCCATCGGTGTTGCCTATGCCTTGCTAGACGCACCGGATCCGCTCGACGTGGCCGCTATCGTCACCTGCGGTTACCACGCGGAGAACACCCTCGATTCGAACGAGATAGGTGCTCTCTACGGGCTGATCTGCCTGCGGTTGTGCATGAGTGTGTGTATCGCCGCTCACCAGACGCGGCATCGCCCCGGCGACTCTTATCTGGCTATCAGCCAAGAACCGATTCGACGAACGCTGCCCAAGCTGGCGGAGCGCCCGTTCCCGCTTGCCGAAGACGTGCTGCGCGCGGCTTGCGAGCTCATGCCTTCACCCGTACATGTTCTTGGTACCCAGAAGACTCCGGCGCTCGACACTCCCGCACTTCTCAACCGACGACGACAGCGAGTGGGTCGGAACCTGAGCGTGGCTTACCGCTCTCCTGTTCACATGTCCCGCGGTTGGATGCAGTATCTCTTCGATACGGATGGACGGCGGTACCTTGACGCATACAACAACGTTCCCCACGTTGGACACTGCCACCCCCGGGTTGTCGCGGCGGCGACTCGGCAGATGCGCCGGCTCAACACCAATACGCGATACCTCTACGAATCACTAGGCGAGTACGCCGAGCGGTTGGCCGCCACGCTGCCCGACCCGCTGGAGGTGTGCTTCTTTGTCAACTCCGCCAGCGAGGCCAACGAGTTGGCCCTGCGGTTGGCCCGGGCCCACACTGATGGCCTCGAGATCATCGTCTTGGAGTCCGCGTATCACGGACACACGAGTAGCCTGATCGACATCAGCCCGTTCAAACACGACGGACCAGGAGGTCACGCTGCGCCCCCATGGGTCCACGTAGTCCCGGTTCCGGACTGTTACCGCGGCCGCTTCCGGCACGAAGATCCCGAAGCCGCAGCCAAGTATGCGGCGTTCGTTCGCGACGTGAGTCAGCGCATTTTGGAAGAGGGCAGCCGGCTTTTGGGGTTTATCGCGGAAACGTGCCCCAGCGTGGGCGGGCAACTGTTTCTGCCTCAGGGCTACTTCGCCGAGGTCTACGGACATGTGCGCGAAGCTGGGGGTGTGTGCATCGCGGATGAAGTCCAGACGGGCTACGGGCGGATCGGGAGCGGGTTCTACGCGTTTGAGCCGCACGGCGTTGTTCCGGATATCGTCGTGCTGGGAAAGCCGATCGGCAACGGCCACCCCGTCGCCGCGGTGGTTACAACACCCGAGATCGCCAGTTCATTCGATAACGGCATGGAGTTCTTTAGCACGTTCGGGGGGAATACGGTGTCGTGCGAGATCGGGTTGGCGGTTCTCGACATCGTGCAAGAGGAGCGTCTGCAGGAGCACGCAGCGCGAGTGGGCAGCCGGCTGCTTAAGGGTTTTCGCGAGCTCGCCGGTACCCACTCGCTCATCGGTGACATCCGCGGATCGGGTTTGTTCTTGGGTGTCGAGCTCGTACGAGACCGAGAATCATTGGAGCCGGCCGGGGAGGAAGCATCGCTTGTGGTCGACCTTATGCGAGAAGCGGGAGTGCTGCTCGGTACGGATGGACCGCACGATAACGTATTGAAGATAAGGCCACCGATGCCGTTCGATGAATCCAACGCGGACGATCTGATAACCGAGTTAGACCGAGCGCTAGAGTCGGTCGATCTAGCGAGCAACTAACTCAGAAGACGTACCGTTAGGGGACAGGAATGAGCGGGAGAATCGTTATTCGAGAATACGCCATCGGCCTCAACTTCATTGATATCTACCAACGCGAGGGCCTCTATCCAATTCCGCTTCCCTTTTCGCCTGGTGTTGAGGCCGCCGGCGTCATCGAGGTCGTGGGCGAGGGGATTGAGAACATCATTCCTGGCGACCGGGTGGCGTACTTCGGTGCAGGCAACCCGGGCTCTTACGCAGAGGCGCGAGTCGTGTCCGCCGACCGTTTGATAAAGCTGCCCGACTCAATAGATGATGTCACCGCCGCTGGCATGATGCTGAAAGGCGCCACCGTTGAGTACCTGATCCACCGCACGTATCCGGTAAAAGCGGACGATTGGGTGTTGTTCCACGCCGCCTCGGGAGGGGTCGGATCGATTGCGATCCAATGGCTGAAAGCGATTGGGGCCAACATCATCGGCACCGTCGGATCCAAGGAGAAGGCCACTCTCGCCGAACAAAACGGATGCCAGTACACCATCCTGTATCGAGATGAGGATATCGCCGCCCGGGTGAAGGAGA
>JBDHFX010000053.1:0-11968 GCA_039590215.1 Gemmatimonadota bacterium | reverse complement strand
GCAACGCGGTCCGAGTGTCCCGCGGTGTACGGATCATGCATCTCGATGATCTTTACCATCGTGCGAACGGTTTCGTTATAGGTTTTTTTGAGGTCCAGGTACTGGCTGTAAGCCAACCGGACCATAAGCGTTGGCAAGGCAACCAGGATCAGGCCTACGATTGTCAGTCGGTCGTAGGCAAACGCAACTACTAATGCGATCGGCGCAGAGGACAGTTCATAGACCCATGCCCACTGGTAGTTTCTTCGCCAAAAGCGCTGGGTCGACTCTCCATACCAAAAGTGAATCGCTAAGCTCACCAACCAAGTATTCAAGAACCAAAAAATAGCGATAGCTGCAAGGAACCCAACAAAGAACCTCGGATTAGCTGAGAGGCCTGGTGCTCCTCGGATGGCCCGTAGGGCGAGGCTCGCGCCGATCACGCTCACACCAATCTGAGTGGTGTTAAAGACGGCTTTTTGCAATGGCCTCCTTCGGACAAGAATATCCGTGAAGAGAAAGCCACTCACAGCACAGGTTGTTGCCCAGAAGGGGGTGAAAAGCACGATCATCGCCCAGTAGACAATACCGGCCGTCGTGATGTCCGCTCGACCGGCGCCAATGGCGATCGGGAAACTCTCGGCAAGAACGATCAGTAAGATGAACACAGCCAGCCCAGCGGTTTCACCGGTCGAGAACTCCCAGGCGCTGGGACGAATTAGCCAGAGGCTAACTAAGACCGTAAGCAGGAGCGATGCACTTAGAAGCCTAAACTTGGTGAAAGAACGACTCGTTGTCGTATCGGGCGACATTGTTTTCTTTAAGGGGCCGAAAAGGCCTAGTTCATAGACGTGCTTCGCACCAGCAACTGAAGCAGAGCCATGACTTTCGCAAAGACTGGCTCATAGGCTCCTGGAGCGAGCAAAGGCAGCACCTCCTTTCAAGGACTGGGCCCGGTTTCCGCTCACCGGACGGTGCGCTTCGCTGATTTGCCGCTCTTAAACAGTTACCTGCTGGTCAAGCTTTCGGCCCCTTATTCGTGTCCTTTCTCCTAGAGTTCAACTCAGCCTGTTGTCCGGCCGGCCCAGTAACGGTTGAGAGCGTCCAACACCGCCCGGACTGCTGTTTCCACGGGATTTTGCCGTACGATAGCGGAACCGTGGAAGTACGGTCGGTGATGCCCGGACCGAGCACCCAGGATCGCCAAGACCCCGGCCGCATCCTGAATGGTGAATTCCTCAATCCCCTCGAGAACAAAAGCCGCCTCCCCCTCAAGCGCGGGAGACAGCGCCCGCAGGGTCGCACGCGCAGCGGCCAATAGTCGCCCGCGAGGGGTGTCCGCGTCTCGAATCTGCCCAGCGTATGTTTCGCCTTCAATCTTCAACTCCACCGTGATCTCGACGTAAAGCTCTCCGTCGGGCACACACCGAACACTTAGAAAGCGAATCCTTCGGTCATCCGGAGGTGCCAACTGAAACGGTTCCTGCCATGATTCTCCTCGCAACGACCGTACCGACGGTCGTCCCGGCGCATCCTGTGACCCTTTTTGCACTGAATTGAACCCATTAGCATTTATCGCGATAGCCCGGTGATCGATAGTGAGCCCCAGACCGGAGAGGAGAGCCGACTCCACATCCCGGGTCAGACGCCGAGGATCGGTTGCGTAGGAAACCTGAATGGTAAGGGTCCGAATCCGCCCTTCAGCGTCCTCCTCGACCTGAACCCCCTCTACACCCGAGAGCTGTGACAGCAACTCTCGGATTTTGCGTTCTCGGCTCTCGTCAACGGCCACGCTCTTTAGACCTCCGAAACACTGCCAGAAAGGCGCAAAAGTGGGGTCTGCAAGCTTATAGGCTTTAGGCGGCATGTCAACTGTCAGGGCCTAAATTACCGATTCTCAAGGCGTTGAAACCGATTGTGGGCGCCCGAGATCGAAATCAGCGTAGCTCGAAGGGAACCGGGCCCGGATACTGCGGCAGATCGTCGCGGATTTCGCCCCACGCTACTCCCGCCTCGACAAAAGTGTGGAACTGGGGTGTGATCTCCGGATCACCGTCAAGCGAGCCAAGACGGATTGACCTCCAGGCCGTCTGGCCAATCGCCACCGAACAAACTTGATCCGCACACCCTACAAAACACCTTGCTCGCATAACCCCCAACTCGGTAGTTACAAATCAGCTCTGCACCCTCGACCAGTTGAAAGTGCTCGCGTCGCACTCTTCCCTGGGTGGACATGGCTGTCCCCGAATGACGACGGCAACGTGAACAGTGACAATGACTGACGCGCACGAATGGTCGCACCTCATACCTCACCCCGCCGCAGAGACATCCGCCCGTCAGAGGCTTCTCACGCATCATCTTCGGGCCGCGCAAGTCGTCGAACAAGTTGACCGCCGCAATTGGAACATCGATGACGAAGTTCCTGCGCACACTCAGTACAGTAGGTGCACTCGTAGCTGCAGATGTACGTGCTACCACCAACGGACAGAGCGGTGCCGCACCGCTCGCAGATCGGGCGCATCTCAAGCGCAGTCACGAGCGCTTACAGGACCCAGTTCTCCGAAGGCAGCTGCCTGAATCAATCCGACGACGGCCTCTATGTCGGTTGAACCTGGGCGGTCGGCATCCAATCTGGGAACCTCAGATCGGATGCGCCGGTGAGCCTCCTCAAGGCTCGGACTCGTCTTGAGCGGACGCCTGAGGTCGATGCCTTGAGCTGCAGCTAGGAGTTCGATGGCGATGACACGTTCTGTGTTGTCCACCACCATCCGCGCCTTCCGAGCGGCCCAAGCCCCCATCGATACGTGATCCTCGCGATCGGCACCGGTCGGGATCGAGTCTACGCTCGCCGGGTGAGCCAGCCCCTTACACTCGCTCACCAGTGCGGCCGCTGCGATCTGCTGCGCCATGAAACCCGACTCCAAACCCGGATTACTTGTCAAGAAAGCCGACAGCCCGCTTTCCCTTGTATCGATCAAGGCCTCGATCCGACGTTCGGATATCGAGGCCAGATCAGTCATCGCGATGGCTAGGAAATCGAGCGCCGCAGCGATCGGGGCTCCATGAAAGTTGCCCCCTGATACCATCGTCCCACCGTCCCGATCCTCGCCTTCAACAAACACGAGTGGATTGTCCGTACCGGCGTTGACCTCGATTTCGAGAACGCCGCGAACGTAGCGAAGCACATCGCGCACTGTCCCGTGGACCTGCGGCATACACCGAAACGAGTAGGCGTCCTGCACGACACCGCAGTCGGCATGCGATTGCGAGATGCCGCTCTCCTCGCCCAGCAGTTCCCGAAGACGAGCCGCCGACAGCAGCTGTCCAGGATGCGGGCGAACACCGTGAATCGCGTCGCCAAATGCTGATCGCGTGCCACAGATCGCATCCAGCGACATGGCGCCTGCAACCTCCGCCGCGGCGACTGCGCGCTCCGCCGCAAGCAGCGTCAAAACCCCCACCCCGGTCATGACCTGAGTCCCATTGATCAGCGACAATCCCTCCTTGGCCTCAAGCGTCAGTGGGTCAACCCCACTCGCAGCCAAGACATCTCTTGCCGGGACCCGTCTGCCATCTAGGAGAGCTTCACCCTCCCCAATCAGCACCAGACCGAGGTGCGCGAGCGGCGCCAAATCGCCACTCGCCCCGACCGAGCCGCAGGTCGGGATCCACGGAGTGACATCACGATTGAGGAGATCAACGAGTCGCTCACAGACCACCGGGCGGGCACCGCAGAACCCACCAGCAAGGGTGTTCGCGCGCAACAACATGATCGTTCGCACGCTGGACTTATCGAACGGTTCACCCACACCGACAGCGTGACTGCGCAACAGATTGACCTGGAGTTTGGCCAGATCCTGCTTCGGGATCACGCGGTCGCTCAGCTTTCCAAAACCGGTCGATACCCCATAAACGACTCGCCGCTCAGCAATCGCCCTTTCGACGATCTTCCTCGAGGCGACCATCCGGTTTCGGGCGCCGCCGTCCAGCTCCACGCGCGTCCCGCGGCGAGCCACCCGCTCGATAGAATCCAGCGATAGACTTCGCCCGTCGACGACGACGGTCTCACCGCCGCTTTGCTCCTGGTTCATCAGCTCTTTGGTCATTATCTCTTTCACGCCAGATCGTTACTCCCGTCGCACCCGGTACGGAAACTCGAGGTCAGGAACATCTCGAAGGAAGACCGAAAACGATATCTGCACGCGGTCTTGCGGTTCGGCGGGAAAGATGTTGACCCCAAGTGTCGCTTGCCAATCGTGGAGGTTTCGAACCAATGCCAACGTCTGACCCTGGAACGATCCACCGGTTACATCGTAAGTCGTGCGATAGTTCAAGCTCCAGTGCGGGCTCGGCAGGAGCGACGCTCCTATCCCTAAACTCTGTCGGTTGCCGTCGCCGCTGCGGGTTCGCGACCATGAATGCGTCAAGTTCAGCGACCACGGGCCGAACCCCTGGCCTTGTAACTCGGCCTCTTCCAAAGCCTCGGCTGCCTCGGCGGTTTCCTCGTCTGTCCCTCGTCCAGCGACGACGTCGCGTTCTCGACGACGATCTTCGAACGAGCGTTGACGAAATGAACCTTGGGACCCCCCGCCGCGGAGCGAGAAGTCAGTCGTGACCCGCCGGATGAAGGGGTTGAAGGTCTCGCGTGAGGCCCCCTGCTTGACGAGATCAGTGTCAAACGACGAAGAGACACTAAAATTGCGCCCGACGCCGGTCGTGAGACGCGTACTCAAGTTGCGCCAGCCAAGCTGGTCGGGTTCGCGTGCGCGGACGAAATCATACGAAAAGGTATTCGTGACGTTCAGAAGATTGATGGTCCGGGTCCGCTCCTCCTGAGCTTCTTCTTCGTCACCCTCTTCCCCGCCACGGTCATCGGTGAGCCGCACGCTCTCGTCGCCTTGTCGTACCTTGACGTCCAAGTCTTGAGAGAAGCTGAGATTGGCTGTCAAAGCGTCCGTAAGCGCGTCTTGTGCTGATTCGGTATCTCGCGCGCCGAAGAGATTGGCCTTGGGAGAGTAATTGAAGCCAACACTCGGGCTGACTGTGTGCCGCCATTTCCTGACCGGTCCGAGTCCCGAATCGTACACGCGGAAGAACTTGGTTGAGAAACTCACTGCCGTTGAGAACTGCCCCCGCCCACCGAGCTTCTCGTCCTCAGCAAGCTGGTCGTTCTCGAGCGATAGGTTATAGCTCGCTGACGGCGAGGCCTTGACGACGCCAAACAGATTAAGCGGTCCACTCAACGTGAATCGGCCACCCATGTCTTGCTCGTTTCGAATCGTCTCTCGATCGGTCTCGATCTCGTTTCCCAGACTGTCGGTCGGGATCGTCGTCAGTGCGTTTCCGAGACTGTCGACCTGTGCCTGTTCAACCGTGGCGACAAAGGATGTGCTGGCGCTGTACTGGAGGATCCGCCAAAACGGTTGGCCCTCCCCAGCGGCGCCTCTTCTGCGGCCCCCCCAAAGCGGACGCTGATTGATCGACAGCCTGATATCGGGAATTCTGAATGTCGTACGATTGGAATCGAGTCGAAAATCGGCATCACCGCCGGCTACGAACGATCCCCATCCGAAGCGCGTGCTGTAGTTGGCCGCCGAACGAAACGCGCGCTGGAGGATCTCGTCGGGGTCGAATGAGTTGCGCCGCAGGAATGAACGTCGGCTCGACCAGTTGATGTTCACGCTACCTCTAGTGTCGCGGCTGAACGTATGGTCGTGCGAGTAACGAATGAGCTGCGAACGTTCATCGTCGAGGCGATTCCAAACCGATTCGTAGTGCAAGTCCCCCCGAAAACTGTGGCGCATATTGTAGCGCGTATCGACTCGTAGGATCAGTCTGGATTCAGCATACCAGTCGGCACTTACGGCGGCGTCAGCGTAGTCGTTGATGACGTAGTAGTAGCCGAGATCGCGAACGTTGCGCTCACGACCACTATTGAGAATCAGGGTGCTGATCCCGATCTGCGGGCGGAGAAAACCGGAGTGGCGCCCGCGAGTGGCCGGCTCGACGTACCACGGCAGATAGAACACCGGGACATCGGAAAAGTACAGCACGACCGGCGAAGCTACGATGACGTCATCCTGTCGCAGCTTGATGTCGGTGCTGCGAAATGAATAGTGCGGGACACCCAGGTCACAGGTCGTGAAGTACCCATCCTGAACCAGGTATGTCGAGTCGCCGATTTTCTCCATGTCATCACCGCTTAGGATCCAGGGCACGTAAGTCGTCACGCCGGCGCCCAATCGACCGCTGCGACGATCGAGGTCGTACTTCAGATCCAGACCTTCTGTCACCGACTGACCTTCGCTGAGCGCAGACGCACCGAACGTAGCGACCGTTTCGGACTGTCGATCGTAGAACAACGAGTCCGCCTTCAGCTCGGAGGGTCCGCGGCTGACAGACGCCTCGCCAAATGCCTCCACCACCCCCTCACGACTGCGAAACAAGATTCGATCCGCCTTGAGCTCCGTCCCTGCTTGTTCGGTCGCTGCATCGCCTTCAAGCAGGATGACCTCTCCCTCAGGATAGAACAGAAGCCGCTGTCCCTGATACTCGATTGGACCACCGCTGGGTCCTGGCAGGCTGTCGGCGCCGTTTGCGCGGTTCATCAGAATCTCATACGTCTCATCCGGGGATGGGATCGTCCCAGCCGGATCATCGTCGGGAACCTCATCTTGACCCCGTGCCAAGTTCGCCGCGCCCAACACCAGCATTACCACCATCACAGAGGTCGAGCGGCTACGCATCGGATGGCTCCAACCCGTCGCTACCATCGGCTGACGACAGCGCGCTATCCTCCAGCGACTGAGCGGCGCGTCGCTCCTGGCGTCGTTCGATCAGCGTCGCAAACACCAGACTCAACTCAAACAAGAGGTAGAGCGGGACAAGCATGAGGACCATCGAGAAGATGTCGGCTGGGGTCAACAACGCAGCTAGGATCGCCATAGCGGCGATCGCGTGGCGGCGATAACGACGGAGTGTCCTCGGTGACAACAACCCTACGTATGTGAGAACGATCACAATGAGTGGGGTTTCGAAGACGGCGCCAAATACCAGCGTTATTCGGATCGCAAAGGTGAAATAATCGTTGATCGTGATCACCGGGATCAGAGCTTCTTCCGAGAATCCGAGGAAGAACCGAAGCGCCAGCGGAAGCACCATGAAGAACGCCAGGGCTGCACCGGCCAGGAACAAGAGCACCGAACCCGCGAGCGCCGGAAAGAAGATGCGCCGCTCGTTCTCGAGCAAACCAGGCGCCACGAAACGCCAGAAGTGATAAAACAGCACCGGGAGCGCCAAGACAACGCCAACGAAGATCCCGACCTTGAGCGTGACCATGAAGGGCTCGGTGGGACTCAAGTACGCGAGCCGGCCGGCATCCAGCAGCGGGCGCACGGGGCGCGTCAGGAACTCGAGAACACCGAATTGGGTGGTGAGCCAAAAGCCTGCTAGCGACAGGACCGCCAATGTCCCCAGGCTCCATAGAATGCGTTGTCGCAGCTCCTCGAGATGATCCAGGAACGACATGGTTCCCTCGGGGCTCGGCTGTGGGATCGCCACCCCTAGGCCTCTCCGGAGGCCTCGGTCAGCTCCTCGAGCTCGTCCATGAACTCGGTGAGGTTCTGGAACTTCCGGTAGACGGACGCAAACCGGATATAGGCCACCTGATCGATGTGCTGGAGCTCAGCCATCACCTGTTCACCCAGCCACTCGCTCTGGATCTCTGAACGACCGGTCTTCTCGAGCCGTTCCTCGAGTCGCTCCTCGATCCGATCAACCGCAGCTTCGATCGTCTCTAGGTTCACCGGCCGCTTGGTACACGCCGTAACCATGCCCATGAGGAGCTTGTGGCGGTCGTACGCTTCGTGCCGGCCATCGTGTTTGACGACCTGACGCGGAACGTGATCGATGGACTCATACGTTGTGAACCGCTTGCCGCACTTCAGGCATTCGCGACGACGGCGGATCGCGCGTCCCCCTCTGCTGGACCGAGTGTCGACCACCCGGTCCTCCCCGGATCCGCAGAAGGGGCAGCGCACGGGGACTTCCTAGCTACCGAGCTCGCGCCGCGCGGCCTCGGCCTCGGAGGAGTTCGGGTAACGCTCTACGAGCTCGCGGTAGGCGGCCCGTCCGCGCTCAGTGTCGCCCTGAGCGCGGTAAGCGTCGCCGATCTTGCGGAGCGCGGGCGCCGCCTTGCTGCTCTCGGGATACTGGTCGGGCACCTTCCGAAGCTCGGTCACAGCCTCGTCGTAGCGCCGTTGGTCGTACGCGATGATCCCCAACCAGTATTGTGCGTCGGGAGCGCTCAGCCCGGCGGGAAACAGGCGCAAGTACTCGATAAAGCCCTCACGCGCGAGGTTCAGGCGTCCTTGTTGATAGTCAGTGACCGCCTCATTGTAGAGACCGATCTCATCGATCCCTCTTGAGGCTGTCGTATCCGCCGGCGCCATTACCCGGGGCTCGGCCCGGGGTTGGTATCGCTTGAGCTCACCCATCTGACTCTCTGCGCCCCTGAGCGCCGCTTGAACAGCGTTCATCTCCTGACGAAGAGCCCCCAAGTCAGCCTTAAAATCGGCGCGGATCGCCTGCAGGAGCCGGGTGACGCTCTCCGCCAGCTGGTCCATCTGCGCCTGTACATCGTCCTGCCGCTGCTCAATGCGCTGGTGCTCGAACATCAGGTCATCGACGTCGCCGCGAGTAGCGCAACCCGTCAGACCAATCACCGTCGCAACAGACCCAGCCCCGACCAAAGCCGCGTACCTGGTTCTTTTCCGCACGACCATCCCTAGTTGGACGCCGAGATAAACTCGTCGCGCCGGTTGTTAGCCCAGGCGGACTCGTTATGACCTTCCGTCATCGGACGTTCTTCGCCATAGCTGACGGTCGTCATACGATCGGGGTCAATCCCGAGGTCGATCAAGTACCGCCGAGCGGAGTCCGCCCGACGCTCACCTAGCGCGAGGTTGTACTCGATCGTCCCGCGCTCGTCCGCGTGGCCTTCGATCCTCACATCGACCTCGGCGAACTGCCGCATGGCCTCCGCTTTTCGCTGGAGCGTGCCACGCGCATCTTCTCTCAAGTCGGACCGATCGAAGTCGAAGAAGATCATCGCCCCGATCGCCTCCATCGCAGCGTTTCGGGCCATTGTTTCGGCGTCATCGGTCGTGTCTTCCGCGGGTGTAACCACCGGAGGGGTACGATCGCGGTCATCAGTATTGACTTGCTTCTTACCGCAACCAGTCGAAGCGATTGTGAACACTAGTGCTCCTGCCGCTAGTAGCGTCAGCTTGCGTCCGGCCATCGGGGCTCCTCCTCGTGGGGCGCTCGGTTCAAACATGCTCTCAGACGGCTGAGCCGCCTGCCATGACTGAGATGCTCGATTGTGATAATGGGCCTTCGGGTTCCAAGATAGCCTGAAGCTGCCGGACCTCCAATGGGGTCGGTCTTCGTTTCACCGATCCCCTATCTCCGGTCGCCGAGGTGTGGCGACCAGCTCGGGCTGTGGTATCCCCCACCCCGCGTGACCGGCCGAATGTGCTGCCCGTTCCAGTCCATGGTGTAGATGTCGGACGGACCGCCCCGCGTCGACGAGAACCCGATGTGTAGGCCGTCGGGGGACCACGAAGGATCCTCATTGTCGCCGGTCGAGGTAAGCACCGTGCGTCCGTCGCCGCTGACGCCGATCGTCACGATCTGAAAACGACCGTTTACTCGCTCGACGTACGCGATCCGGTCACCTTTGGGCGACCACTCCGGGGAGTGCGCCTCGTTGCCGAACGTCAGCTGTTTCAAGTTGGCACCCTCGGCATCCATCACGAAGATCTGACTCCGGCCCCCGCGATCGGATTCGAACACGATTCGGCGACCGTTTTGTGACCAGCTGGGGGCGGTATCAATGCCGAGGTTGTACGTCAACCGTCTCAGATTGCGACGACCAACGTTCAGCACATACAACTCGGCGTTGCCATCCTTGGTCAGCGTAAGCGCCATTTGCCGACCGTCGGGTGACCAAGCGGGCGCGATGTTGAGTCCCTTGCGATCCGACAGCGGCCGCGCGCGTCCACCGCTTGAAGCGGCACAATACAAGTCCGCGTTGCCGCGCACGAAAGTCGTAAAGCAGATCTCGGCCCCGTCAGCGCTCCAATCAGGCGTCATCGAGATCGTGTCAAGACGGGTCACTCGGTACGGATCTTGACCGTCATAGTCGGTAACGAAGATCTCCTTATCGCCCCGCCGGCGGCTCGCGAACGCGATACGGGTGTCGGCCACACCCTGCTCGCCAGTCAGCTCGCGAATGATCTCATTCGAGATCTGGTGGACCGTCATCCGAAAGTTCGGCGACCCCAGATCGGGGAGCGCATACGACAGCGTCCTAATCTGCTGCTGAAAGGGTACGTTGTGGAGTTCTATGTCGGCCGCAAAGCCGGCGCCGGCCGGGTCTAGCGATGCCTTGACCAGATAGCGGGTGCCAAAGATCGACCACGCTTCGTAGTCGATCGAGCCGGTGGTGCGTACAACCCCGGCTTGGGCACGACCCGATATGACGTTGAAACGGAGTGAGAAGTCGAGGTCGAACGCCAACATTTCAGCCACCGTTTGGGAGGCCGACGAAGCCGGCGTCACCTCATCAATTGCGATATTGATCTTCTCGTCGACGTAGCCACGGATCCCCACCCGTACATCCTGTTCTTGAGCGGCCAACGAGCTGGATCCCGCGATCACCCCAAAAAGGATGAGAAGCGAGCCCGCTAGGACCCGTGCTATCCGCCCAGCCGGTCGAATCCGGTTCACAAAACCCCCCTACGTATCGATTGGAGCCTCGGGTTCAGGATGGGGATCAATCAAATGTAGTACCGCTATCGGAGCGGCGGGTTCCGTTCTAGCCGGACGGACGGACCCCGGCATCGAAGTCGAAGTAAACACCAAGAAAGTCGCCCGAATACTCGGCCGGCAGGGGCGGCATGGGGTCGCTCGCTTCAACCGCACGTCGGGCGGCGCGGTCAAAAAGGAAGCTCCCGCTCGGGTCGGCCACCTCGACGTCGCTGACCCGGCCGGCTCGGTCGATCCGAAAGTAGATCGTGGTCTTCAGCGTTCCCTCGCCGGGCCGCCAGTTCCGCTCCACCTTGCGGACCAGGGCCTCCAGGTACCAGGGGAACTCAAACGGCTGGCCCTCGAGCGTTACTGGCAGGCTGGGACCCCGCTCGACCGCTTCGGGCTGTTCGTCCTTTGGTTCGGGCGTGGGGGGATCGGCCTCAGGCTCGGGCACCTTTTCTACGGCCTCCGGCTCCTCGGGGGGCTCCTCCACCACGGGTTCCGGCTCGGGCGGCGTCCGCCTCGGCGGTAACTCGGCGGCCTGGACCAGATTCACCTGATAAACAGGCGGCAGATCGGGACGACTCGGACCACGAAGCGCCAGCAGGAACCCTCCGAGCCCGAGCAGGACGTGGAGCGCCGCGGAGGCCAACAGAGCCCGCCTCACGGCTCGACTGGTGGTGGCTCGGTGACCAATCCTACGTTCTCGAATCCAGCCTGCTGGAGTTGTCCCATGACCTCCATCACCCGACCGTAGGTGTTGCCCTCGTCGGCTCGCAGATACACGCGGGCCAGGCCACGACTCTGGCGCACCTGCTCGAGCACATCTCCCAGCGCTTCCGGGCGGACCTCGGTCCGATCGATGTAGACGCTTCCCTCGGCATCCACCGAGATCAGGATCGCCTCCGATGACGGCAGCGCCGCGCTCTCCGTCTGCGGCACTCGGACCTCGATCCCGCCCTGCGAGATCGGGGCGATGATCATGAACATGATGAGCAGGACGATCGTGACGTCGACCAGCGATGTGACGTTGATTTCTGCCAGCAGCCCGTGATCGCGCTTAAGCGGCGACGCCATTTTACCCCCGTCGCTCGCGAAGGATCACGTTGATGAGCTCAGACGAGAAGTGACCCAGCTCATCCCCGATCTCCTTGATCTGACTGACGAAGTAGTTGTA
>JBDHFX010000052.1:0-11254 GCA_039590215.1 Gemmatimonadota bacterium | reverse complement strand
TGCGCTGGCAGCGACTCGGGAGCGATTGCGACTGGTGGCCGCCACGACTCTCTCGGCGGCCGAAGCCGAACGCAAGCGGATCGCCCGCGAACTGCACGACGAGACCGCTCAGATGATGGCTACCATTCTGATCCGGCTGCGCCTTCTTCGCAACACGGTGCCCCAGGGCGTTCACTATGAGGAGCTCGATCAGCTTCGGAACGAGGTTGTCGCCGCCCTGGACGGGGTCAAGCACATTGTCCATGGACTCAGACCACCAGCGCTCGACGAGCTGGGGCTCGTCGCCGCGCTTGAGTCGCACGTGCGTGTAGTAACCGAGGTCTCCGGCGTGGCCGTTGCAGTAGAGGCCGACACGCCACTCACTGGCGCACTGACCGCCGATGGGGAACTCGCCCTTTTTCGCATCGTTCAGGAGGCCTTGTCCAACGTGGTCCACCACGCTGAGGCCGATTCGAGCCAGGTAAGCATCACCCGAGACGCCGGGCGGGTGATGGTCACGGTGGAAGATGATGGTAGGGGGTTCCCGGCAGCAGAGATCATAGCGAGCGACCATTGCGGGCTCGGACTGCTGGGTATGCAAGAGCGTGTGACCCATGTCGGAGGGCATCTCACGGTCAAGAGCGAGCCCGGAGCGGGGACGCGCATAGTCATCACGATCCCGATCAAGAGGGATACGCTCCAGTAATGCCTGGATGGCCTAACGAGCGGGCACTGCGACGCCTCATCCTCCGCATGGTGCCAATGATCTTCTCGAAAGAGATGGCGGGCCCGGTCCTGGGTTGGATCTGACGCGATCGAAGCGCGAGTTGATCTCCCCGGGTCGAACGTCAGAAAAGGACGTGCATCGCTCCATGCACCTCCTCGGTTCCCTCAGGGGGCCTGACGTTTTCCCCCGCGCGGCCGACAGCGCCAGTTGGCTCAAGCCAGTGACCAGCTCCGCCGCTGCTCTCCTCGACTTGGCCGACTCCATCCCCGCTGAGCAGCTCGCCAAGCATCTGAGCGCCGGTCAGCTGAACGGTGCGATCGAGGCGTTGTCCAACTCAGGAACTAAGCGAGACAGGGTCGAGGCGTCTCCCGCTTAGCGGAGGAGCCTTTGCCTGACGACAGCAATATGGAATTTGTGCTGAATCAGCCCGTGGGACTTGAAGAGTCGCTTACTTGTGAGCTCAAGGAAGTTAAAACGCGCCCCGTACAGGCGATCGGTAAGATTGTCGACCGATACGTAGTTGCGTTTCTCAATGCGGCTGGGGGATCGATATACTGGGGTATACGTGACGCGGATCGTGTAGTGACCGGCGTGTCGGCTTTCGACAAAGTTTGAGATGAGCTAAGGCAAGTGATTGGGCAAAAGGTGGCAGCAATAGCTCCCTCCGTTCCTTCGCACATGGTGAACGTGCCTTTTCATGGCGTCCATGACTCGACCGGCGGCGAGGTGCCCGACACCTGTGTTCTTGAGGTGCGGATCGCAAAGCCAAGTCTTCCCAGTCTGTTTTTGACCGGGAACGGCGAGGTGTACCGACGAACAATCGGAGGCGTCAAAAAATTGTCCGGATCGGAGCTGTTCATCGCGCTTGCGAACCCTCTCCAGTCCAAGACCGCACAGTGTGGTATGCCTTTCCTGTCGACTCAGCTACCGACCGTATACAGACGGGCAGAACTTGTCGCCGCCGTGCTCCAGGGGCAGCGGGTGCTGTTCGTCGATGACCACCCATCAAATAACTTCTACGAGCGTGTAGCGCTTGCAGAGATGGGACTAAGTGTCGATGTCGCGGTTTCCACCCGGGAAGGTCTAAGGGCAGCCCACCACTTGCGTCCAAACGTGATTGTCACCGACATGGAGCGGAGCGGGCAGGCCAACGCCGGCCTTCAGTTTCTGCAGGCCGCCCGCGCTCAGGGCATTAAGGTTCCAGTTGTCTTCTACGTCGGCAAGGTTCTAGAGGCACTTGGAGTTCCAACGGGGGCCTTTGCGATAACAGATCGGCCTGATGAACTCCTACACCTGGTACTGGATGTTCTCGAACGAAATGCCATCTAACGTGGCACTGAAAGCTAACGGGTGGGCTAGTTCTTGGTTTCTTCGTCCAGGCAGGCAATCGACGCTTCGATTGACTCAACACTCCGCGTGGCGGATGAGCAGAAGATGCGAGCCGGGGAGAACTACCAAGCAACCTCTCATACTGGCGGAGGGGTATCTGAATCCCTACAGCCTACGACCCCCGAGACCCGGCCTGAATCAGATTGTGTGTATGCTCACAATGTATGTAAAAGCGCCTGAAGCCGCTCAAATCGCCGGTGTTCACCGGAAAAACGAGGACGGAGGGGGGGGTAGGAGGGGTAAAATCTCTACACTTGGCGACCGCGAGACCCGAACTCGGAGCCCGGCCTTTGAGACAACGGCCTATATTCGCTCTCCAGCGTACTAACGATAGCACAAAGTTGACATAGCCTTAGAAACATGGCATCATGGTGTCGTGGATGCCCTTGATCAACAGATCTTGCAGATCCTGGCCGCTGACGGGCGAGCAACGTGGGCCGAGATCGCAGAACGGTTGTCGATGTCCCCGCCGGCGATTGCCGATCGGGTGAGAAAGCTCGAAGATCGCGGCGTCATCAAGGGCTACACGGTTCTGCTCAACCCCGCCTCGGTAGGTTCCGAGCTTCTGGCCTTCGTGTTCCTTCGGTTCCGCCCGGGGCAACCTTACGACGAACTCATCGAGCGTGTGAGCGCTCATCCGAACGTGCTCGAGGCTCATCACGTCGCGGGGGAGTTCGACTTCCTCGTCAAGTTTCGTTGTGGTGGCGTGGCGGATCTCGAACGGATCGTGGTGGAAGAGTTTCGGGACCGCCTGGGCTGCGAGCGGACGAATACGGTCATCGCCCTGTCGACGGCGAAGGAGACCTCGGCTCTGCCGATCCGTGCGCCCGACGCGACCGCTCGGTGATGAGTTCTGCCTACACCGACGCGTTGCGCGAATGGAGCGCGGCGGCGGTTGCCGAGCTGTCGACGTTCGTCGAGCGAAGCGCGGCGGCCGAACGCGCAGTCGTCTCGCAACCGGAACTTCAGCGCCTCATCGAGGATCTGGACGCGAGAGCGTGGATCGAAAAAGGCGGAATGTCGGCGGGCGAAGCGAGGGCCTTCCTATCGCGGTGGCTGGCTCACGCTACGGCGCTTCATCACCCGGGCTTTCTGGCGCAACAAGTGGCGGTGCCGTGGGTACCGAGCGCTATCGCGGATCTCGTCCACGGCGTAACGAACAACGGGATGGCCATCTACGAGATGGGGCCGAGCGCCGTGGCACTCGAACGCTCGATCGTCGATTGGCTGTTGGAGAAGGTCGGGTGGCCGCTGGCGCGCGGCGCGGGTCCGGCTCCGGAGCGCACATTTGGGGGCGGTGTACTGACTCACGGTGGATCGCTGGCGAATCTGACCGCGTTCGCAGCGGCGCGGGCGGCGGCCGCACCCGACGCCTGGGCAACGGGTACACCCACCGATCTCGTCGTTCTCGTTCCTCCCAGCTCGCACTATTCGGTCGCCCGCGCAGCGGCCTTACTGGGGATGGGAGCCGATCGCGTCATTCCCCTCGAGGTCGATCGGCGCGAAGTGGTGATTCCCGATGCAATCCCGGGGATCCTCGACCGCGTCAGCGACGAAGGGCTTCGGGTCGCCGCCGTGGTCGCCAACGCCTGCTCCACGCCGAACGGTATGTACGATCCTCTTCGCGAAATCGGATCGGCATGTCGGGAGCGCGGGCTCTGGCTCCACGTCGACGGAGCGCACGGCGCCTCGGCGTTGGTCTCGCCGCGCGATCGGATTCTTCTGGACGGCGTTGAGCTGGCCGACTCGCTGTCATGGGACGCACACAAGATGATGGGAGTTTCGACGCTGTGCGCGGCGGCTCTCTTTCGTGATGGGCGGCGGCTCGAGCAGGCGTTTTCCCAGACCGAGACGTACCTGACGCACGGTGATGAGGATGCACCGGGAGTAGATCCGATGGCGACGACCGTCGAGTGTACGAAGGCGCCCCTCGCCCTGAAGCTCTTTCTGAACCTCGCGGCGATAGGGGAAGCTGGGATGGCGGCGCACATCGAATCGCTTCACGACGCCGCCCGAGAGCTCGCAACGAGGATCCAAAGAAGGCTGGCCCTCGAGCTTCCGTTCGAACCGATGTCGAACATCGTCTGCTTCCGGTATCGCGCGCCGAACGAGCGGGAGAGCGACCGAACCCAACCCTCGATCCGAAGAGCGGTGACAGACGAGGGCTCGTTCTACATCGGCGCTGTGGCCGTTTCGGGACGGTGCTACCTGCGCGTCGTCGTCATGAACCCTGAGACGACGCCGAGGCATATGGAGACAATGCTCGACGAGGTTGAGCGAGTGGGCCGGTCCGTATCCGATCGCTAACCTGCGAAGCGCATCGGAAACCGTCGTTTACCCCTTGTGTTGCTGTTGACCGCGCTGACGACGCTCTGGGCCGGTAGTCTGTATCGTCGAATCCGCAAAACACAGCAATGCCAGCGGGGGCATCAGCGCCTTTCTCGAGAAACGACTCCGCCGATTCACTCACCCCGATAGTTCGTGACCGATTGCGGAGACCGCGTCGACCAGCGCGGCAAAATCGCTGCGCCGGCTTCTGTGGTTGCAGATCGCGACGCGGATCGAGAAACGACCGCCCAGTTCCGTCGATGATGGCGTCGCGACCCCTCTCTCATGCAAGGTCATCAGAATTTCTGCGTTGAGATCATTTAGTTGATCGTTCGTGAGTGCATCATCTGCGAAACGAAAATTCACGATGTTCAAACCGGTCGGTGCCACGAGCTCGAGATCCGGGTGCTCCTCGACGAGCGCATTCAGGTAGGCAGCCTGCTGAACATTCTGTTCGATTTGCCGCTGATAGCGTTCGACGCCTTCGGTCTTCAAGGCCATCCAGGCTCGTAGCGCCTTGAACGAACGGGAGAGTTGCACACCGTATTCGGAGAAGTTGATCGGACCAGACCCGAGACCGCGATCGAGGCTTCTGAGATAGGCGGGTACGACCGAGAACGTGGCTTTGTGCGATTTGCGAGTCCGGATCAGCACGCCGCCGCAGTCATATTGCACGTACAACCATTTGTGCAGATCGAATGCGAGTGAATCCGCGCGTTCGAGCCCATCCACGAGGAACGCTGCGCTGGCAGACAATCGGGCAAATGCACCGAATGCGCCGTCGACATGCAGCCACATATTCTCCGCCTCAGCGGTGTCCGCCAGTGCGTGCAACGGATCGACCGCACCGGTGTTTACTGTCCCGGCGTTCGCGACGATGCAGGCCGGCAAGCGGCCGGCTGCCCGGTCGCGGGTGATGGCGTTGCTCAGCGCGTTTACATCAATCGTGTAGTCGCTCAGCACCGGGATCGTGTGAATCGACTGTGAACCCAGACCCAGAAGCTCGACTGCCTTGCGCACGGACGAGTGCGTTTCCGATGACGCGTAGTAAATAAGTCGCTTCTGTTGGTGGGTGTCGATGCCTTTGTCACGAACCTTATAAGGCGCCATATGCGTGCGTGCAACCGCGAGTCCCACCAGGTTTGCCATCGAGCCGCCGCTGACCAGAAGTCCGCTCGCTTCCGCCGGATAGTTCAACATGGTTTTGAGCCAATCGAGCAGCTGCAGCTCGACGTAGGTCGATGCAGCTTCGTCGAAACCGAGGCTGCCGGAGTTCATCGCGGAAATGACCAGATCGGCGATCAGCTGAGTGGGTGTACCCGTGCCACCGACCCAGCTCCAGAAGCGTGGATGAATATTCCCGGTCGGAAACGGCAAGACGTGTTCACGCACCTCTTCGTATACGTCTCGCCGGGGTGAAGGCTTCCAGGGGAGTCCATCGCTGAATCGTCGCTTTGTCGCTGGCGGCAGTGCTCGCCACGCCGGGCGGTCGCTGACGCCACGCAAATACTCGATCATGTCATCCACAGCCTCGTGCCCAAGTGCGCGTAACTCCTCCCAGTCCTCCGGGTCAAGAGATGTTTCTGGCGAATCGTGCAGGGGATATTCCGGTCGGGCGCTCATGGCTGCACCTCACTTTCACCTGCGATCTAGAGACAGACTTACGTATCATCGCGGGTTAGCGTATCGTTCCACTCGCCCCCGCGTTTTCCTCAGGGGCTTCGAGATGTTCGACGAAGTAACGGCGAAGAGAGCCAAGCCGGTATGGGCTCATGTAAATATTGTGGGCCGCTTCAGGGAACACGATTAAGTCATAGTATCGATCAGCCATCATCAGGGCTTCGACCATTTTTATCGTTTCGGAGAAGGGAACGTCGTCATCGCTGGTATGTCCTCGTCAGCGCCAGAGCGTGGAATTGCTCGCTCCGCGACCACCGAGAACTCAGATCAACCGACTCCGCGCACGAAACGAGGGAAGGGATAAGAGCGAGCCCGATCACGAGTTGAAGTCGATTCACGAGACCACGTGCGCCGTCCAGATCGTCTTTCACCTTGAAAGAAACCATGCCGCTACCTCCACGCATGATGTCGCGTTTGCCGTAACAGCGCCGATTAGTTTTCCTCTGGGTGTACGCGCCAACTCGCCTGACGGAGGGTGGAGCACGGGGTAACCCGTGCTGCAACAGTTCCTGCGCGTGCCACTTTGATAGGCCTCATGTTGATGGACGAGTGCCCTTTGGAGACGTTGGCCAGAGCAATTCCCAACACGATGAAGAAGGCGCCAGCTAGGACCTGACGCTCGAGCGCTTCGTCGAGAACGACGTACCCTAGGATCACTGCGACCAACGGGAACGTGTACGTGATGAAGGCAAGCAGGCTGACCGCCGTGTGCCTGAGAAGCGTGTAGTAGGAGACGAATCCGATCACCGACCCAAACACTGCGAGATAGACGATCGAACCGATTGCAGCGGCGGAGAAAGAAACGCCACTCAGCTCTTCTGTGAGAAAGGAGATCCCGAGAAGGATAGCAGCCCCATAGGCCATCGGAAGAGTCGTCAGCGTATAGGGATGTAAGTCCCGCCCCCACTTCTTGATTCCAACCGAGCTGAGAGCCGCTCCAAATGGGGAAAGAAGCGTCACCGCGGCGCCCACGAGGCTGCGCGGATGGGTGAACTGGAGGTCGCTACGGAAGATGATCGCGACTCCGATGAAAGCCAGCACTATGCCTAGCGCCTTGTAAGGCGTAAGCGGTTCCTTCGAGATCGAGAAACTGGCTAGAACCATGACGAAGAACGGGAACGTGGCGAACAGAACCGCGGCTAGACCGGACGGGATGTATTGTTCCCCCCAGTACAGAGCGCCGTAGCTAAGCGCAAACGCACTGAGGCCGGACGCCAGAAGCCCGACGTGAACGCGACGCGATCGCGGCCACGGGACACCGCGTGCTCTGCCCACAAGGAACAGGATCGCTGCCGCCAGTCCGAACCGGAGCCCGGCACCGAGAAACGGTGGGAGGTCCTCCAGCCCGATCTTGATGACGAGCCAGGTCGAGCCCCAGATCAGAACGAGAGTTCCAACCAGCGCAAAGCGAACAGATCGGGAAAGCCCAGGCGTCATGATTGCACCCATACATTAGAGTGATACAATTATTTCGCCAGTGTACTCCTTGACTCGGCGAGTGTCAATAGTTACAATTGTTACCATGACAAACTGGAAACCCGATCTGCAGAATGGGAGCGACGGCCCGATCTACGTAGCGATCGCGGACGCGCTCTCGGAGGACATTGCCGAGGGCAGGTTGGCCCGAGGACAGCGGCTGCCCACGCACCGAGCGCTGGCTCAAACCATTGGGGTCACGGTCGGGACGGTTAGCCGCGCTTACGCCGAGGCCGAACGCCGAGGGCTGGTTATCGGCGAGGTTGGTCGTGGCACCTTCGTGCGTCAGGAGGGGGCCGAGGACGAATGGTATAGAGCAGGGTTCGGAGATGGCGTTGAGTTGGTTGACCTCGGTCGGAACTTTCCGGTCGGCCTGCCCGACCACGAAGACGATCTGGTCGCTCGGTCGCTGCGCGAGCTTGCGTCGCGACCCAACCTGTCCGAGTGGCTTCGCTACCCTGACCGGTCAGGGACTTGCCGGCAGCGAGCCGGGGGAGTTGCTTGGGTGGAGAGAACAGGGCTGGAGGCCAGCCGAGATCGCGTGATCGTGTCGAGTGGGGTCCAGCACGGCCTAACGGTGATTTTCTCGACCCTCACCCGTCCCGGGGATCTCGTGCTCGCCGATTCGGTGACCTATCCAGGCATGAAAGCGTTGGCGCAAATGCTTCATCTGAGGCTTAGGGGGCTTCCAATGGATGAGGACGGCCTCCGCCCGGAGGCTTTCGAGCGCGCCTGCGAGACGGAGCTCGTCCGCGCGCTCTACTGCATCCCCACCATCCAGAACCCTACCACCTATGTGATGTCTCAGGCTCGACGGCGTGAGATCGCCAGAATCGCTGAAAAGCACGGGATCCTGGTGGTCGAAGACGATTCGCACGCCATGATGGCCAGCGAGCCGCCGTTGCCGATCGCCGCGCATGCGCCCCATACGACATGTTACCTCGCCGGCACCTCGAAATGCCTCGCTCCGGGACTCCGGGTCGGGTACATCCTTGCGCCCGAACCACTGGTTCAGCGTCTCGAGACCGGAATCCGAGCCACGACGTGGATGGCAGCACCGTTAATGGCTGAGCTCACGGCCGACTGGATCTTAGACGGGACAGCGGACATGCTTCTCGCCCGTCGCAGGGAGGAGACGGTTCGCCGGCGGTGTATGGCAGACTCGATTCTGGTCGGCCTCAAATACGATTCCCACCCCGAAGGGCCCCATATGTGGTTGCATCTGCCCGAGCCATGGCGCAGTAGCGATTTTGTCGCTCAGGCCAGGCAGCGGGGGATCTTGATCACGGGCGCCGAGGCGTTCGCCGTGGGTCGCGAAGCGATCCCGCACGCGGTGAGACTCGCTCTGGGCCCGCCGCGGAGTGGCCAGGAGCTCGAACGCGCGTTAAGGACAATGGCGGAGATCCTCGAGGGACAGACCGACCCTTGTCTATCCTGCCCCTAGGGCCCACCCTCCCAGACCACAACTAGAACCCCTCTTGACATTCTCCCGGGTCTATTGTACCCTGCATAGGGATACAATCACCTCTAATGTATCCGTACATTGATGCCGGGGGGGAACGCCGGTTGCAGCCACAGACGAGAATCATACTAGGGCTGGTGACGTTACTTATTCCCGGCGCTCACCTGTTTGGTCAGGAACCACAGGCGCCTTCGCGCTTGCCGCATTTGCAGGGGGCCATCGTGCTGGACGACGTGCCGGGTGAGCGAGATCGGGAGGCGTTAGAGCCCCTCTGGCTGACCATGTACAACCCCGCTGTCAAGGTGACGCCGAGCGAACAAACCGAAGTCGATCTAGCCTTCGAAGTGGACAACGAAGGCGACGTCGTCGTTGGCGTCCTGGACGATCTCACGGTCGTAAACAACGCCGAAGAAAGCGAGTCGTTCAGCGCACAGATCGTTCGTCTTCGGACGCTCGCGTCCCTTGATTCCCACACGTCGGCTAACGCGTTTTTGCAATTGAATGTGACCGCTAAGACGGTCGCTGGGGAGCTCCGATTCCAATACAACTTGGGCGAAGGTAAGGATCTCTGGATCGGTTGGAAGACGGGTTCGCTGATTCTCGGGTACACGTACACGTTTTGGAACTGAGAGGTCAAAGACGATGAGAAGGACACACGAACAGCGGTTCAATTTTGACACCGCTACCGCGAAAACACATCTCGACGGAGAGAGGAAGCGTCGTCCACTCAGCGTTCCACTCGTCCGGGCAACGAACTTCCAGGCGGCCTCGAGCCGCGAACTGGGCGATGCGTTCCGGAGTAGAGACGAACATGTGTATCCTCGTTTCGCCGGCCCGAACACCTCGGCGGCGGCCGCAAAGTTGGCTTATCTCGAAGGAGCGGAAGCTGCGCTTGTCTTCAGCTCCGGTATGGCCGCGATCACGACATCGCTCCTGACGGTCCTGCGACCGGGGGATCACGTAGTGGCGCAGCGCAGGGTGTTCGCCCAGACATACACGTTTCTGGATCAGTGGGCGCGCTCGTACGGGATTGATACGACGTTCGTTGAGACAACCAATTTGGATGCAGTCGCGCGAGCGATTCGTCCGGAGACGGCACTGATCTACATCGAAACACCGTCCAACCCGACCCTCGAGATCGTCGACATCGAGGCGATCGCTGAGATCGCTCGATCTCGTGAGGCGCGCCTGTTCGTGGACAGCACGTTCGCCCCGCCGTACCTCCAGCGGCCGTTGGCGTTGGGCGCGACGCTTAGCCTCCATTCTGGATCGAAATATCTAAGTGGTCATTCGGACGTGTTGGCCGGGGTTGTGGCCGGCCCCGAGGAGTTGATCGACCGGATCCGCGAGACCCAGATCCTTCTTGGGGGGATCCTCGATCCGCAGGCCGCCTGGTTGCTGCTCCGCGGGATCAAAACACTGGGACTCCGGGTCCGGAAGCAGTGCGACAACGCATACGAGATCGCGCAGTGGCTCGAAACCCAGCCCCAAATCGACGCAGTCCATTACCCATGGCTCGAGTCGTCGCCATACCGAGCTTTAGCCGATCGTCAGATGCGGGGTGGAGGGGGAGTCGTTTCGTTCGTAATTCCCGGTGGGTTGGACGGCGCGCGAGCCTACGTGGACGCTCTCGAGCTCATCCCTATCGCGACGAGTCTTGGTGGAGTGGAGACGGTCATTGAAATCCCTGCCGAGCTCGACTTTGGTCCTGAGGAACTGGGACAGGCGGGGTGCGCGCCCAACGCCGATCCCGGCCTCGTCCGTTTGGCGGTTGGGATCGAGGACTCGCACGACTTGCTTGCGGACCTTGAGCAAGCGCTGGAACGATTGGGGCGTCGACGGCAACAAGCCGGGGTTCCCAGAGGAGGAGGCGGAGCGGTCTCTAAAGCGATGACGGCCGAGAGTTCGGTTGGACGATTCCGACATTGGCTCCATAGCCAGTCCACAGGGTATCTGCGGAATGTTCCTCAACTACGGTTCCCGCTCTACCCGCCACCACCGCCCTGCTAACGAGCAGTAGCATGAACCGTCGCGAAACCGGAACGATCGAGGTCAAGCGTGGCCTCGCCCAGATGCTGAAGGGCGGCGTCATCATGGATGTCACCACGGTCGAGATGGCGAAGATCGCCGAGCAGGCAGGCGCGGTGGCGGTGATGGCGCTCGAGCGCGTCCCGTCGGACATCCGAGCCGATGGCGGCGTCGCCCGGATGGCA
>JBDHFX010000051.1:0-18274 GCA_039590215.1 Gemmatimonadota bacterium | reverse complement strand
GGCAGTTGGCCTTGATCACGGGGGCTCACCTCCTCGCTCGTGTTCCCATTCAGGGTTCTCCTTCCAAACCCCACCATCCACGAAGACTTCCTTCTTCCACACCGGCAGGACCGCTTTCAACCGATCGATCCCATACTCGCAGGCCGCAAAGGCCTCGCGCCTATGGGGCGCGGAAACCGCCACCAGGACACTCACCTCACCCACATCCACGGTTCCCAGGCGGTGTGCGATCGCCAATCCAATCGTCTGGGGCCATTTGAGGGCAATTTCCGTACCGATCTCCTCGAGCGTGCGTTCAGCCAGCGATGCATATGCTTCGTACTCCAAGTGCCGTACTGACTTGCCCTCAAACGACTTGCGTGTCGTACCGGCGAATACCGCGATCGCTCCGGCGGCGGTATCTGCAACGCTACCGACCACCCTTGCTACGTCGAGCGGGACCTCAGTTATTTCGAATTCCGTACGCATCGTTACAGAAAACTACCGGCAGCAGAAGCCGAACGGGGGTGCCAGCCGCTAGCCGCCACTGACCGGAGGGATGATGGCAACCTCGTCGTCGGGTCCGATCGAAGCGTCGGGCTCGACGTAATGCTGATTGACGACCAGCCGAGAGCGCCCCAAGAGCGGTGCCAGGTCCGGATGCGCCGTCGACAGCGCGTCGACAACCGTCGCCGCCGTCACCGGTGTCGACAGCTCCACGACCGTTCGGCTGCACCCCACCGCCTCGCGGGCCGGTCCGAACAGCAGCACGGTGACCCCCAACGGTAGGTTCAACGTGATACCGTCTCGACGCCGCGCGCGTTCGCTGCTTCTTGCGGGTCGGACGAAGATCCCAAGTGGCGATTGAAGAACGCCGCTACGCGGGCCGAGTACGCCGCACGATCGACGAAGTACGCGCCGCAGTGATGGGCTCCTTTTACAAACCACGCCTCATGCTTGTCGGGTGAGATGGCAACCAACCGCTCGGCGTGCTGGCGAGGAACCAGCGCGTCCTGAGAGCCATGGATCACAAGCACCGGTTTGTCGGCCAGTTTCGGCATGGCCTCCTCGGGTGCTATCGCCGAGAAAGGGGGCTTGCCCCATCGCCGGTGCCACCACTCGACCGCCAAAAGGAACACCCGACCGTCCAGCCACCCACGCAGATACTGCCGTGATTCCCTATGCGCTACGTGTTCGAGCATGGTGCGCTGGCTCGCGAATACGCTGTCAACTGCAATCGCTGCGACCCGGGGGTCGGAACCGCCCAACAACGCGACCACGCCACCCATCGAGTAACCGAGCAGTCCTATGGTCGCTCGTGGCACGTGCTTGCTCGCCACTTCAAGTGCGGCCTTCAAGTCCTCCTGCTCCCACAATCCCATCGAGATGTTCGCTCTATCGCTCGTTCCCCGTCCGCGAAAGTCGAACAGCAGAACATTGAATCCGGCGCGCCACAAGTAGCTCGAGATCCCCAACAGCTGCGCTTTATGACCGCGGTAACCGTGCATGACGATGACCACACGCCGACTGCTAGATCGCGGCAGAAACCAGCCATGGAGCCGCACATCGTCAGCGGTCTTGAACTCAATCGGTGAAAACTCGAGGTCGAGCTCCCACGGTGTGAAGGCGAAATTGGCGTCCGGCTGAGAGGAAGGAGGGCGGTTGATGCGCCACGCCCCGAACCAACCCAACAAGACCCATACACCCGCCACCAGGCTGAGCAAACCCAACCCGATGACCGCCGCGACTGCGAACCCAGCGGTCACTCCGCGCTCTGCCGCGCCTCGGAGGTAATGGAACGGTCCCGCCCGCCGCGCTTGGCGGTGTATAGGGCTTGGTCAGCCCAAGCGATGAGCGCATCTTGACGATGCTGAGGGCTGGTGAAGTCCTCAGATCCGAACGACATACAAGCCACCCCACACGATATCGTCAACGGTTTCCCCTGCAAAGCCTCGAAGTAGTGCGCTTTGACCTCACGCCGCATCCGCTCCGCCTGGCGAAACGCTCCGGCCATGCCCGTTTCCGGGAGCAGCACGGCGAACTCCTCACCCCCGTAGCGTGCGACAAGATCTGTCTCACGGATCGTTCGCACCAGCACGTTCGCTAATTCTTTGAGGACTGCGTCCCCGCGCTGGTGACCAAATGTGTCGTTGACGTTCTTGAAATGATCGAGGTCGAGCAGGATCAACCCCAGATCGGAGCTGTACCGCTCGGCGCGTTTGTACTCGTCTTCGAGCCGTTGATAGAAGTGACGGTGGTTGTACAGGGCCGTCAGATCATCGGTGTTGGCGAGCGTCGACAATCGCTGATTGTCGACCGCCGCCTGCTCATACAATGCGGCGTTGGCGAGACCGTTGGCGGCCGCACTCGCAACAACCTGGGCAAAGCGGATCTCGGGTCGTGTGTACGGCCGATACTCGCGAGAAGAGAGCAACACGTACTCTCCCAATTCGCTGCGTATATCAAGCGGAACGATCAACACCGACTTACGACCTGGTATCCGCTCTGTCACGTCAGCCAACAACGGGTCGTTGTCGGTGTCGTCGATCACCACCACCCGGCGTTCGGACGCCGCCTTGAGGATCTCCGGGTACTCCTCCAGGCTAATTTCCTGATTCCGCATCTCCGGCTCTTCGCGGGTCGCGAGCAGGTACCCCGTCCGTTCGTCGATCACCTTGATTAGCGACACCCGATCCGACTTGACCACCGCGCCCAACTCGCTGACGATCGTGAACAACACCTCGTCGCTATCTAGCGATGAACTGACCGCCTGGGAGATGCGCAGCATCGCGGCGAGATCGTCGTGGTATCGCTTGACTTCGAGGTTGGTGCGGATGCGGGCGTCAAGCTCGTCGAAGAAGAACGGCTTCGTGACGTAGTCCGACGCTCCCGCCTCCAGTGCCTCGACGACGTCCTCGCGACCGCTCTTGGCGGTCAGCATGAGGATCCGCACGTCCTTGAGTTGGGGGTCCTGCTTGAAGATGCGACATACCGCGAGACCATCGACCTCGGGCATCATGACGTCGAGGAGCACCAGGTCCGGTGGCTCCTGGCGGGCTACTTCTATTGCTTCACGACCATTTCTAGCCACAGATGTCCGATACCCCTTGAACTGCAACATCGTCGTAAGCGTGTCGCAAATCGAGGGATCGTCATCGACGACGAGTATAAAGGCATCCAGGACCGCGTCGCCGGGTGCCTCTTTGGCGGGTGCCTTCAGACAGCGTCACTCCTCTTCAGGTCGCAGGGGGAGCTGCTCCTTGACCGGGTCTTGTGACGGGGCAGCGCTCTCCGCCTCGTCATCAAGCACGACCCGTGCCACGTCCCCTACACGATGCCCCTTCTCGAGGTTGATCAGCTTGACACCCTGGGTCGCGCGACCCATGACCCGCACTCCCTTGACCGGAAACCGAATGATGATGCCACCGGTCGTCACAACCATGAGCTCGTCCTGCTCGACGACTTCCTTAACTGCCACCAGTGGCCCGGTCTTCTTGGTCGGCTTGAGGGTTTTGATGCCCTTGCCGCCGCGATGGGTGACTCGATAATCCGCGATCCGCGTCCGCTTGCCGGAACCGTTCTCGGTAACCGCCATCAGCGCGTTATTCTCATTTCGAACGACCACCATGCCGAGCACACCGTCGTCCTTGCCTTGCAGTGTGATCCCCTTCACTCCACGGGTCGCACGACCCATATCGCGAACTTCTTCTTCCGAGAATCGAATCGCCTGCCCCTTCTTGGTGGCCAGTATCACGTCATTGGTCCCGTCGGTGAGCTGGGCATCGATCAGACGGTCGTCGTCGTCGATCTTGATCGCGATGATGCCCCCTCGACGCGGATTACCATATGCCGAGAGCACCGTTTTCTTTATGATTCCGCTCGCAGTCGCCATTACAACGTGATGATCGTCGTCAAACTCACGGACGCTAATCACGCCGGCCACCTGATCACCGCGATCAAGCTCCAGCAGGTTGACGATCGGCCTCCCGCGACTGACTCGACCGGCCTGAGGGATATCGTACACCTTCAGCCAATGACACTGGCCACGCTCAGTCAGCACCAGCAAGTAGTCATGTGTGGTGGCCACGTACAATCGCTCGATCCAGTCGTCTTCCTTCGTACCCATCCCGGTTACTCCGCGCCCACCGCGCCGCTGGCGCCGGTATGTTGTCGCGGCGATGCGCTTGATGTAACCGGTGTGGCTAATCGTCACGACCATGTCCTCTTCGGCGATCAGATCCTCCATCGATAGATCAGCACCACCGGCGAGGATCTCGGTCCGCCGTTCGTCGCCGTATTTGTCGGACAGCTCTGTGAGCTCGTCTTTGATCAACTGCATACGCAACCGCTTGGACCCGAGCAGCTCCTTGAGCCGAGCGACTATCTCCAACAAGGCCTGGTACTCTTCCTCCAGCTTGTCGCGCTCAAGCCCGGTCAACCGTGCTAGTCGCATGTCGAGGATCGCCTGGGCCTGGCGCTCGCTCAAGCCAAACTGCTCCATCAGCGCCAATCGTGCGGATTCGGTGTCGTCCGCCGATTTGATCAGCTGCACGACTTCGTCAATGTTCTCGAGCGCTATTCTCAGGCCTTCGAGGATGTGGGCCCGGGACTCCGCTTCCTCCAACTCGTATTCAGCCCGCCGCACCACGACGTCGTGACGATGGGCGACGAAGCGCTCGAGCATCTCCTTGAGCCCCATCTCCTTGGGCACGTTGTCAACGAGCGCCAGGTTGATGATCCCGAACGTCCATTCCATCTGGGTCGATTTGTAGAGATTGTTGAGTACGACCTCGGGGTAGATGTCCTTCTTGAGCTCGACCACGACGCGCATCCCATCGCGATCGGACTCGTCTCTCAGATCTGAGATCCCCTCGACCCGCTTCCGCCGCACCAAGCCGACGATCTGCTCGATCAACTTGGTTTTGTTGATCTGGTAGGGGATCTCGGTAATAACGATCGCCTCGCGACCGTTGGCTTTCGTTTCTGTCACCGCCCTCGCGCGCATCGCAATTTTGCCACGGCCGGTTTCGTATGCCGCGCGAATCCCGGCGCGGCCTCGGATGAATCCGGCGGTTGGGAAATCAGGGCCATGGACGTGTTCCATGAGTCCGTCGAGGTCGATCTCCGGATCGTCGATCAACGCGCACGTCGCGGCGACCACCTCTCGCAGATTGTGGGGCGGGATGTTCGTCGCCATGCCAACGGCGATGCCGCTGGCGCCATTGATGAGCAGGTTGGGCAGCTTCGACGGGAGGACCGATGGTTCTTTGAGTCGGTCGTCGAAATTGGGGGCGAAGTCGACGGTGTTTTTCTCGATATCCCCCAGCAACTCTGTCGCCACCGACGCCAAGCGGATCTCGGTGTACCGATAAGCCGCTGCCGGATCACCGTCTACCGAGCCGTAATTGCCCTGGCCGTCAAGTAGCGGATAGCGCAACGAGAAAGGCTGTACCATGCGCACCATCGCATCGTAGACGGCCCCGTCCCCATGCGGGTGATACTTGCCGAGCACGTCTCCGACAACCGTCGCGCTCTTCTTGTAGGGCCGGTTGGGCGCCAACCCGAGCTCTGACATCGAGTACAGGATGCGGCGGTGGACCGGCTTCAGCCCGTCGCGTACATCGGGCAACGCTCGAGCCACGATCACGCTCATCGAATAATCGAGGAACGATTCCTTCAGCTCATCAGCGATGTACCGGGTTACGACCGTCTCTCTCGGTTCAACAGCCATTTGCGGTTACCTCGTCCCTATCGTTATCGATCGTCGTCGCATTCACTGGTCTAGACATCGAGGTTGCGGACAAAACGGGCGTACTCTTTTATGAATTTCTTCCGCGGCTCGACTTCCTCCCCCATGAGCTCGTCAAATAACTCGCTGACCAGAGTCTCGTCTTCCATTGTCACTTTCTGAATCGTCCTCGATGCCGGATCCATCGTCGTCTTCCAGAGCTGATCCGGGTTCATTTCACCCAATCCCTTGTAACGCTGGACATTGACCCCGTTTCCACCGAGCCGCTCGACCGCGCGGTCGCGTTCGGCGTCATCATAGGCGTAGAACTCCTTCTTCCCCTTCCACACGCGATACAGCGGCGGTTGCGCGATATAAATGCGCTCGGCCTCGATCAACTCTTTCATCCACCGGAAGAAAAACGTCAATAACAAGGTCCGGATGTGGGCCCCGTCGACGTCCGCGTCGCACATGATGATGATTTTGTTGTACCGGGCGTCGTCAAGCTTGAACTCGTCTTCGCCGAACCCGGTTCCGATGGCCGTGATGATGGTCCGGATTTCCTCGTTCGAGAGGACCTTGTCGACGCGCGCCTTGATCGTGTTCAGGATCTTGCCCCGAAGCGGCAGGATCGCCTGGTAGTTGCGGTCGCGACCCATCTTGGCGCTGCCACCGGCGCTGTCACCCTCCACGAGGTACAGCTCGGACAAGCTCGGGTCGTCGATCGAACAGTCCGCGAGCTTGCCCGGGAGAACACCAGTGTCCAGTCCGGATTTCTTCCGCGTTAGGTCCCGGGCCTTGCGTGCCGCCTCGCGTGCCCGGGCGGCCTGCATCGCCTTTGTGATGAGTGATCGGGCCGCCGGGGGGTTCTCCTCGAGCCATGAGCCCAGCGCTTCGTTCATCGCCGCTTCGACGATACCCCTCACTTCGGAGTTGCCGAGCTTCGTCTTGGTCTGACCCTCGAACTGCGGCTCCATGACCTTCACCGATAGCACTGCCGTCAATCCCTCACGAACATCGTCACCGCTGAGAGAGAACTCAGCCTTCTTAAACAGGTTCCGATCGTGCGCGTAGGCATTCAGTGTTCGAGTGAGCGCGGCTTTGAAGCCGGAGGTGTTGATGTTGTTGACAAAAGTCAACAGCGTTTCCGTGTACGATTCGTTGTACTGAATCGCACACTCCACCTCTACCTCGTCACGCGTCGTGTTGACTGTCATCGACTTGCTATGAATCGCCTTCTTGTTCCGATTCAGATATTTGACAAACTCAACTAAGCCGCCGTCGTACTGGAACTCACCGTCTTTCGTCTTCTCCTCTCGTTCATCGACAATCGTGATTCGAACTCCGGCATTCAGAAACGCCAGCTCGCGGAGACGAGAAACCAGGGTGTCGTACTGATAGTCCAGGTCCGGGAAGATCTCGGGATCGGGTCGAAAACGAACGATCGTCCCGGTGTCATCGGTGTCGCCAACGATGTTCAGTTCGCTGGCCTTGTTTCCACGTTCGTACCGTTGGTGATACCGCTTGCCGTCGCGCATGACCTCCACTTCCAGCCACTCGCTTAGCGCGTTGACAACCGACACACCAACGCCGTGTAGGCCGCCCGAAACCTTGTATGAGTTGTGGTCGAACTTCCCTCCTGCGTGCAGCGTCGTCATGGCGACCTCGACGCCGGGTTTCTTTTCGGTTGGATGGATATCGACCGGGAAGCCGCGACCGTTGTCCTCGACCCGCACTTCGCTATCCGCGCTGATCATTACCGAGATCTCGTCACAGTAGCCGGCCATCGCCTCGTCGACTGCGTTGTCGACAACCTCATAAACGAGGTGGTGAAGACCGCGCGCCCCGGTGGAACCGATGTACATCCCGGGTCGCTTGCGAACCGCCTCCAAGCCCTGCAGCACCTGGATCTTGTCGGCACCGTATTCGCGCGCGGCGTCAGAGTTTCGGGCGTTTTGCTTGCGGTTCGTTTTTGCGGTCCCCGGTTTGACCTTGGTTTTTGCCATCCCTGTTATCCCTTCGCTCTCGGATCCATTCGAAAGATCAATCGTTTTACGCAAGTCCGTCTGCGACCCCTGTTCAGTCGCTCCAACAACTCGTTCTGACGCAGCGACAACTCGCTCATCCAAGCAGAGTTGGTGACGTTCACTAGCAACGTTTCTCCGTCCACGCGGTGCGGCTGGGCCGCGCGTGCGATCTCACGTCCAACGCGGGACTCCCATTCGCGAAAGACAGCGTGCTGCTCGACTGCAGACGCCACGCCCAGGTTGTCCAACACGGTGTCCAAGACGCCGCCGATCCGACGCGCGGGTCGCGCCCGCTTGCTCACGTCACGCGGCTGCCGGGCGAGGTGCGATCCGCCCACCGTCGACGTGCCACTGCGTCAGACCGTTCCCCAGTTGTGGCAGCGGTCGTGGCGTCGTTACAAACCTCTGGTGGCAATCGCCAAGCCAGTCCAGCAGGCGGTCGGCCCGTTCCTCATCCAGCTCCGAGAATACGTCGTCGAGGAGCAAAATCGGACGGTGTCCTCTTTCGTTCTCAAGCAACTCTGCTTCGGCGAGCCGAAGCGCGATCGCCGCCGTCCGCTGCTCACCCTGCGACCCAAACTGTGCCAGCCGTCGGCCCCCTAGCCTGGCAACGAGCTCATCACGATGCGGACCGACCGTGGTCCAGCCCTGACGCTGATCCCGATCGCGGCTCTCGGTCAGCGCCTCTCGCCAGCTGGCAACGACGCTTTCGCCGTCCGACATGGAGTCGGCGGGAACCGGAACCGAAGGCCGATACTCGAGCTCATACCCCAACCGCCCATTAGGTCCCGCCACGTGGGCGCCGACATCCGCGAAACGGTGCGCCAACTGCCCAGCGATCGCCGCCCGCGCGAGGACGATCGGCAGACCGGTATCGATCAACGTCTCGTCCCACGATGCAAGCTCGGGCCCGGCAACTGGGGGCCAGGTCCGCAGCAACTCGTTGCGCTGCCGCAGGGCCCGTTCATACACCGGTAGCGCCCGCGCGTACCGTCGCGACGTCGAGGTCAACAAACCGTCGAGATATCGCCGACGCTGGTCTGGCGCGCCACCGATGATCGCCAGATCAGCCGGGGCCAGAAGCACAGCGAGCACAGAACCAGCCGCGTCCTCCGAGCGAGCGATCGCCTGCCCGTCGAGCGAAACCCGTCGTGTCCGGCGATCGGCTGCTACCGCCACCATCCGACTTTGACCCGTTCCACAAACCACCCGTCCTTCGACCCGAAAATGCTCGGCACCAAAGGCGATCGAGTCCGCGTGCTTCGTACCGCGGAATGACCGGAAGCGAGCGAGGTAGTGGATCGCCTCGAGAAAATTGCTCTTCCCCTGCCCGTTGGAACCCACCAAAACAGCTCCGGCGGGGGACACCTCGAGGGTCACGGAAGCCAGATTTCGGAAGTGGTCGAGACCGACCTCAGTCAGCCGCACCAGGCGGCTCCGTCACGGTTACCCTGAAACACCCTTAAAATTAGCTCTCGCAAGGACTTCGGGCAATACGTGACGAGCGATTATTCCTGCAGCCGGAGGGGCATCACGAGACACAAATAGGTGTCTTGATCTTCACCCGTCGGACGTAAGATCGCGGCTCTTTCGGGGGCCTTGAAGGTGATCTCGACTTCGTCGGTATCAACGTAGCGGAGGACTTCTAACAGATAGTTTGCATTGAACCCGATATCGATCGGATCACCCTCGTATGTGATCGGAATCTCATCGCTCGCCTCGCCCACGTCCGGCGTCGAGACGTGAAATCGCATTGTATCTTCATCGAGTGACAGGCGAACGCGATGTGTCTGATCGCTCGCCATGACCGCCATTCTCCGAAGCGCCGCCATGAGCCGCTCCTTGTCGGCGCGTGCGAGCTTGTCATTGTCCACCGGAATGACTTGCTCGTAGTTCGGGTATGGTCCTTCAATAAGCCGGCTGAAAACGACACCGCTCTCGCCCTTGAAACCGATTTGCCGATCATCCATCGCGATCTTCAACTCATCATCGGGTGCAAAGATCCGTCCGACTTGAGCTAGAGCTTTCGGCGCGATGATTACGCTCTTCGAGGACCCACCGTTGCCATTGGACACCGACATGATGTACCGAGCGAGCCGATGACCGTTTGTAGCCACCATCTGCATCTTTTCATCTTGAAGTTCCCAAAGAACACCATTTAGGATTGGCCGCGTATCCTCGGTCGACGCCGCGAAGCGCGTATGTGCTGCTAGTTTTTCAACCGTCCCAGCAGTGACCATAAGGCCAGTGTCGAATTCCAGATCTGGGAAACTCGGAAAATCATCGGCAGGTAGCCCGTGAATCTTGAAGTGACTGCTCTCGCACTCGATTGTGACGTGCTCGTTTTTTCCTTTGACTCGTACTGGGCTGGCTGGCAACGCCCTGATCATGTCAGTCAACTTCTTTGCCGGGAGGGTTATCGTTCCAGGCTTGTCGACACTGGCAGCAATACTCATGGTAACCGAGATATCAAGATCAGTCGCCGAGATTTGCAGCGCGTCACTATCCGCGACGAGCATCAAGTTGCCTATGATTGGAAGCGGTGTCCGAGTCGGAACGATATTCGAAACTGCACTTAGCGTATCCAAAAACTCTGCTTGGCCAATAGTGAATTGCATACTGTTACCTCCGACCGATTGCGATTATCCCCAAGTAAGTTCTTTTCTTCTTCTAGTTTGAACTAGAATAAGTAGTAGAAATAGGGACGGTTAATTTGTGGAAACACACGTCGCTATGGTTCGAAACCCCAAATAGAATAAGGTGTTTCACGGTTATAATTCTTGACTTACCAACCTGATTGTGGTGTGGATAGTATTGTATCGGATGGGGAAGTCCATAAAAGTTTCACATCACCCCCAGACGATCCCCACGCTTTCCCCGGGTGTTCCAACATCCACTTACGATGCAATCCGGTCGCGTAGTTGTTCGATCCGCATGCGAATAGTTCGACTGCCTTTGATCTCGTTCTCTACTTTGTCGCAGGCGTGAATGACTGTCGTGTGATCACGCCCGCCAAACGCTTGACCGATCTCGACCAACGGAAGATCGGTTAGCTGACGACAAAGAAGCATCGCAATCTGTCTCGGGACAGTGAGGGTCTTGGTTCGCTTTCGAGACTTTAGTCCCTCAACAGTGACGCCGTACTCGGTGGCAACTTCATTCTGAATACGATCGACAGTTACTCGAACGGTTTCCGTTGTCAGGATGTTCTTTAGTACTTCCTCGGCTAACTCGATCGAAATATCGGAATCGCTGAGGCTCGAGTGTGCCATCAACCGAATTAGCGAGCCCTCTAGCTCACGAACGTTTGACTTCACGTTCTTGGCGATGAACAAGAGCACATCTTGAGGAATATCCAGGCTGCTTCGTTCCGCCTTGTGTTGTAGGATCGCGATCCGGGTTTCGAGATCGGGTGGCTGAATATCGACCACGAGACCCCATTCGAAACGCGAGACTAGACGTTCCTCAAGCGTCGGAATCTCTTTTGGCGGTCGATCGCTGGTAACGACGATTTGCTTGTGAGCGTCGTAGAGCGCATTGAAGGTGTGAAAAAACTCCTCCTGCGTGGCGTCCTTTCCCTGCAGAAACTGGACGTCGTCGATGAGCAACAGGTCCATTTTTCGGTACTTGTTGCGGAAGTCGAGTGTCTTTCCGAACTGCAGAGCCTCGATCATCTGATTCATGAATGTCTCAGCCGAAAGGTAGCAGACCCGCTCGAGTCTATCGAACGCCAGGGCGGTGTTTCCGATCGCCTGCATGAGGTGCGTTTTGCCGAGTCCGACCCCGCCGTAGATGAACAACGGGTTGTAGGTTTGAGCGGGTTGCTCGGCCACCGCGAGCGACGCCGCATGGGCCCACTGGTTGGAGTTGCCGACCACGAACGTGTCAAACGTGTAACGGGGGTTGAGCGGTAACCCCAGGTTGACCGATCCGCGGGACGGCTTTGCGCCGATTCTGCGATCGCCTGGCCGACTGGCATCTGCGGGCCGCGGTCGATCCGCGACATGGCCAGCGGCTTCTTCCTCGAGCGACTGGAAGGACATCTTGAGCTGGCGGTCGAAGAGCGACCCGGCGATCTGCGAAAGCACACCCCCGTATTGACCGCCGATGTAATCAACGGCGAACTGGTTTTTTACCACGACCAGAAGCTCATCACTGGATAGAGCCACTGCCTCAGTGGGCTCAAACCATGTTCGGAAGGTCTGAGGGTTGATGACCTTGGAGGCCTGGCCGAGAATCTGAGACCAGACTTCAGGCGCGGTGAGTTCGCTCGACTGCAACGTCTCCGCTCAGCTGGAATTGGAAGGAATGTATGAAACAACAATTGCCGCGGCGTCGAGAGGATTTTCATAGTAGCCGGGAGCATGTCGAGTGTCAACCGAAACGAGAAAAAACTTTTGGCGTCTTTTGGCGTTGGGAGTTTCTGTTGACGCTTTCCAACAGCCATCTATATTTGCTGGCCGTTTTCACGATTCATCGCGACCGCCCATGCGGTTGCCATTTCGAGGCGAATTCCTATGAAGCGAACGTATCAGCCAAGCCGCAGAAAGCGTCGCAATAAGCACGGTTTTCGCGCCCGCATGAAGTCGCGAAACGGTCGCAAGATCCTCGCCCGGCGGCGCCGGAGAGGTCGCGCCAAGCTCAGCGTTTCAGCGGAGTTCGGCCGGAAACGGCGCTAGGCGGCGTCAAGAATCCTTCACAGCGTGGGGAACTTGGTGGGCCAGATCCCGCGGGTTCGTCGGATTACCACGCGTCGCGAGATCCTGTCGTTGCTGGGAGGCCAGCGCGTGCGAGGCGAGGCGCTGGAGTTGTTCTGGCGGCCGGCTACCGAGGATCGTTCCCGCGGGACGTGTATCACCCCGAAATTCGGGCACACAGCCGTTCAGCGGAACCGTCTGCGGCGTCGGCTCAAGGAGTTGATGCGGGCCAGCGTGCTCGCCGATCCGTTGGCGCGAGACTACCTCGTACGCGCTCGGCCGGCGGCTTATGAGCTCGATTTCAAGGGGTTGGAGGCCGCATTGATGGAGCTGCTCGGGGATATCGGAGAGCAACCGTGAAGTCGTTGGTAGTATTGCCGATACGGGCTTATCAAGTGCTGTCCGCGTGGACGCCGGCGTCGTGCCGTTACCACCCCACCTGCTCAGCGTACGCGATTGAAGCGATCGAGATCCATGGCGTCGCCCGCGGCACCTGGCTGGCAGCGCGCCGGTTGATCAGGTGTCATCCGTGGCGGCCCGGTGGGGTCGATCCGGTGCCGCGGCGTTGCAATGAAGAGGGCCGCCGGTGAACGACCAACGACGAGTTCTGCTCGCGTTCCTGCTGATGGCCGTGGTCTTGGCCTTTTCCCAGTGGTGGTACTCTCGACTGACACCGCCCGAGGAGGCACCCCCGGCCGAAGAGATACCGGCCGAAGCGGCCGCGCCGCCGCCACCGATCCAGGCCCAGGCGCCCCCCACGCTTCCGCAGGCACCACAGGCGATCGATAATGAATTGCTGGCTGGCGAACCGCTCCCCACGCCAGTGATCGTTGAGACACCCCTGTATCGCGCGGTGATCGACCCCCAGGGGGGCTCGATGAAGGCGATCGAGCTCAGCCGCTACCCCTCCTTCACCAACCCTGGGCCGGTCCAGCTGGTTCCCGAGGCGGCGAGCTTCCTGCGGCGCGCAGCGGATCTGGGCACGGATCGTCTGGCGTTGAGCGATTACCGATTCGCGGCTAGCGATACGCTCATCCAACTGGCTGCCGGTGACCCCCCCAGGGACCTGACCCTCGAGTACCGATCGGGGGAACGCGCCGTGACTCAGACCTACCGCTTCGACCCGTCCGGATATGTGATCGATTACGAGCTGGATTTTGGCTCCCGGGCCAACGGGGTCTTGGTGACGAGCCTTGGCCCGAGGTTGGAGTCGAACGAGAAGAACCGGCGTGATGACTACGGCCAACTTCGGGCGGTGGCACGGGTCGACGGGGAGATCGTTAGCCGGCAGGCAAAGGAGGTCGACGAGGGCGAGGCGCTCGCGCTGGCGGGCGATGTCGATTGGGCGGGGATTCGGAACAAGTACTTCCTGGTCGTCCTGATGGCGGCCTCGGAGGCCGAGCCGCTGAGCGCTGCGACCATGGGGGGAGATGCCAGCGACAGCTTGCCCCGGGTCGACGTGGCAGTGGGGTCGCAGATCCGGGGCGGGCGAGCGAGCTATCGGTTGTATCTGGGGCCGCAGGAGTACCAGCGGTTGTCACGCCTCAATGAGGGCCTGGACGACGTGAACCAGTACGGGTGGTCCGGGATCCGCTGGATGATCACCCCATTTGCCAAGCTGTGCGTGAGCATCATGCTCTGGCTGCATCAGTTTATTCCCAGCTACGGCCTTGTCTTGATGGTGTTTGCGTTGTTGGTCCGAGTGATCACTTGGCCCTTGACGACCAAGTCCTATCGCTCGATCCGGGCGATGCAGGGGCTGCAACCCGAGCTTCAGCGGATCAAGGAGCAGTACAAGGCGGATCCGCAGAAGATGCAGCAAGAGACGATGGCGCTCTATAAGGAGAAGAAGGTCAACCCGCTGGGTGGTTGCTTGCCGAACTTGATCCCGATGCCAATTCTGTTCGCGCTGTTCTTCGTGTTCCAGGCGACGATCGAGTTCCGGGGCCAACCGTTTTTGTGGTTGGGGGATCTCTCTCAACCGGATCCGCTATACATCCTTCCAGTTTTCATGGGAGCCACGATCTACGCCTCGTCGAAGATGACCACGACCGACCCGAAGATGGCCGCCATGACATACGTGATGCCGATCGTGCTGACCTTTGTATTCCTGAACTTGGCGGCGGGGCTAGTGCTCTACTACGCCCTGTCAAATTTGCTGACATTTGTACAGCAATGGTGGTTAAAGCATAGTATGGGTGATATGGATGGTGACGCGGCCGCGGCGGCGACAGGGTGAGGTTGCGTCGAGACCGAGCCGGGGACAGATTGGTTTTGGAGATGGGCAACGCCTGCAATCAAGGGATAGTACGACACCGAACCATTACTCCGGCCTACCATAGATCTGGTGCCGGGGCGGAATATCGATGAGTCGCGCTACAAACGACCGGCCACCGAGCGCGGAGCAAGCGCGAGCCCGGTTGGAGGAGGAGTTAGACCGGGCATTCGCGGACGATCCGCCCGTGACCAGGGCCGATACACGAGCGGATGTTTCACGTGAAACGTCATCCGTGGCGGCCGAAGAGCCGACCCCCACCCCTCCCGACACCACTCGGGCCGCTGAGACCCCGAGCGGGGTCGAACCGCAGAATCGCACCGCCCGCCTGATCGCGATCGCCAACCAGAAGGGTGGGGTCGGCAAAACGACAACGGCCGTCAACCTCGCCGCCTCGTTGGCGGTGGCCGAGAGACGCACGCTGTTGGTCGACCTCGATCCCCAGGGCAACGCCTCGAGCGGTCTTGGCATCGCCAAGGAGGCCCTCGCTTCAAGCGTCTATGACGTAATCGTCAACGACGCAGCACTGCGAGACGTGGTGGTTCAGACCTCAATGGAGTACCTCGACGTGGTGCCCGCCACGGTTGATCTGTTTGGCGCCGAGGTAGAGCTGGTTAGCGCGATCGGTCGCGAGCATCGGCTGAGAGATGCACTAACCGACTTACGGGCCGAGTACGAATTCATCTTCGTCGATTGTCCGCCGTCGCTCGGGCTGCTGACGGTGAACGCGCTGACGGCGGTCGATTCGGTGTTGATCCCCATCCAGTGTGAGTACTACGCGCTGGAGGGGTTGTCGCAATTATTGGGGACGATCCGCATCGTTCAGAAGCGGCTAAACCGGAATCTCACGATCGAGGGCGTGCTGCTGACGATGTACGACTCGCGGTTAAACCTGGCACGACAGGTTCAAGATGAGGCGGTTGAGTACTTCGGTGAAAGCGTGTACGATACTGTCATCCCTCGTAACGTCCGGCTGTCGGAGGCACCGAGCTTCGGCAAGCCGGTTATCCTCTATGACATTCTGTCGGTCGGCGCGGAGAGCTACATGAAACTCGCAGAGGAGTTGATCGCGCGATGACCCAGCAGCGACGATTGGGCAAGGGGCTTGGAGCTCTCCTCGGGGAGTCGGCCCTGGAGGCGACACGCGCCGAACAGCTTGGCGGCACGCTGGAGGTCGACGTCGGTCGGATCGTGCCCAACCGCTACCAGCCGCGACAGACATTCGATGACGCTTCGATCGCCGAGCTGGCGGAGTCAATCGGTCGCAAGGGTGTGCTTCAGCCGCTGATCGTCACACCAAGAGCCGAGGGCGACTACATGTTGGTGTCGGGAGAGCGGCGACTGCGCGCCGCGCGGCAAGCTGGTCTCTCGGCGGTCCCGGTGATCGTTCGCGATGTCGGCGATCGAGAGTTGTTGGAGATTGCGCTGATCGAGAACCTCCAGCGTGAGGACCTCGACGCGATCGAAGAGGCCATTGGCTACGAACGGCTCATGTCCGAGTTCGGCGTGACCCAGGCGCAGGTAGGCGAACAGGTTGGCCGCAGCCGGCCGGCGGTTACGAACGCCCTGAGGCTGCTGGAGCTGCCGGATGCAGTGCAGTCGATGATCAAAGAGGGCGCGCTCTCGGCCGGACACGGTCGGGCCCTGCTTGGGGTAAAGGACCGTCGGCGCATCGTTCCGCTGGCCCGAAAGGCAGCCAAGGGTGGGTATTCGGTGCGACAGGTCGAGCGGATCGTGAAGCGCGAGGGCAGGGCTGCGGGTAGCAAACGGGCGGCGGGCAAGCGGGCCGCGGAGAGCGACGCCGCGGAGCGCACGCGGCTCGAGGAAGAGCTCCAGCGACAGCTCGGGACGCGGGTCAAGATCCACCTGGAGAAGGAAGGCAAAGGGAGAATCGAGGTCGCGTTTTACTCGCTGGATGACTTGCACCGGCTGGTCGAAAGACTTGGCGCCAAACCGGCATGAGGGACAAGCAACTGACCCTGCTCATTGTCCCGCACGACGAACACAACGTGCGGCAGTTCAAGCTGTCGTACCGCCGGCTGCGAGTCCTGGCCGCGGTGTTGGGTGCGGTATTGGTGCTCGCGCTCGTTGGGATCGCGTCGTATGGGCGCGTGGCGTCGCGGGCCGGCCGAGCGGTAGCTCTCGAGCGGGAGAACGCTCGGCTGCAAGCAGAAAACGCCAAGGTCAGTGATATCGCCACGAACCTGGCTCGCACCGAGCGCGCCTACGACCAGATCCGGGCGATGGCGGGATTGGCAGCGGAAGAACCACCGGCTGAAGTGTTACCGGTGGGCAGTGCCGAGCCTCAATCGCCGACCGGATGGCCGTTGGCGACCAAAGGGTTCATCACCGCACCGTTCGACAGCACCGAGGGCCATTCGGGAGTCGATATCGCCGTGCCCAGCAACACACCGGTTGTGGTGACAGCCGGCGGAACGGTCCGTGAAAGCGGTTCGGACGCTGTTTTGGGAGAGTACCTTCTCGTCGATCACGACGATGGATACGAAACGATGTACGCGCATAACGCCAACCGATTGGTTAGCGCTGGAGCGGCGGTCGAGCGGGGGCAGACGATTGCCTACAGCGGGAACACGGGCCAATCGACGGCGCCGCATCTGCACTACGAGGTCCGGAAACAAGGCGAGCCGATCGATCCGGCCCCGTACATGCGTTGAGCACCCCCCACGTCAGAGACGAATCCATTTCCGACTAGGAGGGAATGAGAATGACCAAACGAGAGACGATAAACGGTGGCCTCAACTCGCTGCTCGGAACGGGTGTGGATTGTGAGGGGACGGCGCGGGTGGAAGGCACCTTGCGGCTCGACGGCACATTCCGCGGGGACCTTGAGGTCGGCGACACCCTGGTGATTGGGCAAACCGGCACGCTGGAGGGCAAAGCGTATGGGCGCGAGGTGATCATCGCCGGCCGGTTCAAGGGCGAGGTCATGGGCACTGAACAAGTGGAGCTGCAAAAGGGTGCCCGGTTGGAGGGCGACGTCATCACGCGATCATTCGTAATCGAGCCAGGTGTCTATTTCGCCGGCAACTGCAAGATGGAGTTCACCGAGGCCGACGAGGCGAAGCTCAAGGTCGGTCCGAAGAGCACCAAGCCCGCCGCAAAGACTAAAGAACCGGACGACGAAGGCGACCAAGCAGTGCTCCGTTCGCTGTCGAAATGAGAATTGGTTGAGGGGCCGCGGTTGTGCATACGCTTGCACCTGCCCCAAGCGGCCCCTTTTGCTGCAAGTCTATATTAGACAAGCACTTATAGCACAGGTCCCGAGATCCATCCTCAATTTTCCACAGTTATCCACAAGCCGCCCCCGTGGCCGTGCAGGGTCGGCTTAAAGCGCCTTCTTGACGATGTCTTGGCGCAGCTTCGCGAGTCGCTTCCGCTGCTCCTCGCCGAGGATCGTGCCTTGTAGGAGGGGGTTCTCTGCGGTCGTGATCTCGAGCCGTTGGGCGGTCTCGACATCGATCTCCTGCGCCGATTCGGCGAACGGTGTGAGCACCGTTACGACGTCGTCGAGGACGTGAAGAAAGCCCTCACCGATCGCGAACCATTC
>JBDHFX010000050.1:0-14442 GCA_039590215.1 Gemmatimonadota bacterium | reverse complement strand
CGAAAACGTATCCGGCCGCGATCTCGATTGGTTCTGGTCGGCGTGGTACCAGGAAACGTGGACGCTCGATCACGCAATCGGCGAAGTGCGGCTCCTCGATGAGGGTCGCGCTGAAATCGAGATCGTCGACGAGGGTCTAGTGCCGATGCCGGTTGACGTCGTCGTTACGCGTGAGGATGGGTCGACCGAGCGACACGAAGTGCCGGTCGATGTGTGGCTTCAGGGCGCGGTTCGCACCCACATCGCGACACGCTCCGGCGCACCGATCGCGAGGATCGATCTGGACCCGGAGCTCGACTACCCTGACGTCGACCGGTCGGACAACGTGTGGCCGCTGGAAGACAGCCCAGCTCAATAAAGCAAAGACCCGCCGGCGTCCCGACGGGTCTCGCTGAAAAAATTTGTTGTGTGGCTCTGGTCAGGCGTCGCTCATATGCCCGTTTACAAGCTTGGTCATCTCGAACATGCTGACCTCGGCCTTGCCATCGAACACCGCCTTCAGATTGGCGTCGGCGACGATATTCCTTTTGTTCTTCGGGTTCTGAAGGTTGTTTTTCTTGATGTAATCCCAGAGTTTCTTCGTCACCTCGGTCCGCGGCTTGGGCTCGGCGCCAACGACTTTCGCGAGGTGGGCATCAGGCTTCATCGGTTTCATGAACGCCGGGTTTGGCTTACGCTTGGATTTTGCTTTTGCCATCTCGTAGTTCTCCGAAAAAGAGTCGTCTTGAGTAGCCTGCAGCGTTCTTCAACGGGGGCGAGCGAACTGGGGATATCCGCTCCGGTCGCTTTTTCGTACAACATTCGAGCACAAAGCGCAAGGGGAACCGAGCCGCCATGGGGGACGTAAACGTCGCGTTTCGATGCCTGCACGAACGGATGTGGGTCGCCGAACACTCGATGAAAATCGCCGGCATCGACTTCGGTCGACGAATGACCGCGGTGCTGTTGAGCAGCGGCGAGCTATGGCTTCATTCCGTCGCGCACCTGACTCCCGACCTACGTGAACAGCTCGATGCGATTGGTCCGGTGCGCTTCGTGGTCTCCCCTAACCGCTTTCACCACAAGTACATGGAGCACTACCAAGAGAACTACCCAGCCGCTGAATTGCTCGCTTCACCAGGACTGCCAGAGCGGCGGGAGGACCTGTCATTTTCCGGAACCGTCGGTGACGAGTCCGACCCTCGCTGGATCACCGACCTCGAACAAACCGCGTTTCACGGCAACAAGATCGCGACTGAGATCGTGTTCTTCCATCGGGCTAGTCGAACCCTGATCCTGACTGATCTTTGTTTCAACTTGCCACCCAGCCGCCCACTATTGACCCAACTCGCCGCCCGGGCGCTGGGTGTTTACAATCGACTCGGTGTCAGCCGGATGATGCGCCGCGGGATGTCGGATCGTAACGCCGCGCGTGCGTCTTTAGCGCGTATCCTGGCATGGGACTTTGATCGCGTAATCGTCGGTCACGGGGACATCGTGGAAACCGGCGGCCGTGGACAGCTCGAACAAGCCTTTACATGGCTGACGGAACCAAGAGGGAGATCGACGTGAACATGCTCGAATCGGAACTCGCGAAACTCTTTTTGCAAACCGGGAAGGACCACCATCAAGCATTCATCGCTGAATGGCCAGCGGTCTACGCTCAATTCTTCATCAACCGTTTCGGCACCTCTGCTACTCAGTAGACCACAAACAACTTAAACGGGGACGATCGTATGGATCTCAAAGCAGTCATCTTGAATTGCACGCTCAAGAAGTCGCCCGCCGTATCAAACACCCGGGCATTGATCGATAAGGTCATCGATCTGATGAAGCCGATGGGCATCGAGTCAGAAGTTATCCGCATCGTCGACTACAACATCCCGTTCGGCGTTGCTTCCGACGAGGGCGAGGGTGACGAGTGGCCGGGAATCCTAGCCAAGCTCCGAGCGGCGGACATCGTCATCATCGGTACGCCGATCTGGTTCGGCGTGCGTTCAGCGGTGGCCCAACTGGTGATTGAGCGACTCGACGGTACCTACGTCGAGGGGGATCCCGAAACGGGTCAGTTTCCGCTGTACAACAAGATCGCGGGCGTGGTGGTAACCGGAAACGAGGACGGCGCTCACGATGCCGCCGCGAACACGCTGTTCAACTTGTCACACCTTGGATGCGTGGTGCCGCCAAACTCAGATTGCTACTGGGTCGGCGATGCCGGCCCTGGACCGAGCTACATCGAGGCCGGCGGCGACAAGCACATGTATACCAACAAGACGGCCCGCTACATGGCACACAACGTGGTGTACATGGCGAAGCTCATGAAGAGCCACCCGATCCCGACCAACTTGAAGCAGCTTATCGCCGATGCGGAGACCGCTAGCCGCGACGACTGTCCGCCGAGCCACGGCGCGTCGAGCGGAGGGGCATAGGTATGCAACGCGGAGGTTTTCTCATGCCCGCCTATTCGACCTCGCCAGTCATGTGCGCGCTCGTTATTGCCATCGGACTATCGGCGGTGGCAACGACCCGAGCTCTTGCTCAAACATATCCCGAGGAGGCGGTGGCCAAGCTGCAAATGTCGCCGGAGGCGATCACGGTCCAAGTCGGTGAGCGCGCGCCTGTTGAGATCACTGCGGTAGACGACGATGGCAACGCGCTCGATGACATCATGATGCGTGTTACTTCACGCGGCAGCGGCGCTTGGTACGATCCGGAAACCTCTGAGGTGCTCGGCGTCGTCCCGGGCGAGGAGCTGATAAGCGCCAGGGTCAGGCGCTCTCGGAGGGACGGGCCGGGGTTCGATGATGTCTTCGGGTTCATTCGCGTCTACGTCACCCCAGCTCCAGTCGATCAACTCGAGATCGAACCGCAACCAACGCTTTTCGTCGGTACGCGAACGACCCTTACCGCGACCGCGTCGGCAGGCGGTGCTCCGCGGAACGATGTCGAACCTGAGTGGGAGTCCTTCGATCCAACGATCCTTCGCGTCACACCCGGTGGTTTGGCGATCGGTGTGACCTCCGGCGATGCTCGAGTGACCGCGAGCGTGGGTAACGTCGCGGCGTCGCTGTCGATGCGGGTTGAGCAAGACCCCGTGCGTGGGCTCGAGCTCGAACCCGACTCACAGACCGTACAGGTCGGGGACGTCATTCACTTATCGGTGGTAGCCACCGACGACCGCGGCCGTAACCTCCGTGACTTGCCAACCGAGTGGACGCTGCTGCCGGGCTCCGGGCACGCGCACGACCGGGCGTTCGTCGACGCGGACGGTGCGTTCGTCGCCTATGAAGCAGGGCTCCATCGCGTGATGGCCAGCGTCGGTTCGCACAGCGCGATCGCCGAGCTCGTCGCCACTCCTCGCGCGCCACGACACGCCGTCCGGCTCGTCGCACACGGCGTTGCCCCGGCCGGTCAATCGACCACTGACCTGTGGGTTTTTGAAGGGCAGGACGGCCGCGATTACGCCTACACCGGCACGTACTCGGGAAATCTCATGTACGCCTGGGATGTGACCGATCCGGGCCAGCCAGTGATCACCGACTCGCTGGCATTCGACGGTCGCCGCGTCAACGACGTCAAGATCAATGCCGACGCCTCTCTGGCCGTGGTTACGAGCGAGAACGCTGCCAATCGGAGAAACGGAATCACCCTCCTCGACATCGCCGATCCCGCACACCCGACGCGGATCACGCACTTCACCGACGGCCTGACCGGCGGCGTTCACAACGTATGGATCGAGGGCGACCTCGTGTATGCCGTGCATTACGGCACCGCCGACCTTCACATCGTCGATATCTCCGATCCGGAGAACCCACGTCGGGTCGGCCGCTGGGGTCTCGACAAACAGAACAAGTGGTTGCACGACGTCAACATCGAGGATGGCCTAGCCTATCTCAGCTATTGGGACGATGGGGTGGTAATCCTGGACGTCGGCAACGGTGTCACCGGGGGCACGCCGACTGACCCACAATTCGTCGCGCAGCACAAGTATCAGTATCAACTCGGGAACGATGGCGAGACGTACGGGAACACGCATCACGCGGTTCGCTATGGCAATTACGTCTTCGCCGGCGACGAGATCTTTGGCTGTGCAGAGTGTTTGAACGGTCCACGTGGATACATCCACGTGGTCGACGTTTCGGATGTACGCCGCCCCGTCGAGGTCGGTTACTACCGCGTCCCCGAGGCCGGCGCTCACAACATGTGGGCCGAGGACGACAAGCTGTATATCGGCTATTACCAGGCCGGCCTACGCGTGCTCGACATCTCGGGCGAGCTGCGTGGCGATCTCTACCGACAGGGCCGTGAGATCGGCTGGTACATGACCGAGGATGCCGAGGGGACGACCCCCAACACCACCGATACCTGGGGTGCGCAACCCCACAAGGGGGCCGTTTTCGCGTCGGACCCGAACTCGGGGCTGTGGATCGTCGAGCTGGTGCCGCCGGAGCCGCGGCCTGTGTTCTAGCCGCCGAGCGGGCACGCGGCTACAGGGTCCCTACAGCACCCCGTAGGCGAGCATCGCGTCGGCGACCTTGATAAAGCCAGCCACGTTGGCGCCCTTCACATAGTCGATGTGGCCATTGTCCCGACCGTATTCGATGCACTGCTCGTGAATCCCGCGCATGATCTTCTGCAGGCGTTGATCGATCTCCTCGCGGGTCCAGCTCATCCGGATCGCGTTCTGAGTCATCTCGAGACCCGAGATCGCGACCCCACCAGCGTTGGCCGCTTTGCCCGGTGCAAGCATGACCCCGGAGGCCGCAATTACGTCCGCGGCGTCATAGTGGACCGGCATGTTCGCACCTTCTGCGACCACCCGACAGCCGTTGCTCACCAACTCCTTGGCATCCGGTAGCTGGATCTCGTTCTGTGTCGCGCATGGAAACGCGAGATCGCACGAGACACCCCAGACTTTCTCGTCAGGGTGGTACTCGCTGCCAAACTCCTTCGCGTACTCATCGAGGCCGCCGTGCCGGTTCGTCTTGAGGTCGATCACCCAATCCAATCGCTCTTTCGTGAACCCATCCGGCTCATAGATGAACCCGGTGCGATCGGACAGCGTGACCACCTTGGCGCCTAGCTCGACGAGCTTCTCGGCGGCGTACTGCGCGACGTTCCCCGAGCCGGACACAACGCATGTCTTCCCCTCAAGCCCATCATCCTGGGCCTTGAGCATTTCGTTCGCGAAGTAGACGCAGCCGTACCCGGTCGCCTCCGGGCGCAATCGACTCCCACCGTAAGCCGTACCCTTGCCAGTTATCGCTCCGGTGAACTCGTTGCGAAGCCGCTTGTACTGCCCGAACAGGTACCCGATCTCGCGCCCTCCCACACCGATGTCACCAGCCGGAACGTCGACGTCCTCTCCGATGTACCGAAAGAGCCCGCTCATGAACGATTGGCAGAAGCGCATGATCTCGTGGTCCGACCGACCCTTGGGATCGAAGTCGGCGCCGCCCTTGCCACCGCCCATCGGTAACGTCGTCAAGCTGTTCTTGAAACACTGCTCGAACCCCAGGAACTTGAGGATGCTCAGGTTGACCGACGGGTCGAACCGCAGTCCACCCTTGTAGGGCCCGATGGCGTTGTTGAACTGAACTCGATAACCGCGATTGACGTGAAAGACGCCGTCGTCGGATTCCCACGCGACGCGAAACATGATGACCCGATCCGGCTCGGTCATTCGCTCTAGGATGCGGGGTTTCTTGTATTTCGGATTCTCATTTACAAACGGGATCACGTTCTCGGCGAACTCCCGTACCGCCTGGTGGAACTCCGGCTCGGCGTCGCTGCGCCGAACAACCCACTCCATGAAATCGTCGATGTTCATCCCGGCTCCTGATCCTCGTATGCGATGTGAGCGGATCTGCGATTTCCCTAAGTTTAGCGCTTCGGGGAGCGGCAGTAAGTGGGGTATTACCCCCGGCAGGAAGTGGGGTTTACCCCTACTGAGGCAGGCCGGTCGTCGGCCCGGCAGCCGACTCCTCGGGGTTCTCGTCCCTGGCCATTGAGTCGTCAGCCTCAGTCTGCAGGTTGATCTTGTATAGCAAGAGCTCGACCGCCGACGGCTCACCGCGAGTGCCAAACGAGAACGACGTGAACCCGACCCCGGGAACGAAACTCCAGATCGCGTGGTTGCTGCTGGTCCTGTGTGTCAGCAGGTACGATGTGGTTTCGTCGGTCGCGATCACACCCGCGATTCCAGGCAGCGTCGTGATCTGCTCGTCGGACACCGTCCAACAGTTGAGCTTGTCGGGTCGAAGCAACTGCCTGGCAGAGCAGAAGCGTTTGCCGACGAAAAGCGGCAGATCGAGCATGAGGTCTGGTTCGTCGACCAGGTCGATCAGCGGGTCGCTAAGATCCCGGACCTGATCGAGTGCGGCCTCGGCGCGCTCTCCATCCAGCAGGTAGTACTTGCCGCTGTCGGTCGCGATCAAGAGGTAGTCGCCCTGCTCTCGGCCCTCCTCGTACAGCATGAGGTCCTGCGGGTGGCCCTTGATCACCGCGGCGCGCAGCCCGTCGCGCTCGACAATGTCGGTGACCTCCATCGTCCACTTGACGTTCTCTCGATACACCGTTCGCGAATTGGGTGGCGCCCACCAGACGTCGCCGATGTAGGTCCAGGCGTTGCCAATCGCCAACGGAAGAGGGTCTTCCACCGGCTGAGCTTCGTCGAACGGATTGAGCTGCTGTGCTGAGAGCACCGCCGGCCCACTCAACACCAGCGAGAACGCCAGCGCTAGCGGTCGGGGAAACGGGATGATTCGGTAACGAGACACGCTTCGTGCGATCCTTTCTGATGCGATTGGCTACAATGGACCCCGCGGATCGAGGGCCGGTTCTCCAACAAGCATAAACCGGGCCGAACGCGAGTAACACCCTAGATAACGTCGCGGCCGGCGGCAACCACCCGGTCCAGGCACACGGTTGCCGACCGTGTAGGGGAGGATAAGACTGTGGAGCGGTGGGCCCACTATTTATCGGACTCAGAGCTCTGGTCTATGTATCCGCATTCGTGCTCGCTTTAGGCTGGATCGCTCTGCAATCTCGCGGAATCGATCAGCAGCTCGGCGGACCGCTGCCACAGTGGACCCCGCTCCCAGGTGTGGTGCTGATGGTCGCAGGAGCGACGTTAGCGTTGGCCTGCATCGGCACGTTTGTCATCCGTGGCCGCGGGACACCGGCGATATTCGATCCGCCGCGCGAGTTCGTCGCGGTCGGTCCGTACCGTTGGACGCGAAACCCGATGTTGATGGGAGCGCTTACTCTCCTGTTCGGGTTTGGTCTCGCTAACCGCTCGTCGGCAATGCTCGGGCTTGCGGCCGCGCTCTCACTCGTCATGCACTTATTCGTTACCCTTTACGAGGAGCCCGAGCTCAAGCGTCGGTTCGGATCGAGCTACGAGCAGTATCTCGAGTCTACGCCTCGCTGGATCCCGCGCTTCCGGTGAGCGTCGAGAGCGACCCTTCCAATCGCACGCGGATCTCTTCGCGCACCCCACGGAAAGCCGCCAAGCGCTCATCGTCACTTCCCGTCACCGCGGCCGGATCTGGGAGTGGCCAATGGTGACGCTCGACACCGGGCAGCGCCGGGCAAACTTCTTCCGAGCACAAGGTCACGACGGTACCGACATGAGCCAGCGGCACTTGATCGATCGATTTCGAACGGTGACCCGACAGATCGATCCCGATCTCGGCCATGGCGCGGATCGCGAGCGGGTTTACCACGGTTGGCTCGGAACCGGCACTATAGATCTCGACGCCCCCCCTGGTCATCGATCGCGCCAGCGCCTCGGCCATCTGGCTGCGGGCGGAGTTAGCGACGCATAGAAAGAGGATCGCTTCTTGCATTTGTTCCGACCGCGGCATGAAGCCCGAACCTAGCTACTGACCGATATGCCCGGCGATCTGGCATGATCTCACTCCCCCTCCGACGTCCCACCATCAAGCCGACCAGGAGCAAGGCTCCGGAGGAGCGTGGGCTTGGTACGTTCTCGGGGGTCTTCACGCCGTCGCTTCTCACGATCCTCGGCGTCCTCATGTACCTGCGGTCGGGCTGGATGGTCGGCAACGTCGGGCTCACCGCGAGCTTCGGTATCGTTACGCTCGCGACGTTGCTTACCTACCTCACGGCACTTTCGATCGCCGCCATCGCCACCGATCAACCCGTCAGGACCGGCGGCGCCTATTACATGATCAGCCGTTCGCTCGGGATCGAGGCCGGTGGCGCGGTGGGGATCCCGCTGTATCTCGCGCAAGCTCTTTCGGTCGCGCTCTACACCGTCGGATTCGCGGAAAGTCTGGTCGGCATCTTCCCGATCCTCGACCCGCGCTCGGTCGGCGTGGTGGCAACCCTGTTTGTGGCCGTGCTGGCGCTGACCTCGGCTCGCGCCGCCATCCGCGCCCAGTACATCGTCATGATCCTGATCGCCTTGTCGCTGTTCTCGCTGGCGTTTGGGAGCCCCTTGCCGGACGCACCAACCGAGATGTGGGACGTGCCCGATCGACCGCGGGAGGACTTCTGGGTCGTCTTTGCGGTTTTCTTCCCGGCCGTTACCGGCATCATGGCGGGGGTCAACATGTCCGGCGATCTCAAGGACCCCGCCAAATCGATCCCGAAGGGTACCCTGGCCGCCATCGGTGCCGGGTGGTTTATCTACATGACGCTGCCAATCATTCTCGCCAGCCGAGTCGACCCGGTCACGCTCATCGAGGACCCGCTCGTCATGCGTCGCATCTCGCTATGGGGTGACGCCATACTGCTCGGACTTTGGGGGGCCGCTCTCTCGAGCGCCGTGGGCAGCATCCTAGGCGCACCTCGCGTGCTCCAGGCGCTCGCACGGGACGGCATACTGCCGCGCCCCTTCCGCTACCTCGGCCGTGGGAGCGGCCCGGACGACGAGCCGCGCGCGGCAACCGCCCTCACGCTGGCGCTGGCACTGGTGGCGGTCTACTTCGGCAACCTGAACGTGATCGCACCAATTCTTACGATGTTCTTCCTCACGACCTACGGCGTGCTGAATATTGCTGCCGGCCTCGAGCGCTTTATCGGCAACCCCTCGTTCCGCCCTGTGTTCAAGACTCACTGGTCGCTCTCGCTATACGGCGCCATTGGATGCATCGTCGTCATGGTGCTGATCAACGCCTGGGCGACCTTTATCGCGGCGGTATTCGTGATCGGGGTTTTCATCTGGCTGGAGCGCCGCGACATCAAGGCCACCTGGGGCGACGTTCGGCGCGGTATCTGGATGGCCGTCGCGCGCGCCGGTCTGCTGCGCATCGGCACGCCCACCGACCAACCGAGTCCAAAGAACTGGCGACCGCACATCCTCGTCTTCTCAGGCGCGCCAAAGCGGCGCTGGCACCTGATCGACCTCGCCAACGCGATCACCCACAACAAAGCGCTCATGACGGTCGCGACCGTCGTGCCGGTCGACTCCACCCCCGCCGATCGCCGGCGGGCGATATCAGTCAACATCCACGAGTACCTGGCCCGGCATGGTGTTCAGGCGCTGGTTCGTGTCATTCCTGCACCAAACTATTTCGAGGGCGCCGAGCGGCTAGTCGAAGCGTACGGCCTTGGCCCACTGGTGCCAAACACCGTCATGATAGGAGATATCGCCGATCCAATCCAGCGCCATCGGTATTGCGAGATGATCACGCACTTTCACGAGGCGCGACGCAACGTGGTGATCGTTCGTGACCCCGAGAATCGCGGCTTCGGTATGTATCGGCGGATCGATATATGGTGGGGCGGGCTAAAGAGAAACGGCGGGCTGATGGTGATCCTGGCCTACCTGCTGCAAACCAGCTTGGCGTGGAGGGGTGCCGAGGTGCGGCTGAAAATGGTCGTCCCGAACGACACCGCTGCCCAGGGGGCCCGCAACAACCTGGAGACGATCGCGCGCCGGATTCGGACCGGAGCGACGCCAGAAGTGCTGGTCGGCAACGGCCGCCCGTTCGAGGAAATCCTCCGCGAGAGCTCGCGTAATGCCGACCTGGTCATGCTTGGCTTCCGAGAGCCAGGTGACGACTTCCTCGAGTACTACACGCGCATGATCGGGAAGACGCTCGGATTACCGCCTACGGCGTTCGTGCTCGCCGCCGAGGAGATCGTGTTCGGCGAAATGCTTCAGTAGAACTGTCTTCTCGCCGCCCTATCCAGCCACCGCCGGCGCCTCTTCTTCCGCACCACCGGTGATCTCGGGTCGCTGGCCGGCTTCGATCGCCTTATGCTCGCGCACGATCTGCAACACGACGACGAGCCAGACCATGATCACGAACAGGTTGAATACCGCAAACCCCCGCGGCCCGAACACGAAGACCGACGTTCCCAAGAACACGATTACCGCCGAAAACACGTCGCCGATGCGGTGGAAGAAGCTGTCGATCACCTGCTTCGCCTTGTACTTGATGTCGCGCGAAGTCGGCAGGAACAGCATCTGCATCGTGGTCTTGTTGATCGAGTAGTCGGAGGCGTTCTCGAACGTCTTGCCGAGCCGCGCGAACCGGATCGCTGGCAGGAAGAAGATGACCGCGTACGTACCTAACGCCACAATAGGCAGCCACAAGAGGCCGGCTCGGACCCCGCCGTACTTGACCAACCGGCTGACGATGAAGAGCTGCATAAACATCCCCAGCAGATTGACCCACAGGAAGAAGTTGGCGTAGAACGAGCCGATCACTGACCGCTGGTACTCGCGTTGATTGTCGGCGGTAGCCGGATCACCGAAGTCACGGCTTCCAAACGCCAACGTAACGCCCGCCTGTGTTGCCTCGTTGACCGCTAGCTCGGTGCGCTCGGCCCCGTAGTTCTCGACCAACTTGCCGAGGATGTACTCGCCGGTCGTGTTGACCAGATTCAGCAACAGGATCAAGAGCGCGATGTATCCCAGGTACCGATGCTTGAGCAGCAAATCGAACCCAAGGCTTTCCTTCTCCGCCGGTTTGTCTTCCTCCGCCTTGGCCGCGTGCTTGGCGGTCATCTCCCGTTGCCGAGCCTGGAGCGCTGCTTTACCCCATACCCGACGCGAGATGATGATCGTCAGACCGATACACGCCGCGAGCACCACAGCCGCCCACAACAGCATCTCGAACACACTGAAATACTCGAGCAGCCGCTCTGCGATCCCCGCCCCGGCGAACGCGCCAAACGAACCACCGAATGCAACCAACGGGAAGAGCCGTTTCCCGGCCTCGTTGTTGTAGACGTCGTTGGCGTACGACCAGAACTGGGCGACGACCATGACGCTGAAGATCCCGACCCAGATAAAGAAGGCGTAACCCAGATACGGGACCCCGGTGCGGCTAAGCGCCCAGAAGATGATCAGACACGCGATGAACAGGGAAGTAACTACAGTAATCAACCGCGTGCGCTCGTAGCGTGAGACGAGTTTCGCGTACCCACCGACCAAGAAGAACAACAGCACCGCCATCGCGGCTACCAAGTAGCTCTTAGCCTCGGCGCCGCCTTCAGCCAGGATCAGTGCTTCGCGAACCGGTTTGATCAGGTAATAACTGGTCAGCAGGAGGAAAACGTCGAACGCCATGAGCAGAACCAGCATCCCTTCGCCGGGTCGCACATCGGTGAAGAGACTCAGAAAACGCTCGAACAGGCTCTTTCGACTTGCGCCGTCGGTCATCGACATCCCTCCTGTACTGGCGGTCGGTTGGGTTGAGGTTCAGTAACCTAACCCGCCGTGAGCACAACCCACCACCCGTTTCAGGACCGTGCCCAGCTCGGCGCTGATCGATTTCGAGCCGCTGGCATTCAATGCCGCCCGGTTTGTTCTGGCCTCCGCGTTGATGTTGGTGTTCTTGCGGCATAGCGCTGGTCTGCCGCGCTTCAAGCGCTCAGAGTGGCCGGTGCTGGTCGGCCTCGGCCTGCTGGGTAACTCCGTCTACCAAGTGTTGTTCATCCTCGGGATCGACGGAACCCTGGCTGGCAACTCAGCGCTTATCCTAGGCACGGTGCCGGCATACGTAGCGGTCTTGTCTTCCTGGCTCGGACACGAGCGGCTCGGCACCAAGACGTGGTTCGGCGTCATCCTTTCATTGGTCGGCGTCGGGCTCATCGTGTGGGGGAGCGCGCGTGTCGAGTTTGGACAGGCGACGGTCCGCGGCGACTTATTGATGGTGGCAGCCGCTATAGGCTGGTCGCTCTACACCGTGGGCTCGAGCCCGCTCGTCCGCCGCTACGGGGCGCTGCCGGTGACCTCGGTGACGCTATGGATCGGGACCGTGGGGTTGGTCTTGGTCAGCGTGCCGTCGCTATCGAGCCAGACGTGGACGGACATTCCATGGGCGTCGTGGGGCGGGCTGCTGTACAGTGGTGCCTTCTCGATCGCGGTCGCGTACCTGCTCTGGTACTACGGCGTGCGCCACATGGGCAGCACCCGCACCGCGCTCTACTCGAACACGATTCCCATTGTCGCCCTGGGGATCGCCTGGCTGACGCTCGGTGAAACCCCGGGTCAGCTCCAGTTGCTGGGTGCTGCTGCGATCGTGGTCGGGGTCACCCTGTCGCGGACGCGGAGCCCGCGAAGGGGTCACGTGGAGCCTTGAAACCTCTCACGCAGGCTTGCGTAGGGACGGCTATGATTTCAAACCACCCCAGTCCTCTGACGTCGCTGGTCCTTGGTGCGCTGCTCGCTCTCGGTGTCCCCGTTGACGCCGATGCGCAGATCGCCACTGGGCGTGGATCGCGTGTCGACGCTCACGTCGTCAACGCACCATCGCTGGCCGGCAATCTGATCGATGACGCGACCGAGAAGCGCGTGCTCGTCTACGTACCAGCGGGCTACGACCCGGAGGCCGACGAGCGCTACCCCGTCGTCTACCTCCTGCACGGCATCTTCGACAGCCCTGACGTTTGGGTTGATCACTTTGGCGTTCCGGCAATCGTCGATCGCCTGATCGACAGCGGCCGACTTCCACCCGCGCTCATCGTCATGCCCGACGGTGGCAACCGGTTGGGCGGCGGCTTCTACCGCGACTCCCCGGTCAGCGGCCGCTGGGCCGAGTTCATCGCTGACGAGTTGACCGGGTACATCGACGAAGCATACCGAACCGACGCACGGCGCGAGGCACGGGCGGTCGCAGGCCACTCGATGGGCGGCTATGGTGCCATCCATCTGACGATGGAGCGGCCCGACGTGTTCGGGATCGCCTACGCAATGAGCCCGTGCTGCCTGGAGCCGATCGAGGATATCGGCCAGAGCAACGACGTTTGGCGTCGGGCCACTGAACTCGAAAGCTGGGACGAGGTCGGGGTCGCCGCTGAGGCGAGGGACTTCTGGCTCGTCGGTTCGATGGGGATCCTGACCGCATTCTCGCCGGCGCCCCACTCGCCGCCGATGTTCGTCGCCTTTCCCTTCGGCGTTCTGAACGACGAACGGGTAGTCCTGGAGCCGACTTTCAGCGAGTACCGCGCGCGGTTCCCAATCCACCGCCTGGGTGAGCGTTGGCGGGCACTGGCATCGCTCGAGGGGCTAGCCCTCGACTACGGCATCGGCGACCAGTTCTCACACATTCCGGTCGGCAGCCGACGCCTTTCGGAGCGGCTCGCCGAGCTGCGAATTCCCCACCGCCTCGACGTCTACGACGGCGATCACCGCGAGGAGATCCACGAGCGGCTGGAGCGCGTCGTCTTCCCGTTCATCACCGAGAGGCTGACCCGCCCCGCCGACTGACCGAGCGGCGTCTCTACTCCACGCCGAGCTCTTTCAGCTTGTCGACCGCGTTTGTGTTCTCGGGGTTGAGCTCGAGCGACTTCTGGTAGGACTCGATCGCGTGCTCGTTGTCACCCTTGGTCATGTACGCCTCAGCCAGGCTGTCCCACGGATTGAACGCTTCCGGATGCAGATCGACGTTGAGCTGGAACACTTCGATCGCGCCGTCGACGTCACCGCTTCCCAGGAACTCGTAGCCGAACACGTTCATCCCGTTCTCGGGCACCAGCAGGTTGTCGGGGTACTTCTCCCGTGTTGCCTGGAACACTGCGCGCGCTTCCGCGAACTGACCGGCCCGGGCCAACTCCAGGAATCGCCACTGCTCGGTAATGAATCCGTGGGGCTCGGGTTGACTGAGCGACCACACGTAAGCCGCCACGGAAGCGAGTTGCTCATCGCTGACGTTCAACCCACCCTTCGGGTTCATCGGGAACGGTCTGGGCTTGACCGCCTTGATGTTCTGCTGCGGAACACCGGATAGAATCGTCTGCAGGATGCCGTCTAGGTCACCCTGACTGTGGAGCCACTCGACATCGGAGAGATCCGGCGCTCGTGTCCCGCTTCCCTTACCGGCAATCGCGTGACAAATAACGCAGCTCCCGCCGTTGAATAAGTTGCTCCCAGCCAGGATTTGTTCGGGTGTAACGCTTTCGGATGTGGCTTCCTCTGCATCCTGGGCGGGCAGTGGATTGGCGAGCATCGCCGCGATCATCATGACCGGAGCGAAAGACAAG
>JBDHFX010000049.1:0-11845 GCA_039590215.1 Gemmatimonadota bacterium | reverse complement strand
AGCACACTATCCGGAAGTCTTGTGTTTCTTGCAGTGGCGGGAACGCTCGGTCTTAGCTCCAGCGGTCGGTTTTTCTTTGCGTTTGCAACCGCAGTCCTCGTCTATTGGCTTGTGAATACGTGGCTTGTGAGCTTCGGCTCTATGGTCCTCTACGGAGAGTCTCCGAGTAGGTTTTGGCAACGGAACTACCAATGGGCGTTCTTATACGAGTTTACATCTGCGCCGCTTGCCCTTGCCGTCGTATACGCGTATGAGGGGCTATGGGTGACTGGGCTGATCCTGTTGACGCTACCGATCGTTATGGTCAGACAGGCTTACAGCCAATACCTAGACCTCAAGCGGACTTACAACGAAACTGTGCGCACGATGGTGAAGATTATCGAGATGCACGACCCCTACACCGCAGGTCACTCGGATCGGGTTGCCCACTACGCGCGAAAACTCTGTGTCGCGTTGAACGTCTCGCCGGCCAAGACGGAGCGAATCGAGCTGGCGGCCTACTTGCATGATCTCGGTAAGATCAATCTCGATTTAACTGGTATAGTGCGAAAGGCTGGGAAGCTGACAGAGGAGGAGCGACGGCTGATCCGGATGCACCCAGTGATGAGCGCGGACTTGGCCAACCAGGTCAGTTACTTCAAGGGTGAGATCGAGGAGATGATCCGTCACCATCACGAGAACTGGGACGGCTCAGGTTACCCTCATGGTCTGAGGGAGGAAGAGATCCCCTTCGGCGCAAGGATTATCCTGCTGGCAGATGCCTTTGATGCGATGACAACCAGCCGTGTATACCGAGAGGCGCTTGATATCGAGTTTGTCAAAGGGGAGTTCCGGAAGTTCGCGGGCATCCAGTTTGATCCAGAACTCGTTCCGGTGTTCCTGGAGAAAGTGGTAAAGGACGGAAGCGAGATCATAAGCAAGCCGATCGACGAGCCCATGGAAGGACAGCGCGCCCGCGCCCCAGAAGTTGTAGCGCACCAGCCTAAGATTCGATCCATTCCACGCAGTTCGGGGCTGTAGTCCAGCCTCTCGGGTCGCCCCGCGGGCCAGCCTGGCACAAAACACTGAACGCATCTAGCCTGTACGGCGTCATTCTCAAGTACTGAGACTGGCCGGTATTTGGTGGTCGAGTATTCCAGCCTGCTTGTTGCTCGCCCTGCCAGTCCTGATCACACTCGCCAGAAAACAACACGATTGGGTCCGTCGTCGGGATCGCATGCCGACTCCATGCGACGGGCGAAAGGAGTTCCTTCGATGAGGAAGAGGTCCATGTTTGCCCTCTTGTTGGTCGCGCTGGCCTTACCAAGCCTGGCTCACGCGCAGGCTTACGGTGCCAAGGACCACGCCGGCCACCAAGAAGGGAAGGTGGCGATTACCACCGATTCTGATGAAGCGCGCGTACTTTTCTTGAAGGCGCGTAGCCTCGCCGAAAAGCTGCACGCGGCGGATGCACGGCCGGTCTACCGAGAGGCGATCGCCACGGATCCCGACTTTGCGCTGGCCTACTTTGGATTGGCCAATGCTGCCGGTTCTAACGACGAGTTCTTTGAGAACCTGGAGAAAGCTGTTTCGCTCGTGGACCGCACGTCAGGAGGAGAACGCCTGATGATCGTCGGTCTGGATGCGGGCGTAAAGGGTGACCCTGAGAAACAGTTAGAACTCTACAAGGAGTTGGTTGGCAGTTTCCCCGGCGACGAGCGAGCGCATCAGTTGCTGGCGGGCTTGTACTTCGGTCGACAGAACTACGAGGCGGCGATCAAGCATTATTCTCACGCGACCGAGATCAACCCCGAATTTTCACCAGCCTACAACCTGCTCGGCTACGCAAACCGCTCACTCGGCAACTACGAAGCAGCCGAAGCGGCTTTCCAAAAATACATCGAGGTGCTGCCTGGCGAGCCCAATCCGCACGACTCATACGCGGAGCTCCTAATGAAGATGGGGCGTTTCGAAGAATCGATAGTGCAGTACAAGAAGGCACTTGAAGCAGACCCGAGCTTTCAGTTCTCGTACGCTGGCATAGCGAACAATCAAATGTTCATGGACGACACCGATGCTGCGCGCGAGACGCTCCACGAGATGTACGAGGTCGCGGAAACGGACGGCATCCGCCGCCAGGCGCTAATGTGGATGGCTGCATCCCACATGTACGATGGTGACCGTAGCACGGCGATGGAGGTCATGCACAAGCGTTTTGAGATCGCCGAAGCGAACGATGATCACTTGGCCATGTCCAACGACTACAACTTGATGGGACGAATGTTGCTGGACACGGGCAATGCGGATGAAGCGAGTGCGCTTTTCCAGAAAGCAGTTGATGAGGTGGCATACGCTGATATCCCCGAAGAGGTCAAGGAAGCGACCCGCCGGAATCATCACTACACAGCTGCATTGATCGGGTTGGCAACCGGAGATCTGCAGTCCGCCAAAACGCATGCTGGCGCCTATCACGAGGCCGTGCAGGCGCACCAGGTACCATTCGAGATGCGCCAGAACCATGAACTTCTGGGTCGCGTTGCTCTAGCAGAGGGCGACAACGAAGGCGCACTCGAGCACTTTTCTCACGCCAACCAGCAAGATCCGAGGGTCTTGTATGCAATGGCTGAAGCATACCAGGGGAAGGGTGATCAGGCGGCCTCGGACGAAATGGCGGAGCAGGCCGCGAACTTCAACCAGTTGAACTTCGCCTTATCGTACGTTCGTGACGACGCGAGAGAGATGGTGGCGCAAGCCGACGAGTAACTGATCTCAGATCAGGACAGAGGGGCGCGAATGGCATCCCGTTCGCGCCCCTTCCTTTTGTCTGCTACGAGATTCCAGCCAGCGCGTGCTCTAATAGTCCTTGATCCACATCACCAGCGTGGTCACCGAAGCCACCCCGATAGCAAATGAGAACCAGAAGCGACGTCTGAGTTGCCTAACGGGCTCGAGCTGCTGTCTTAGATCTGGATCGCTAGCGTCAAGCTCGCGAATTAAGACCGTCAGCGTCGCGCGTGGCCAAAGGTTCAATTGAACCGGCCAACCCCCGTGACGGTCCCAGGCGTCCGGGTGGTTGGATCGGATCCATCGGACTGCGCGGCGTGCCCTGCGGTCCGCGAGCGAGGATATCCAAGAGGTCCGCAGAACAGCGAGAATCGCCAGGCACAAGAAGAAGACCGGAACAAAGCTGGTTTCCATACAGGTGACTCCATCGTGATCGCTCTGCCAAGGCCGGGTCGCGGCCCGCCTCCAACATCGTGGATCGTAGCAAAATGCATGCCCGGATGGTTGTGATCGGTGGCGACCGAGCGGCTGGAAGTCTTAGCTTTTGAACCAAGTTATGCGACCTACTGACGTTACAAACCCGGCCTACTACCACAAGGTCGTCGATTGCCAATGGGGGTGCCCGGCACACACCAACGTGCCCGAGTACATCCGTATGATCGGGCAGGGACGGTACTCAGACGCGTATATGCTGAATCGCGAGTCGAATGTCTTCCCGGGCATCCTGGGAAGAACCTGTGACCGGCCATGCGAGCCAGTCTGCCGGCGTACCAGAGTCGACGGCAAACCGGTGGCGATCTGTCGCTTGAAGCGAGTGGCATCGGATCTCAAGGGTGAGGTCACGCATCGTCTGCCTGAGATCCCAAAACGAAAGAACGGGTTCAAGATCGCCTGCGTGGGTGCTGGCCCCGCTTCATTGACGGTTGCGAACGACCTCCTACCACTTGGTTATGAAGTGGTCATCTTTGAGCGCTTCGATCGTGCCGGCGGCCTAATGTGGACGAACATCCCTCAGTTCCGGCTGCCCGTCGAGGTGCTCGATGAAGAGATCAACATGATCCTCGATATGGGAGTGGATATCCGGTACAACACGCCGATTACGAGCATGGATGAGCTCCTGTCCGAGGGGTATGACGCTGTGTTCGTCGGCTCTGGCGCGCCACGAGGCAAGAACCTCGAGATCCCAGGCCGATACGACTCCGACAAGATCCATATCGGTATCGATTGGCTGGAATCGGTAGCCTTCGGTCATATCGACTCTGTTGACGAACGGGTGCTGATCATTGGCGCCGGTAACACGGCGATGGATTGCTGCCGAACCTCGAAACGAATCGGCGGGACCGATGTCAAAGTCATGGCTAGAAAGCCCCGGCCCCTTTTCAAAGCCTCCGATTGGGAGCTCGAAGACGCGGAGGAGGAACAGATCCAGGTTCTGGAGAATCACTCGCCAGAGCGGTTCTTTATCGAAGATGGGGAAGTCCGGGGGATGCGGTTCGAAATCGTTGACTGGCACAAGCAAGCTGACGGAAGATTGAGGAAAGAAGTTCTGGATGTTGTAGACATCCCTTGTGATGAGGTGATTCTGGCGATTGGTCAGGAAACTGCATTCCCGTGGATCGAGCGTGACATTGGCATCGAGTTTAATGAGTGGGATATGCCGATTGTCGACCGGGTGACGTTCCAGACAACCCGTGAGGGTGTTTTCGTCGGTGGTGACGCGGCTTGGGGCCCAGAGAACATCATCTGGGCTGTCGCTCACGGACACGGAGCGGCGATCTCGATTCACAACTACTGCCAAGGGGCTCCCGTATCCGATCGCCCGCCCGAGGGGATGAACCTGGCGAGTACGAAAATGGGGCTCCACGAGTGGAGCTACAGCAATGACTACGACCCGTCAGAACGGGTGCGCATGCGGCACGTGGACCTGGGTCACCGATTCGAGGGGCTCGATATCGAGGTCGAAATGGGTTTTGATCTCGAGCAGACATTGACTGAGGTCGAGCGCTGTCTCAACTGTGATGTGCAGACCCACTTCACTGATCCTCTCTGCATTGAGTGCGACGCCTGCATCGATGTATGTCCAGTTGACTGTCTGACGATCACTCCCGACGGAGAAGAGGAAGATCTCCGGCAACGTCTCACTGCTCCGGCGGAGAACATCGATCAGGATCTCTACGTCTCAGGCGCGTTGCCACACACCGGACGCGTAATGGTCAAGGATGAGGACATCTGTGTACACTGCGGACTCTGTGCGGAGCGTTGTCCTACCGCGGCTTGGGACATGCGACAGTTTGAGTTGCTCCTACCCTATGCCGGCCGGTCTGCGTGCGCGGCGACGGCGTAATCAAAGTCAATCAGCTCGCGATCAAACTCGCCACTGTGAACGGGACGGGTTCGGCGAGCGCTAACGGCCTCCTGATGCAGGCGATCTTCCGGATGGGGATCCCGGTGTCGGGGAAGAACGTCTTCCCATCCAACATTCAAGGCTTGCCTACGTGGTACGAGATTCGTGTCGATCGACACGGTTACACGGCACGCGTTCGAGAGTTCGATATAGTCGTAGCGATGAACGCAGAGAGTTACGGCCGGGATGTCGCCGAAGTGCGACCAGGAGGCTACCTGGTTTACGACTCCTCGTGGCCGCTCGACACGGCGCTTTCGAGGGACGACATCACTTTTTTGGGCGTGCCACTCGCCAGGATGTGCAACGAAAACTTCGAGGGTGCCAGGGAGCGGATCCTGATGAAGAACATCGCGTATGTGGGCGTCCTGGCCGCGCTCATCGAGGTCGACCTCGACGTTGTGGACACGATGCTTCGTGAACGGTTTGGCAAGAAGGAACACCTCATGGACTCGAACCTGCACGCGATCCGGCTTGGATTCGAGTTTGCCAGGGAGAACGTCGAGTGTCCACTTCCGGTTCGACTGGAGAAGATGGATGCTACGCGCGATGCGATTATGATCGATGGTAACACCGCTGCCGCGCTCGGGTGCGTTTACGCTGGTGCGACCGTTGGCGCGTGGTATCCCATCACTCCAGCAACCTCGTTGATGGATGCGTTTCTCCGGTTCTGTGAGCGTTACCGTGAGAACGGAGAGAGCGGCGAGAGGCGATACTGCGTGGTGCAAGCAGAGGACGAGCTAGCAGCCGCCGGAGTCGCGATCGGAGCGGGGTGGATGGGAGCGAGGGCATTCACGCCGACAAGCGGGCCGGGGATCTCTCTGATGAGCGAGTTCATCGGCTTGGCATATTACACCGAGGTACCGGCGGTCTTTTTTAACATCCAGCGAACCGGCCCCTCGACCGGAATGCCCACCCGAACACAGCAGGGGGACCTCCAACTAGTGGTCTACGCTTCACACGGCGATACGAAGCATATCGCGCTATTTCCTGCCGACCCCCGTGAATGCTTTGAGTTGACCGTGAACGCGTTTGACCTAGCTGATCGATATCAAACACCGGTTTTCGTCGTATCTGACCTCGACATTGGAATGAATGACTGGATGTGCGAGCGCTTTGAATGGCACGACGAGTATCAGCCTGATCGGGGCAAGATCCTGAGCTCTGAGGAACTCCAACAACTCGAGACCTTCTACCGCTATCTCGATGTTGACGGAGATGGTGTGTGTGCGCGGACGTTGCCTGGAACGCATCCAAAGGGCGCTTACTTCGCACGAGGTTCGGGACACGATCGATACGGTCGCTACACGGAGGATGCAGAGGAGTATGTCGACGTCGTTGATCGGCTGACGCGCAAGTTCGAACTCGCGGCGGAGCATCTTCCAGAGCCCATCATTGACTTGGCGCCGGGTTCCAACCTCGGGATCATAACGATCGGGAGCTGTGCCGCCGCAGTGCGGGAGGCGATCGATCGGCTAGCCCAAGAGGGTGTTTCGGCCAGCTTGCTCCGAGTTCGGTCCTTTCCGTTCAGTGCGGCGGTCAAAGAGTTCTTGGAAGCACACGAACAGCTGGTTGTCGTCGAGATGAACCGCGATGGTCAGTTGAGGCGTCTGCTGATGCTCGAGACCGGCGTCCCAGAGCACCGTATGCGGTCGATTCGCTATTATGGTGGTTTCCCAATGACTGCTGATCAAGTTGTGGCCGGTGTGATGAAGGAGTTGGAGGGTGTCAGGACATGACATTTATCGCCAAACCTGAAGTTCGACACCCTGGCCTACCAACCAACGAACTAGGCCTTACGACCCGCGATTATGAAGGCGTGATGTCGACGTTGTGCGCCGGGTGCGGCCACGATTCTGTGACCGCAGCACTTATTGAGGCGTTCTTCGAGTTGGCGATCGAGCCTCACCGAGTGGCCAAGTTGAGTGGCATCGGTTGTTCGTCCAAGACGACGGCATATTTCCTCAACCAAGCGCACGGTTTCAATTCCGTTCACGGGCGAATGCCATCGCTCGCGACCGGTGCAAACGCTGCCAACCGTGACTTGGTTTACGTGGGGATTTCCGGCGACGGTGATTCGCTCTCGATCGGACTGGGTCAGTTATGCCACGCGATCCGGCGGAACATCAATATGCTCTACATCATCGAAAACAACGGTGTATATGGGTTGACGAAGGGACAGTTCTCGGCCTCGGCGGACGTGGGATCGCTGTCCAAGCGCGGCGACCGCAACCCCCTTGCCCCGATGGACCCGGTGGCACTGGCGCTCGGCATGGGTGGGACCTTTGTCGCCCGCAGCTTCTCCGGAGACAAGCCGCAACTCGTGCCGATCCTGAAGGCGGGGTTGGCGCACCCCGGATTCGCCCTCGTCGATGTGATCTCGCCGTGCGTCACTTTCAATGACCACGAGGGATCGACCAAGAGCTACCTCTATACACGTCAGCACTATCACGAAGCCGTGGACGCTGACTTTGTTCCGATGCGGAAACAGATCCAGGCCGAGTACAGTGAAGGGAACACGATCGACGTCACGGTTCACGGTGGTGGTGTGGTGCGCTTTCGGAAGGTGCCTGAAGCGTATGATCCCACGGATCGCGATGCCGTGACGGCTTACCTGGGTGAGCGGCACCAGGCAGGTGAGATCGTGACTGGGCTCCTGTTTCTGGATCCCGAGTCAAGTGATTACCTCGCTCTTAAGAAGACCGTTGAGACGCCACTGGTCGATTTGCCGTTTGGAGAGTTGTGCCCTGGCCGAGAAGAGTTAGCGGAACTGATGAAGGAGTTTCGCTAGTCTCAGATTGACCAACTCCATCTACAGAATCGGTAGGTAGTACTCCACCTCGGCTCGACTAACGTGGGACCGGGCTTCTTGCCAGATGATGCGCTTGTTGCGGAGGAACTGGTCGAAGATATGCTCGCCTAGTGTCTCGCACATGAGCTCGCTTTCGCTCGTCATGCGGATCGCCTCACCGAGGTCCTCCGGCAACGCCGCGATGTCAAGCCCGATGCGCTCGTCGTTGGTCATCTCGTAGATATTGACGTTCTCGACCGGATCCGGCGGCTCCATGCGCTGCTCGATACCCCTCAGTCCCGCGGCCAACATGCAAGCGAACGCCAGGTAGGGATTACACGCGGGGTCTGGCATGCGAAGCTCGATACGGGTCGACTTTTCTTTACCCGGTTTGATGTTGGGCACACGAACCATCGCCGATCGATTGGCATTTGCCCAAGAGATGTAGATCGGAGCCTCATATCCGGGAACGAGGCGCTTGTATGAGTTCACCCACTGGTTGGTCACCGCGGCAAACTCCCCAGCGTGGTGGAGCACACCCGCGATGTAATGGCGGGCGGTGTCAGAGAGGTGAAACTCGGAGCTCGAATCAAAGAATGCGTTGCTGTTCCCCTTGAATAGCGATTGGTGACAGTGCATTCCGCTGCCGTTCTCGCCCATGATCGGTTTTGGCATGAACGTCGCGTAGAGTCCATGCTCATAGGCGGTTCTTTTGACGACTGTCTTGTACGTCTGAACGATGTCAGCCATCCGAAGCGCTTCCGCGTAGCGCAGATCGATCTCGTGCTGACCAGGGGCTACCTCGTGGTGGCTGTACTCGACGTGGATCCCCATCCGCTCGAGCTTCTGAATCGTCTCTTTTCGAAGATCGTTGCCTTCATCGAGCGGTAACAGATCGAAGTAGCCACCCTTGTCCATCGGCGTGGGGTCGCTGTCGGAGGGGAAGTAGAAGTACTCGAGTTCGGGACCGACATAGAAGTCGAACCCCATCTTTCCTGCCTTCTCCAGGACGCGCTGCAGCACGTAACGGGGATCGCCATCGTATGGCTTGAGATCGGGTGTCTGAACGTCGCAAATCATCCGCGCAACAGTTTGACCATCGGTTTGCCACGGCAAGATCTGGAACGTAGAGGGGTCTGGCTTGGCGATCATGTCGCTTTCCTGGATTCTCGTGAACCCCTCGATCGACGACCCGTCGAAACCCATCCCTTCGTCGAGTGCTGTTTCCAGCTCATGAAGCGTTATGGCGAAGCTCTTCAGAAATCCGAGAACGTCGGTAAACCAAAGGTAGATGTACTTGACCTTGTGCTCCTCAACGGTGGAGAGGACCTGATCGCGATCCATATCGACTCCCGGCAGGCTATGGTTGGATTCTTGACGTGATCAAACCACAACAAAAAAACCGCGGCAGAGGCTAGGAACCCTCCACCCCGGTCTTTTGTACCCCGTGGTGTAACCCAGGCCGAGCCCGGGCCTGCAACGCTCGGATCCACCAATGATCGACCAGAACTGGCAGAAACCCTAGTTGCACTTCCTAGACGAGTTCATTCTAAGACTCGGGGGCGGATTGTCAAGATCGAGCTATGAACTGGTGTCAGTCGGCTTGTGACCCGGGCTCCCAGAGAGCCGTGTCGGGATGAAAAGCGCCCCACGCGAACCAGTAGGCGAGTGTGGCCGGAACGAGGTCACCCTCGAGTGTCGTGGCGAAGACAGTTTCGGTCTCGGGGATGTAGTACACGAAAAGTTCTTCACTCCCGACGACCTCCCGAATCGGTCGCGGTTGATCGAGCAATCGCTCGAGCGGGAACGCGACCGCTGATTCACCCTGCGTGATTCCAAGCACCACCGACTTCGCCTGCAGTCGGTCGTCACGATGATTCACTGGGAACATCGTCCGTTGGCTGCTTGCGTAGCTCAAATACGGATCGCTCTCGTAGTCACGCCGATGACCGGTATCCCGGGAGAGGACCAGCCCATTCAGGTTCTGCTCGCGCCAATGGGCCCAGGTGGTGTGCACCAGCGGCTCAAGTTCCAATCGCTCGCCCCTCAGCGCGCCGGTTACCGCCTTGCGTTCAATCTGTGACCACAGACTCTCGGTTTGGCGATCATACATGAGTACATCCGAGTTGTAGAGAAGCCCTGACACACCGAACTCGAGCCGCTGATCGCCGACGTGGGGATCGAACGCCATGCCGGTGCCGCACAACGGGCAGTAGGTGACTACGATTGGCTCACCAGCAAGCTCGTCGTTGACGATCTCGTGCCAGTTCAGTATGCGCAGCGGGTACGCCTTCGCCTCGTCGCCCCGCTTCAGCGCCAGGAGACGATCTTGAGGACGCAGCCACTCGACGTCGTCCACGGGTTCGAACGCGGGGTTGGTGAGAGCGGGGATGCCGTCGCGTGGTGGCCCCCCGCTCATGATCTCATCGACAGGAATCGCGCTCGACGACACGTCGAACCCGTTCAGCTCCTGTCCGTTGACTGCGCTGTGACCGATGATCAGAAGCAATCCGAGAAGCGCTGTGACTCCTGAACCGGTTCGCGGTGGACTCACGTAGCTAATTGCCGCCGCAGGGGTTACCACCGCATGGGTTGGCCCCGGCGCATGGGTTGGCTCCTTCACAGGGATTAGCAGCTGATTTCGATGCGTTGAACTCGCGCCCCAGCTTGGGGTCCACGGAATTCTCGAGTGCCGCGAGATTCGCGGTACCCTCGACCAGCTCGACGTTGCGCACGATGATCGCTCGGTTGGGTCCCTTCTCGATCAGGGTTCCGCTCGCCCGTACACGCTGCTCCGCGTACTGAACAACCGTTGGATTTTGGTCCTTCCCGGGCATGTCATCATCGACTAGCTGCCACAGGTGACCATCATCATCCATGATGTTGAGGGGGATGTTCAAGTTGTTGGCGCAGATTTCTGCGCACTGGCGGTGAGAATCGCCCTTGAGGCCTTGGGCCAGGTAGCACGAAACGTCGACGACCTGACCCACGATCTCCCCGTCGCTGATTTGATCGACGGCGGTCGTGGTGCTGATACTCGAATGATCGCTGTTGATCGCCGGCGTCGTCGACTCCGCCTGACTACAACCCCATGTGAGCAAGCCGAATGTGGCAACGATCGCGGCATTCTGTGTGGCTCTTGGCAAGTCCATCCTGAGTTCTCCTGTGAGGGTATTGATTCCCGGGTCTGCCCTAAGGACGCGCCAGTGCGTCCATGTATTCCGGGCATCCCATGGGCGGGAATTACTTGCCGCCTCTCTGACGTTGGATCGGGAGAATGAAGAGAATCCCTCGACCCCGATGGTGTGTGTCGCTCATCTCTGTAACAGCCGTGGCTGTCCTGGTCTCTGGCTGTGGGCGGGCCGAGCCATCGCTCGAAGCGGCGGACACGGCGGTGGCCCAAACTCACGGTCCCTCTCCAGAGGCCGCCGCTGTCGCCGCTTTCAAAGGTGCGCGGGTGCTTGGCGTTCCCCGATACCCTGACGCCGAAGAGGCGATTGAGCTCAAATCATCGATGCGGCGTGCATGGACCGCTCACGGTGAGTCCGAGGCGCTTTTCGAGGTTCGGCTCGGAGAACAGATTTGGGCCACGGATGAGCCTTTCGATTCAGTCCGCGAGTTCTACCTGCCGTTTGTGCACAAGGTGTTTATGGATCACGAGATGGAGATTCCAGAGGCAGGGCCGCAGCGGATGTTTACCGGACTCATGCTCAACGCAGATGGTGAATTGGTGAAGTTCACCGTGACACGCCCGTTCTTCCGTTATCCCGATCGGAAGCCGATCGATCGTACTGTTATCCAAATGGGTCGTGTCGGCGGCACGCTCTAGGGCGATATTTGCCCGCATGACAGGCAGTCTGAAGACGGGACGATCTCGACCGACACGCATT
>JBDHFX010000048.1:0-19845 GCA_039590215.1 Gemmatimonadota bacterium | reverse complement strand
GGTTACGAGTACAGTCTCGCGCTGATCGTGATGCTGATCGGCGTCATCGTGCTCGGTCCGGGCCCATTCTCGATCGACGGCCAGTTCCGAAAGGGCCGCGGGGCCAACTCATCCGGACCTGAGGCAGCCAGCATGGAGACGTGAACCAGCCGACCCTCTTCCTCTCACCAGCGCCCGAGGTCCGCCTTACCAAAGCGTTCGAGGCGCCGTTCGCCAACTTTCTCGCGACGGCGCGAACGTGCTACAGCTCCAAGGGGATCATCCCCGACGTCGAAATCAACGACCGGTGGATCGGGCTGGCAAAGAGTCTGTATCAAGCCGGCCATCACACCACACTGCAACACGCTCAGTTTCAGTTCTCGCTCGCCAACGTCAGCCGCCACTTCATCTGGAGTTTCCTGCACAGTCACCCGTTTTACAACAGCGAGCAGGTGAGTCAACGGTACGTGGAGGTGAAGCCGGGAAACGTCGCTGTACCGCCGTTGAGAGGGGAAGCCCGATCCCGATATCGATCGGCGATCGAACGGCAGATGAAAGAGTACCGGGAGCTGATCGAGTTGTTGACGCCGGTGACCGAGGATGCCTACTACGAGCGATTCCCAGGCCGAAGAGCACACCCTGAGAAGTACGCCAAGGAGATCCAGAAGCGAGCGCAGGAGATAGCGCGATACGTGTTGCCGGTAGCGACGTTCGCCTACCTGTATCACACCGTCAGCGGGATCACGCTGCTGCGTTACGCTCGGATCTGCGAGCAAGTAGACACAACGTCGGAAACCAAGCTCGTCGTCGGCGCGATGGTTGATGCATTGCTGGAGTACGACCCGGCGTACGAGACGATCCTGGAGGAACCGCTTCCGCTGGACACCACTCCTGAGCACAGCTTTTTGAGCACCCGCAATGGTGACGGCGAGCGACGGCGGACGTTTCGAAGTGAGTTCGACCGAGAGTTGGATGGCAAGGTGGCCCATTTGGTCGACTACGGTGCGCGCAACGAGGAGGTGCTGGCCGATGCCGTGCGTGAGGTTTTCGGCGAGCCCAAGGCCGCCCTCTCCGATAACGAAGCGATCAGTCTGGCGCTCGATCCGCAACTCAATCCGTTGCTTGGTGAGGCGCTCAATCTGACCACGCATGCCAAGCTCACACGAGCCCTTTTCCACCCCCACTACACGTTTCGGAAACGGCTCTCACACGCCGGTGACTCACAAGACCAACGCCACCGCATGACACCCGGTTCGCGACCCGCGCTCACTGCCCACGTCTCCGGCGACCCGGACTACATCGTTCCACGGTTGGTGCTCGAAGACACTCGTGTCGAGGCGGCCTACCGAGAGAGCATGGAGCGAACGTGGGAGGACATCATCGCGGTGCGCGCGGCCGGGGCTTCGACGGAGTTCGCCGAGTACCTGCTGCCAAACGCGGTCGCCATCCGGTTCACCGAATCGGCGAACCTGCTCAACTTGTGGCACAAGCACACGATGCGTCTGTGCTACAACGCGCAGGAGGAGATTTGGCAGGCGTCACTCGAAGAGGCCCAACAGGTGGCCCTGGTCAATCCGAGAATCGGACGTCATCTGGCCCCACCCTGCACGATCCGTTTCCGCGCTGGCCAGCGACCGATCTGCCCCGAGGGAACACGTTTCTGCGGCGAGCGGGTTTGGAGGCTCGACGTGGACGCTTTCGCCCGCCGGATCTGATTAGCGCCAGGAGTACAGCGGTCCGAACCCTTCGTCGACGCCAGGTGTAAGCGGCCCGAGGAGGGTGCGTGAAACCAGACATCGATGCATGGTGGGGACGGCCTTTCAAGCTCGCCATACTGGCTGCGACAGCGATCCACGTCGTGGCCTTGCTGACGCTTTCCATCCCCGTGTCAAGAGAGTACGTCAGGTCAACCGACGAGGACGAGTGGTTTCCCATCCCGTCGATTGTGAGCCAACCTCGTCGGACCGAGTCAGAACCCACGGGTCAGCAATTCGATGACGCACCGCCGCTGCCGACCCAACCCGTGCAACCAAAGATCGAGATTCCTCAACCTGCGATGTCGCCTACGGCTCCTGTGACAAGAACGATTCCACCAACGACGCTGAACGCGCTAACCGAACCGACCCAACCGTTGATCGTCAAGCCTGCCGGGATCGGCCGCAGAACACCGGCTGTCGATGCCAGGCGATTGGCGATCGCGCGAGCGGAGTCACTCGTCAACTCGCGGCTGGCGACATTGCCCGGAGCGGGTACCCCAGAACCGAAACGACCCATCGCTCTGGCCGAGGGCGGCGGGGTGGCGGTCGTCATCCCGTGGCCGGGATTCCTCCCCGCCGATCGATACGACGATGTCTGGCGATCCAACCGGTGCCGCAAAGCCGACCGCGGCGATGACGACGACAAGCCGGGAGAAGCCAAAGCTCGCCGGGCACAGTGCTAGCTGGAGGTTCCGAGAAAGCAGACGGCTAGACGTAACCTCGGAGGCGGGTTGCTTCCATGACGCGAGAGATCCCGATCATGTAGGAGGCGTTGCGATATGTTAACCGCTCTGCCTGGTTGGTGGTGAACACGTCCTGCCAGGCCAGGGTTATGAATCGTTTGAGCTCCTCGTTCACCTTGCCGAGCGACCAGTGGAACCTCTGGATATTCTGAACCCACTCGAAGTACGACACGATCACGCCGCCGGCGTTGACGAGCAGATCCGGCAGCACGATGATTCCGCGCCCGTTCAGAACATCGTCCCCACCGGGTGTCACCGGGTGGTTGGCTGCCTCGACGACGACCCCTGCCCGGACGCGAGCGGCGATTTCGGGCGTGATCACGCCACCGATCGCGGCCGGCATGAGAATGTCACATTCACATGTCAGTAGCTCCTCCTGGGTCACCTGGTCGGTGTCCGGGAACCCGGCCACGCCGCCGGTGTCGTCAACGTGCTTTAGCAACCGCGGGATATCGAGTCCGTCGCCGTTGAAGATCGCGCCGTCGACATCCGAAACCGCCACGATGGTAGCCCCCATCTTGTCCAGAATACGAGCCGACCAGCTGCCAACATTGCCAAAACCCTGGATCGCGACTCGTGCTCCCTCAAGCGCGAAACCACAATCGCTCGCTGCCGCCTCGAGCACATAGGCGGCTCCCTGAGCGGTCGCCTGCTCGCGACCTGGCGAGCCCCCGAGCGGGATCGGCTTGCCGGTAACAATCCCCGGCGTGTGACCATAGCGCTGGCCGTATGCATCCATCATCCACGCCATGATCTGCGCGTTGGTGTTCATGTCTGGCGCCGGTATGTCACGGTTGATTCCGAGGATGTAGGAGATATGCGATGTGTAACGGCGCGTCATGTCGCGCAGCTCGCGCTGGCTCATTCCCCGCGGGTCGACTTGAATGCCGCCTTTCGCGCCACCGAAAGGGACATCGACGATGGCCGTCTTCCACGTCATCAGCGAGGCCAACGCCCGGATTTCGCTAAGGTCCGCGTCCTGGTGATACCGGATGCCCCCCTTGTACGGTCCGCGAGCGCCGTTGTGTTGCACGCGATAACCGATGAATACCTCGAGCTTCCCGTCGTCCATCCTCACCGGCACCTCGACTCGCATCTCACGATATGGCGTCTTGAGCAACAACCGGAAGTCCTCCGACACGCCGGCCGCGGTAGCCCCGATGTCGAAATAGTGATTGACGGCGGCAAACGGGTTGGTTTCAAGCTCGGCCGTAGCTGGGTCGATCGTCTCGGTGTCGCGCGTGGCCGGAGTCGGTTCAGCGGTCGGTGGGTTGGACATGGCGAGCGCAGTATAATCCCGGCCTTCTTGGCCGGCCAAGGCTGTCGGTGATCCGGCGATCCGGCCAACAGCTTCTCTCTCTTAGGCTTACGGAGTCCTGATGCCGCTCGATTCACGCGCCGTCGCCTCACCGGTTCAATGGCTCGAATGGGGGCCCGACGCGTTCTCGCGCGCACAAGGCGAGGACAAGCCGATACTCCTCCGGATTTCGGCGGTTTGGTGTCACTGGTGTCACGTGATGGACGATACGACCGATGCCGACCCCGAGGTCGCTCGGCGCGTGAACGAGTGGTTCGTGCCGGTGCGAGTCGACAACGACGAACGACCCGACGTCAACGATCGCTACAACTTGGGTGGTTGGCCTACGACTGCGTTCTTGACTCCCGAGGGCGAGTTAATCACCGGCGGCACGTACTTCCCGGCGGCGCAATTCAGCGACATTCTCGAGCGGGTCCACCACGGCTGGATCGACGACAGGCAAGCCATGGAAGCGGCGGTCGAGAACGTTCGGGAGCGACGTGCGGCGGCCCTTAAGGAACGCTCTCGCCCTGGCGCTTTCGATGCACAGTTTCTGACAACCATCGTCGAATCGGTCCTCGACGCCTTTGATTGGCGGTACGGCGGGTTTGGGAGCCAGCCGAAGTTCCCACAGCCCGAAGCGGTCCGACTCCTGCTTCACGCGCATCGGGGCAGCGGCGCCAATGCGCCGTTGGAGTCGGCCACGAAAACGCTGGTCGCGATGCGGGAAGCCGGCCTCTCGGCGGGTCGCGCATACGGACTGTACGATCATGAGGCCGGTGGTTTCTTCCGGTACTCGACCACTCGTGATTGGAGCGAGCCGCATTTCGAGAAGATGGTCGAAGACAACGCGCGGTTGGCGATCGCGTACCTCGACGCTTACCGGTTGACCGGCGAAGAGCGCTTTGGCGAGACCGTGCGCGGGATCTTCTCGTTTGTGCTCGAAACGCTGAGCCACAGCGAGGGTGGTGCGTTTGGAAGCCAAGACGCAGACGGAGAAGCTGAGTACTACGGACTCGAACTAGACGAACGCGCAAAGCGCCCGAACCCCACGATCGATCATCGGTTTTACACCAACTGGAACGGGATGATAGTGGCCGCCGCATTCGAGACCGCCGCGGTGCTCGATTGGCCTGAGCTCACCGCGTGGGGCGAGCGCACGGTCAAACGGTTGACTTCCAAGTTGTCCACGCGTGACGGCGCTATGCGGCATGTCCTCCGCCCTCCGTACGATGGCAATGATGCCATTGACGTAGCTGCCCCGCTCTTGTTGACTGATCAGGCGTGGTGGCTTGCGGCCCAATTGGCCGCATACCAGACGACCGGTAAGCGCGACCACTTCAGGCGCGCGGAAACGCTAGCGAATGTGATCGAGCGAGGTTTTTTCGACGCTCAACGCGGTGCGTGCCGCGACCGATCGTTCGACGTCAATGGAGACGGAATCGTCGACCAGCCGCACTATCCGATGACCGACAATGCCGCGGTCGCGGCCAGCTTGGCGGCGATGACGGCGATGGGCGGCGATGAGCGATGGCGCGAGCGGGCCGAGGCGATCGTTCAGGCACTCGCCGGAGAAGCGGCGGGCCTCGGCTTTCTCGGTGCCGGCCTGGCGCTGGCGGCGACCCACATCATGCACACGCCGGTTCAGATCCACCTGGTCGGGCCAGCCGATGACGAGACGCTGCGCGCGCTGTGGAGCGTCGCGTGGCAGCAGTACATGCCCTCGCGAGTGACGGAGATCCTCGACCCGGATCGCAATCAGGAGCGGTTGAAGGCGCTTCGCTATCCGCGCGAAGGCGGGTCGCGAGCGTACGTCTGTGTGGCTGATCGGTGTTTGGAGCCTGTGACCGCGCCGGACGCACTAAAGCGTCAGCTGGAGGCTATCGGGTCACAGTAGGTGGGTGTTACGGATTCTGGCGCGCGGAATCGAACGTCAGCCGGGCCGTCGCGGCGTCGTTCCCAACCCAATCGGTGATCGTCGCTTCGAGGGTGTGCACCCCGGCCGGCACCGGGACACCGGGCGGCGGGAGCGGCAGAGTCGTCTCGCGTGCTCCGGCCGGCACCCAGGACGCCAGGTGGAAGGTCACGCCTTCGGCGGTGATCAGCGTAAAGCGGAGCGCGGCCAGGTCCAGCCCGAACCCCGCGCGGTCAGCGTAGTGAGCTTTGACACCCTCCTCAGTGCGCTCCAACGTCAACGTCGGCGGCGCAAAGGTCTCCTGCGCTGAACTTGAACCGGCACCGAGCCGGGCCACGATGACGTCAGCTGAGCCGGTCATCCCGTGCGCAGCAGTGCCGTTCAGACCAAACGACAAACGGCCCACACGAGGAGCAGTCCAGACTACCGGCTCGAGTGGCCAGGCGAACCGGGCCCCGCCTTGAAATCGGGCCACCACTTCTCCCGCCGTCGCTTCCCGTACCGGAAGCGACGCAGCTCGAGGCCGACCGATGTGAACTCGATTCTCGACCCAAACCACCAGTCGCTCACCGGTCGCGAGCGAGATCTCCACCTCCGGCCCATCGGCTCGGATGCGCAAGGTGTCGGTCGGAATGCTACGAGGGATCGACTGCGACCGCACAGGGATGGGGCGGGTGCCAGCGAGGATCGCCAACGCCAACAGTGGCAGAAAGTGACGCCCGGTCACCCTACATTGCCGATCAGGACTGGCCAGCGTGCGGACGCAATCGCCAGGAACGCCCTTGCCGCGACTCGTGCCGTCTCGTCTCCCCAGTCCCACCGCGGCGACAGCTCCATGATGTCACCGCCCGAGAATGTGGGCGACGACGCCCACATTTCGAGCGCTCGCAGCACCTCTGACACCGATAATCCCCCCGGCCCGGCGGCGCTAGTGCCCGGCGCCTGTGCCTGATCAACAACGTCGAGATCGAGCGAAACGTAGAGGTGATCGGCCTCCATCGAGGCGCGCTCGAGCGCCTCTTGGGCCACCTGCTCAATTCCGCGCGCGCGCACCGTCGCGACATCGTACACGGCCACACCGCGCTCCTCACACCATCCGCGATGAGCGGCCGAATTGGCGAACGGTCGGATACCGATTTGGATCAGCCGCTGGGGTGGCAGCGCTTCCAGCTCGAGTGCCCGCCGCATCGACGTGCCACTGGAGATCGAATCGCGGCTGTATGGCCGCACATCATGATGGGCGTCCAAGCTGATCAGCCCCCACTTTCCCCCACGCGCTTCGACCAGCGCACGTAAGACCGGAAACGAGAGACTCTGATCGCCACCAATCGAAACCAGACATTCGACGCGGTTGAGCACGCTACCGAGCACTTTCGCGACGCGATCATGAGCGTCTGCGACACCGAGGCCATGAAGATCGACGTCCCCGAGATCGGTAACCCTCGATCCCACCGGCCACGGTGAGCTCCCCTGGTCAGCCGAAAACCGAGCCAGGGCGGTTCGGAACGCATCCGGTCCACGACGCGCACCCGGTCGCGTCGGAATGGCGGCATCGAAGGGAAGCCCGACGATCGCGGCCGCACAGGGACCACCGTCGTCGAGCTGGATACGCTCGACCAGCCGACCCCCACCATCAGACGTAGGATATCGCGCCCTCGGGGGCAGCAACAAAGGCTGAAAACCATTATCGGTCTGGCCGTTAGTCAAAGTCGAGATAGACCTCACCATCGACGTGCTGGATCACCAGGCCTGATTCCGTCTGCCGTCCGTTTATCGATCGAATGTCCAACCTGGCGCCCATTTGCTCGCCCCACCCCTCGACCCGCAATCGATCCGGCGGAACGCCGATCCGACCCGGCTGATCCTCGGGTTTCAGCGACTCGACCAGCGACGCCAACGGAATCGCCACCATCTCGCTGCCCGATTTCAATACTCGAAACACATTGCCCTCCTCGTCGAAACCAAACTCAAGGGTGTCGACACCGATGGCCACCATCTGCGACAAAGGTCGCGACCACATCAAAGGGGTGACATAATCGAATCCGGCGATCGACTTTGCCGCCGATCCACTATACGGCGTCGTCGCGTAATAGCTAAAGAACTCGCGGTCTTCCGATGCCACCCATCGGGGCACGTAAGCCAAACCCCATTGTTTCATGAGGCGGTCGGCGACCTGTTCATTCCCCGGTATCTGTGACGGCACCGCAGGGCCTTCGACATCGACGGGTGTGTCCGCTCCGAGCTGAGCGAGCGCACCGATCGCATCTTCGCCATGGGTCTGGATGAGATACCTGAGGGTGGCGCTTATCTCGCGTCGGTCGTCGTAAGAAACAGCGCCTGCCGCCGCGACTCGTCTGTCAACAGCTGGTAACCCGTTGGCGGCCAGCAGATCCGTCAGCCTTCCGAGCTGGCTGCTTCTCGAAACCGAGTAAGCCCCCCAGGGGCCGAAAAACGTCGCCAATGCGATCAGGGCCAACGTGGTCGGGATCAGCTTGATGTTCCGTGAACCACGAGCGACGAAATACACCGCGATCACCGCCAACCAGCACGCCAGCACGATCATGAAGTAACGGTTCTCGGTCACTCCGTATTGGTGAACTCGCTGCCAGATCGCCATCAACAACATGGTCACTGACGGGAGCAGCGCGATATAGAAAACACGACTGTACTTGCGAATCCATCCAGAGTCTGCTCGGTGGCGCACCGGGTAGACGAGTAACACCGAGAGAATGCCAACCACCGCCACGCTCGAAACGAGCCATCCTATCCAGTTGCTTGGCCACTCCTGGGTGACGGTGACCTTGATCAGATAGACGCTCAAGATCAGCAGGTAGAGAGCCACCAGCGGGACCAACACAAACTGAGCGAAGACTTTGAGGCCCATCGGGTAGCTCGCGCGCTCCCCGAGCGATTCCAACGCCTTGGGTACACCGGCCAGAAAGAACCAGGTGTTGAACACAAACGCGACCACCGCCCACAGCCGCATGTAGTTGGATTCATCGATGTCGATTCCGAGCAGGTTGTCGATCGCGAGCATCGCGATCGCCAAGCCGATGAACAGCACCATCGAGTACAGGTACGCCGTCAGAAACCGCAGAAAGAGCCGCTTGTTGTACTCCCAGAAAGCGTCGGTGTCGGAATCACCGACGTAGGGAAGGACAGCCACCAATAAGTGAAAGCTGACGCTGAGCTGGACGAAGCGCCGGTTGGCGACGCCGTCAGACCAGCCGGGCCATGCGACATAGAAGGCGGCCAGGATCGCCAAGCCGGCGACGGAAGGCGCGGCACGCTTCCACCCGGCCCAACCGCGACGTTCGGTAAACAAAGCCAGCGCCAGAAACAGCGGTAACCCGAGAGAAGCCCTCAGCACCTCGGACATACCCTCGAGCATGAACGCGATCGCACACACCCACCCGGTGATCACCACCAGCGGGAAGCGACCAAATGTCTGCCATGCCTCCGACGCTACGCGGTGAACCGCCGGGTGCCGCACTCAGACGGTAAACGACTCCAGTGTCTCGGATCGCGAACGGTGGCGCAGCTTTTCGAGTGCCTTTTCCTTGATCTGACGCACCCGCTCGCGGGTGATCCCGAGCACCGACCCGATCTCCTCCAGGGTCATTGCCTCGTGGTTGTCGAGCCCGTAGTACAGCTGAAGGATCTTCGCCTCGCGCGGCTTGAGCGAGCCCAGTGATCGTTGGATCGCCCTGCGGCGGGCGCTCTCGGCGGCGTTATCATCAGGCAGCGGGTTGTATTCATCGGGCAGATAGTCCAAGAGCTTGTTGTCCTCACCCGGCGTCAGCGGCGCGTCCAAAGACAGGTGCGCCTGCGAGATCGACATCGTCTTCCGAACCTCCTCGATCGAGATGTCCATCCCGCGCGCGATCTCCTCAGCCGATGGCTCTCGACCGAGCTCTTGAAGCAACGCGTTTGAACGTCGACCGATTCGGTGCAAAGTGCCGGCGCGATTCAGCGGCACACGGACGATCCGCGACTGCTCGGCCAGCGCCTGCAGGATTGCCTGCCGGATCCACCACACCGCATACGAGATGAACTTGATGCCCTTCGTCTCGTCGAACTTGTGGGCGGCGCGAATGAGCCCAACGTTGCCCTCGTTGATCAAGTCGGCCAACGAGACGCCTTGGTTCTGGTACTTCTTTGCCACACTCACGACGAACCTCAGGTTGGAGCGGCAGAGCGTCTCCATCGCTTCTTGATCGCCGTCTCGGATGCGGCTCGCGAGCCGCGCTTCCTCGTCCCGACTGATCAGCGGATAGCGGCTGATCTCCCTCAGGTACAGGTCGAGAGACCCCTCGTCAAAGGTGGTCTGCTTAGATGCGTTCAGTGCCATAGCCATACAGGTCCCGGTCTCCCTGAGTCTATGGATTTTGGAAGGGGCGCTTTGGCAGCGCCTGTGAGTAGATGTGAAGCGATTATACCATAAGAAACCCGAAGATGTCCAGGAACTAGCGGATCAGATCGCCAATCCGGCCGAATCGGATTTCGTCGATCCAGGGGATTGGACCAGCCGATTCCTTCGAGAAGTACACGATCAGCGGCTGACCCTTGATCGCTTCCTGGGGGACGAAACCCCAGTACCGGCTGTCCGCCGAGTTGTCGCGGTTGTCACCCATGACGAAGTAGCCCGCCGGCGGAACAACGATCGGCCCCCAGTTGTCACGCGAGGGCCGGTATCTGTCGTAATCGACCTCGGACTTCAGGAACTCACGCTGCCAAGCAAACTGTGGGCGGTACTGATCATCCAGTCCGTCGACGTATCGCACGTAGGGTTCACGCAGGGCCCGACCGTTGACCGACAACACCTTGTTGCGCATTGACAGCGTGTCGCCCGGCATCCCCACCACGCGCTTCACGTAGTCGGGGTCTGGCTCGTACTCGTTGTACGGGTCGGGGTAGACGAAGACCACAATGTCACCGCGCTCGATCTCGCTGAAGCCGGGTAATCGATACCCTGTCCCTGGGATCTGTGCGCCATACACGACTTTGTTGACCAACAAGAAATCCCCGATTAACAGCGTGTCCTCCATCGAACCCGTGGGGATCTTGAACGCCTGGACCAGAAACGTGCGGATGACTATGAAGAGCACAAACGCTACCGCGATCGACTTGGCCCACTCCCACGCGCCCCGTTTCAACGACGACTCTACGGGCGCACGAGTGTAGCGCGTCTTCCCTTTTTTCTCTGCTCTTTTCACAGGACGCCTCACGTATCAATCTGGGCCCGTTGCAAGCGCCCGCTGTAGTCGACGTAAACGGTCTTCAAGTCGCTGAAAAAATCATACACCGACCAGCCGCCTTCGCGGTGGCCATTACCAGTGTCCTTTACCCCGCCAAACGGATAATGAACCTCAGCCCCGATCGTGGGACCGTTGACGTACGTGATCCCAGCATCAACGCGGTCGATCGCCTGAAACGCTGCGTTGACGTCCTGAGTGTAGATCGACGACGACAATCCATAGCGGACATCGTTCATCACCTCGATCCCATGATCCAGGTTCTCGACCTTGAGAACGGACAGTACAGGTCCAAAGATTTCCTCTTGGGCGATCCGCATGGCGGGCTCGACGCCGGTGAAGATGGTCGGTCGGTAAAACCAACCGCCGGCGAGCCTCTTGTCCGCCGGAATCTCACCTCCGGTTCTCAGGTTTGACCCTTCGTCAGTGCCAATTCGAACGTACTTGGCGACCTTATCTTGGGCCTCTTCGTTGATCAAAGGCCCGACGTCCGTGCCCCCCTTTCGACCATCCCCCAACACCAGCGCCTCCGCACGCTGAACCAGCTCGTCGACAAACTCATCGTGGATACCCGCCTGGAGCAATAAACGGCTGGTCGCAGTGCAGCGTTGACCGGTCGTTCCGAACGCACCCCAGAGGACCCCTTCTAGGGCTAGCTCGACGTTGGCGTCGTCGAGGACGAGCTGCGCGTTCTTACCACCCATCTCGAGCGAAACCGGCTTGGCTTGCTCGCCACAGGCGGCGGCGATCTTGCAACCTACCGCCGTCGAGCCGGTGAAAGAGATGCCGGTCACCCACCGATGAGCCGTCAACGGGGCACCGGCTTCGGGCCCAAAGGGCTTCGGGCCCAAAGCCGGTTACCAGCTGAATAACGTTCTCGGGCAATCCAGCTTCGAGCAGAATCTCGACGAACTTGACCGCCGACCATGGGGTGTCCTCGGCCGGTTTCCAAACGACCGCGTCTCCACACACCAAAGCTGGAAAGATCTTCCAGCTCGGCACCGCAATCGGGAGGTTCCACGGTGTGATGATCCCAAAGATGCCGGCCGGGCGGCGGATCGAAACGCCCATCTTCTGCGGCAGCTCGGAGGGAGCCGCGTAACTGAACAGCCGCCGACCTTCACTGGCGGCGTAGTAGGCAGTATCGATCGCCTCCTGGACGTCACCACGAGTCTCGACCAACGGCTTGCCCATTTCCCGGGTCATCCCGTCCGCCAACTCGTCCTTGCGCTCGGTCAAGAGGTCTCCGGCCCGCCTAAGTACGTCGCCTCGTACCGGAGCTGGGGTCCGAGACCATTCCTCGAAACCCGCCCTGGCCGCAACCACCGCCTCGTCAATGTCGGCCGGTCCGCTCGCAGCAAACGTCCCGACCACGTCGCTGGTGTCAGCCGGATTGGTATTTGTGAAGGTCGTGCCCGTTGCGGACCCGACCCATTTGCCACCGATCAGATTGCGATACGTCGCGCTCATAAGCCTTTATAAGTAGCCCGTGACTCGTTGCCCGGCCAGGGGTTCACGCTCAACCCTGGTTTCGATCCCGGCGCCTCTGGGCGGCCTCCCACAGCGACTCTTCTTCCGGCGTTTCGCGCTTGAGTCCGGGCACAACAGTCGGCCGGAAATCCTCGCCGACCGCGACAAACGTCAACAGACACGACGTGGTGTGCCGCACGTCCCCCGACAGCAAGTCCTCGGCCTCGACCTGCACACCGATCACCATGGATGTTCGACCTACCCAGTGGACCTCGGCGCACAACGTGACCAAGTCGCCAACTCGAATCGGTGATCGAAAATCAACCCGATCGATCGACGCGGTGACAGCGTGCTTCCCGGCATGGCGGGCGGCGGCCACGTACGCCGCGTGATCTACGTGACGCAAGATCCAGCCGCCGTGCACCGACCCAAAGATGTTGCGTGACTGTGGGTCGGCGAACACGCTCATCATGACCCGGCTGCAGGAGACGGGCTTCGATTCGGAAACGGGGTCGGATTGGACGCTCGTCACTGGGGCAAATATCGCCCCTCGTCGAGGGATCTCCAACGGGTCGGTAATGGAACTCGGGGCTAGGTTTCGAGCGCATGGTGGCAACGCTGGACGATTTGGCGCTCGAGATCACCCGTTGTCGCCGTTGTCCGCGGCTGGTAGCGTGGCGCGAGTTGGTAGCTCAACAGAAGCGCCGGGCGTTCGCGGGCGAGGAGTACTGGGGACGGCCGGTGCCCGGTTGGGGGGATCCAAACGCACGTTGCCTGCTGGTCGGCTTAGCCCCCGCCGCTCACGGCGCCAACCGGACCGGGCGAATGTTCACCGGTGACGAATCCGGTCGCTGGTTGTATCGCGCGCTTCACCGTACCGGCTTTGCCAACCAACAGCAGTGCGAACGTCGGGGCGACGGTCTCGCCCTCACCGACTGTTTCATTACCGCCGTTGCCCGCTGTGCCCCACCTGCCAACCGGCTGAAGCCGGTCGAACGCGACAATTGTCGCACGTACCTCGAGGCCGAGATCAAAGCCCTCCAGAATGTGCGCGCGGTAGTGACACTAGGGCAGTACGCGTACGACCACGTTCTGCGCATCTATCGCGATCAGGGAGGGTCGGTCCCAGTCCCAAAACCACAGTTCGCGCACGGTACTGAGGTCCACTTAGGGGTTGGCGAACCGGTAGTGCTCGCCTCGTATCACCCTTCCCAACAGAACACTTTTACCGGCAAGCTCACCGAGTCGATGCTCGACGCCATATTCGAGCGAGCGCGCGAGATCACCGACCTGTAGCCCAGGCTCGATCTTTTTGTACAGGTGGGAACGTTGCATGTCGAGTTGACGTGCGGTTTCGGAGACATTCCAGTCGTTCTGGCTCAACTTCCGACCTAGAAACGCTTTCTCGGCGGCGTCACGGTAGTCGCTGAACGTCGAGTGTCTGGCGATCAAAGACTCCGTTTCACCCGCTTTAGACCTGTCGACCAAGGGCCGGGTCAGCGTCTGCACGTCATCAGACTCAATCGTCTCCCCGGGCGCCAGGATGACCAGCCGTTCAACGGTATTCTTTAGCTCTCGAATGTTGCCCGGCCAGGGGCGCCTGGTGAGCGCATTCACCGCCTCTTCGGAAAAGGGCTTCGCCACCATCCCGTTTTCAGCGCAGTAAGAGCGCCCAAAGTGGCGCACGAGGCGTGGGATGTCCTCCACTCTCTCCGATAGTGGCGGGACGTGGATCGGAACCACGTTCAATCGATAGTACAAATCCTCCCGAAAGTTGCCTTCCGAAATCTCGAACACGATATCCTTGTTGGTCGCGGCCAACACGCGGACATCGACTTCGATTTGCTCACCACCGCCAACACGCTGGATGACGCCATCCTGCAGCGCTCGCAAGACCTTGGCTTGCGCGGCCAGACTCATGTCCCCTATTTCGTCGAGAAAGAGGGTGCCGCCGTCGGCCAGCTCAAACTTGCCCTTTCGGCGTGCGTGCGCGCCGGTAAAAGCTCCCTTCTCGTGTCCGAACAGCTCCGACTCGATGAGCTCTTGTGGGATCGCCGCACAATTGACCTCGATAAACGGCTGGTCGCGGCGCTCCGAGCGAGCATGGATCTCCCGGGCGACCAACTCCTTCCCGGTCCCATTCTCGCCGGTGATCAACACGTACGCTTTCGTGGGTGCGACTTTGGCAACTTGTTGAAGAACCTCCTCGAGTGCTGGGCTGTCGCCCACGATGGCATCGTGTGTCACTGGGCCGGCACTGCGAAGAGCAGCGTTTTCTCGCTCCAGCTCACGTTCGGCCAGGGCGTTTGCGATCCGGCGCAGAACGATCTCGCGGTCGGGTGGCTTTTCAAGGAAGTCGAAAGCCCCTCGCTTGAGAGCTTCGACGGCTGTTTCCACGTTCCCGTGCCCACTGATCATGACCACTGTCGCATCAGGGTCCCTTGTGCGCAGCTGCTCCAACACCTCGAGCCCATCCATCGGCGCCATCTTGATGTCCAGCAGTACTAGGTCGGCCACGTGATCTGCATAAGCCTCGAGTGCTTGGGGCCCGTTTTCAGCGGTTCGGACAGCGTACCCTTCATACTCGAGCATCTGTTGCAGCGCCTGGCGGATGCCTGGTTCATCATCGACAACAAGTAGGTCAGCAATCGGTGCAGAGCGTCGGCTCATGGTCGTCCTATCGGCAGCTCGTAGACACGATAGCTCGACTCGCGCATACCCATTCTCTGATAAGTGTCGCGTGCGTCGCGATTCTCCCGGTCGACATATAACCTCACGGCGGCCACATCTCCGGCGACCGCAGCCGCGTCGAGTACGCTTTGCCAAAGTGTTCGGAAAACTCCGGTCCGCCGGTGGTCGGAATCCACGTACACGGACTGGAGCCACCAGTAGGAGCCCGCGTTCCAATCACTAGGCTCGACAGTCACCAGGCATTGGCCGCATACAGTGCCGTCCCGCTCGGCCAACCAGTACCGACCACGGCCCGGGTCGGTGATAATCGCATTCACCCCAGCCGCCACGCGTTGATCGTCGAGGTGGATGCCCTCGCTCTCCAGGGCGAGTCGACGATTGAAATCGACGATCTGGCTTACGTCGCCACGCTCCGCGGGTCGGATCGAAATCGTCATTCGAGTACAGAAGATCGCCGTGTCGGTGGCCGCGTCCACCCGGTGTGGATTCGGGAATCCGGCGCTTCGGTCGGGCGCCTGGAAAATAGGGCTCCTCGGCTCTCCCGGCCCGGACATGGCACGCGAACCAAGCGCGGCTTGAACTCGCCCTGCTGCTGGTCAAAACCGATGCTCGTTCCGCTCCCGATCGGTCCCTGCTACTTGATCCTCGACGAGACGCTGCACAAAACCCCGTATCTGCAGAACTCAAAGGGAGAGCCACGCGTCAGCGATGTTGTCGAGGTCGGCAGAGTCGGCTTCCGGACCAAGCGAATAGTGGACCGATCGCCTCCTCCCTGGGTAGTTTTACCCGCCACACGTTCGTCAAATGCTCCCTTGGCAGTCGAAATGACTGCAGAACCCGGTGAGTGGCGTAGAACCAAATGACGGGTGCCAAGCGGCTCGAGCGGCTCGGAAAACTCCTAATTGCTTCCGGGCTTGCCGGTCTTCAGCGATCCAAGGTCAGGCCGGTTGAGGAGCTGGACCTTTCACGCGTCCAGCGGGTGTTGTTCGTGCGGGTCAACTTCAGGATGGGCAATCTGCTCCTCACAACTCCTGGGTTTGCCGCGGCAAGAACGTCTCTTCCTCATTCCGAGATCGATTTGCTAACGACCTCGGCCTACTCGCAGTTGTTAGACGGGAATCAGGACGTGGACCACGTGTTCACGTTCAATCGCGGGATGCTCGTTCGTCCGTGGGCGCTTCTTGGCTTGATCCGGCAGGTGCGCCGTCGACAGTACGATCTGGTGATTGACTGCTCTGGTGGAAAGAGTTTCAGCGGTGCTCTGTTCGCAGGGGTCTCCCACGGTCGTTGGCGGGTGGCGTTGGCGGGTGGCCGATACGAACGCTACTTCAATGTCTTGGTAACGCCCAAACGGGGTCGCATACACAGAGTGGACGCCTTGCTGGCGCTGCTTGACTCGATCGGGATCCGCGCGGAGAGTCGCAACATGAAGGTCGTCCTGGCCTCGGATGAGCGCCGGTGGGCGCAGCTGCGATGGCGCAAGTGGGGACTCTCCAACGATCAGGCAACCGTGGGTATCAACGTCGGCGCGCGAGGCGATAAACGGTGGCCGATGGATCGCTTCCTGGACGTAGTTCGATGGCTGGATAAAGAGTTAGGTGCCCAGGTCGTCATGTTTGTGGGTCCCCAGGAGAGAGAGCGCCTGAAGGAAGTTGAGGATCGACTTCCGGCCACGACCATCGTTGACACAACCAGCGAACCACGTCGGTTCGCAGCCCTGCTCGAGCGCTGCACGGTGGTCATCACCGGTGATACCGGTCCGATGCATCTCGCGGCCGCAGTTGGCGTGCCGACGGTTTCGATCTTCCGAAAACGCAACTTCGATTCCTTCGCACCGCAGGGGGCAATCCACCGGATCGTCTATCGAGAAAATGGCGTCGACACAGCCACCGTTATCGATGCGCTCTCCGATTTGCGCCACAGCATACTGCGATCAAGCTTTCCGACGTAGTTGCCACGCGTAGTCGTGGGGGTGGCGTCAACTCGCCCCAGGTTTAAAACCGCATGTGCTCGGTGCCAGCGGGATTCATGGGCGGGGTACGCTGCCGTCAGCAACACCCGCTTCCTCGAGCACCTCCCGCACGCGATCCAGCGGAAGTGCGAGCGCAGCGCCGCGGTGTCCAGTCACGGTGGTCGCCTGAAACAGCGAGTTCAGGATCGCCTCTTCGGTGGCCTCGATCGCCGCCAGGAAAAGCGGCGAGAGCGCTTCGGCCCTCAACGACGTTCGGGTCATCGTCGTTTCACTTGAATCATGGGCAACCCTGAGCTCCGGATGGGTCGAGAATGCGATCACGTAATCTCCCGAGCCGTGCGAAGAGAAGCCGCCGACACGTCCGATCGCGTACGGCGCGCGGCGGGCGATCCTGACCAACGCGTCCGCTCCGACCGGTGCGTCGGTCGCGATCACGATGACGATCGAGCCGCCGTCGGCATCGGGCTCGTCCGTCGGGCGGTACGCCTCCGAGTCGCTCGGCACCCACCGCCAAATGAAATCGGCGGCGCCAAGCCGCTGCCCGACCGGCACACCTTTGATCTCGAGCGCGCCCCCGAAGTTCGACTGCACGAGTGCGCCCAGCGTGTAGACGTCGCCGCCGATTCGAACCCGACGGCTGGCGGTGCCGATACCACCCTTGAACCCCAGCGCTCGTGTCCCGGTCCCAGCGCCGACCGACCCCTCGTCCACCGGGCCATCCCTAGCCCCCGTCAGTGCTGATTCGACCTCGGCTGATCCAATCCGTGGAACTCGGATGGCGTTCAGAAAACCATCATTTGTCTCCGCTACGACCGGGTTAACCGAGCGTACCGCGGGGTCATCGGTTACCTCCAGCGTCCACTCGACGAGCGCGTCGGCAGCACGACCGACCGCCAATGTGTTGGTCAAGACAACCGGCGTCTCCAGGGTGCCCAATTCATCGACCTGGGTGACACCGGTCAGCTTGCCGAATCCGTTCGCGACGTGGATCGCTGCGGGAACCTTTGCCAGGAACACGTTACCCGGATGCGGCCGAATCGCTGTGACTCCGGTGCGGATCGAGTCGCCCTCGACTACCGTTACATGACCGACGAGAACACCGGGGACATCGGTGATTGCGTTGAGCGGACCGGGCGGCAGAACCCCGACCTCGACACCAAGCCCGCGCGCACGAACCCGGCTGGGATCCTCCTGGGCGGTCGCGACCATCACGTCGCTGCCAAACACGCATGCCGCGACGATCAGCGGAACGGTTTTCGCGATTTGTATCACGTTACACCCCGGCGGCCGAGATTATGAGCGACAACGTACAGCGCAACCGAGCCTGCCACCGCCGCCGACAGCGACTCTACCTCGTCCGACATCGGCAGGCCGACCACGAGCGCCGCGTGATCCTTGATCTCGTCCGATACCCCGGTTGTCTCGTTACCGATCGCAAGCGCCACGGGCATCGACGGAAGCACGGCCTGGAAGAGATCCGGTGCACCCGCCTCGACCGCCACAACCGGCAGCTCGCACATCGCACACCATTCGACCGCCGCCGAGCGCGTCATGCCCGTCGCCATGTCGAGCCCGAAACCACACCCGGCAGACCCTCGGAGAGCTTTTGGATTGAACGGGTCGACGGTCCCAGTCGGCAACAAGGCGGTCCGGCCCCTGACTGCGGCTAGCGTTCTGATCAGCGTGCCCAAGTTACCTGGGTCCCGAATCTCGTCGGTCAGTAACGTCAAGCCCGGTGAGTCGGTCGGAAGCGTCGCCAGGTCAAGCGCCGGGAGGTTCCCAACCGCGATCACCCCTTGTGGCGTGGTGGTCTGCGCAAGCGCCTCGAAATCCACGACCGACGCAGAATAAATGATCGCCGACCCGAGTTGTTCTCGCGCCGTCCAAACTTCGAATCGCGGAAGCGCGTCGTCCCGTACGATCAAATATGGAAAGTCGACGCCGCGCGAGACGGCGTCTTCGATCGCAAGCCACCCTTCGAACAGGAACAAACTGTGACGGTTTCGTCCAGCTCGCGTTCCCAAGTCGGCGAACATGTTGCGCTTGGCCCGGGATAAGGACTGCACGTCCAAGCCGCTACTCATCGTAGAGAGGAACTTTTGCAATTCCCATGCGATATTAAGCTCCAGAGTTCAAACCGTAACGATTGCCTCCGAGAGAGAGGTGAGCCTCATGCGCCCTTTTTTGTTCGCTAGAACCCGCAACTTCATGCTGATCGTGATCGGCTTGGCGGTCACCGCAATGGGGTGTGCCTCGACCGGCGTCAACAAGGGAGACTTCAACCTCGTCTCGTACCAGGAGGAATGGCAACTCGGGGCTCAGCTAGAGCAAGACATCGAGCAACAGCTCCCGGTCATCAACGACGGGCCTGCACTTGCGTATCTGAATCGGTTGGGAATGCGACTTGTGACCCAGACCGAGCTTGCCCAGGCACCGTGGGAGTTTCACATCGTGGCCGATCCGCGGATCAACGCGTTCAATATTCCGGGGGGTCATGTGTACGTCAATACGGGCTTGTTCCAGTCCGCCGACAACGTCGCTGAACTGACCAGTGTACTGGCCCACGAGATCTCGCACGGAGTTGCTCGTCACGGCACTGAGCAGCTGTCCAAGGCCTATGGCTTCAACATCGTCGCCAGCCTGGCATTGGGCTCAAACCCGCCTCTCTATCAACAGCTGGTTACCCAGATCGTCGGCGCGGGTACGTTCGCCAAGTTCGGCCGCGACGCCGAGCGCGAAGCCGATGACCTTGGGGTGATGTACATG
>JBDHFX010000047.1:0-21084 GCA_039590215.1 Gemmatimonadota bacterium | reverse complement strand
TGTGCTCGACGAGCCATCGGTCGGGTTGCACGCGCGCGATACGAAGAAACTGATCAACCTGCTACGCAAGCTCACCGATGGCGGCAACTCGGTGCTGGTCGTCGAGCACGATCTCGAGATCATCCGCAGCGCGGACAGAGTGGTAGAGCTTGGACCCGGTTCCGGCGCGAACGGTGGTGCAGTCATGTTTCAGGGATCGCCAGTCGATCTGGAACGGGCGGAGACGGTCACCGGCGAGTGGCTCCGCGGAGAGGTCTCGTTTCCCGAACCTCGCCCTCGGCCAGTCGGTGGACCTTGGATAACCGTGCGCGGCGCGAAAGCGCACAACCTGCAGGCAATCGATGTCCGTATCCCGGTCGGCCGGTTGACGGCGGTGACGGGGGTCTCCGGTTCTGGTAAGTCGACCTTGGTTCATGATGTTCTGTATCGGACGCTCTCGCCGACGGGGCAACCGGTAGCAGATCGGGCGGGCTCACCGACGGCGCTGGACCGCATCGAGGGCGCCGAGCGGTTGGCCGAAGTCGTGCTCGTCGATCAATCCTCTATCGGGAAGTCTCCGCGGTCTAATCCCGTTACTTACGTCAAAGCGTTCGATCCCATTCGCGCGCTATTCGCGGCCACGCCCGAATCGCGAAGGCGAGGGTTCACGGCTGGCCACTTTTCCTTCAACACGACAGCTGGTCGTTGTCTGGAATGTCGCGGTGACGGACATCAGCGAATCGAGATGGTGTTTCTGCCAGATGTTTTTGTGACTTGTGACGGATGTCACGGGCGGAGGTATCGACCGGAGGTATTGGAGGTGAAGTGGCGGGACCATTCGATCGCCGATTTGCTCGAGATGACCATCGACGAGGCATTGGCGCTGTTCGCTGGTCACCCGTCGGTGGGGCGCGGTTTGTGGGTGCTTCAAGCGGTGGGGCTGGGCTATCTGCGGCTCGGCCAACCGGCGACCACGCTCTCGGGCGGTGAGTCTCAGCGCTTGAAGATCGCTCGAGAGCTGTCACGCAGGCCCAAGCGAGCGGGCGGAGCCGGTGGCCGGGGTCGATTCACGCGAGCCGGTCGCGGTATCTTGTACTTGATGGACGAGCCGACGACGGGTCTGCACAATGCCGACATACGAGCGCTGATGAGAGTCCTCAACGGGTTGGTCACGCGGGGCGATACGGTGGTCGTGGTTGAGCATCACCTCGACGTGATCGCACGCGCCGACTGGGTCATAGACCTTGGACCGGAGGGTGGACCTACGGGCGGCCGGGTCGTCGTGGCTGGGCCGCCGCGCGAAGTCGCGGCGTGCGACGAGTCGCACACGGGGCTAGCACTCCGTGCCCACCAGTTGGCCGCGGAGCCGATCGGTGTCTAGTCGTTGGCTTGTGTTCCTGCTTACCCTGGGCGTCGTGGGTTGCGGATCGGACGGCGGGGGCATCGTCGGGGCGCCCGGCGGTCGTAACGGGGTCCAGCTCCGGTACCAGAGCCCGAGGACGCAGATCGTTCCGGCCGATCGCTCGCGGGCCGTAACGCTGTCGATCGAGGTCCTGAGCGAAGTCCCGGGCGGCGGGCTCGATCCCTTCGCCGGTGCGCTGCTCAAGGCGACCAGGGAGGAAGGTCGGGGCGTGATTTCCACGACGCTTCAAACGACCAACTCGTTGGGAATCGCCTCCTTCGACGTCAGCATGCCGGCCGCTGGTGACAAGACCAAGATCACGATCGCGCTCGAAGACGACGCTCAGTCGTTCCTACCGTTTGACGTGGTCGCGGCCCCGGTGGTCCCGCTGAATCTCCAAGTGGGGTCGATTTGGGACGTGACGTTGCCGACGAATGGTGTGCTCGTGCGACTCGCGTCTGACGCTGGGGCCGAGTACTTCGCCATGCCCTACCAAACCGACACTGAGCGCAGCGGCGCCACCTACCGCCTGTTGTACCAGGGACTGGAGCCGGACGAAAAACCCGCGATGGGGGTGGCCGAGCTCACCACGCCACACGCCATGAGCCCCGGCGCGGCGGCACCCGACCACGTCGTCCAGGCGTCGGGTTTGGAGTCAGGTCTGAAGCTCTCGGGCGCGATTCCCAACGAGGTCAACATCCGGTCGTGTCGTATCGACGTCGACCGCTTCGCACCGCTTCGTTACTTGGGAGAGCGGATCGCGATGTACGTCGACGCGGCGAGTGACGAGCATCAGGCGCGGATCGACTCGCTCGGCGCGGCTTTTGACGCGTCGATCTTCCCACTGAACACGACTCTGTACGGCCCGACGACCGACCTCGACGACAACCAGCGCGTGTTGGTCGTGATGTCGCCGGCGCTGGAAGGTGCAGGCGGGGTGTACTGTGACACGATTCGCACTCAGGGGATCGAGTCATTCTATGGCAACTGGAACCCGTCGGACCCGATCGATCGCCCCTTGTCTACACTGGCTCACGAGCACCAACACGTGATCAACGCCGGATACCACCTGGTTACTACCGGCGCCGCCGGTGACGACCGCTGGCTCAACGAGGGCCTGTCGTACTCGGCCGAAGCCCTGCACCAATACTGGGGAAGCGCGATGGTGAGAGTGTGGCAGTTCCTGAGCGGTCAGAACGGTGGGTTGTCGCTGCTGCCGCTCGAGTACTCGCCGGTCTTCAACGACCGTTACATGATGTTCCTGCTCTACCTTCGCGACCGTTTTGGACCCAACCTGTACCCGTTGCTGGGCGCCAGTGGCAAGCGAGGCGTATCGAACATCGAATCGGTGACCGGGGAGGATTTCGAGACGTTGCTACACGACTGGTTCATAGCCAACGCGATCAGCAACCGTGGCCTTAACGAGAGCCCGCGTTACAACTACCACACGATCGACTTTCACGATATGGCCGACGAAGTAAGCGCTTGTCAGTGTATTCCGCCAGGTGGGTTCAACGGAATGAACATAGAGCGGTTGTCGCTGTCGGGCGCGTTTGACGTCTCGCGGACCCTTGACCGGGCTGACGCTGACTACTATCGCTTGGTCGTCGGCACGGCGGCCGATGACCAGAGGTACGATCTCTACTTTGACGCCTTTGGTCGCGCGACGACTCGACTGACGATCATCCGCGCCAAATAGCTACTCGCTTGGCGTCGTCGTGCTACCCGTCGGATGGACTGCGGTCACCGTCATTACAAACAACGCTGATTCTGTTGCACGCGAGGTCGAGCTGATGCGTCCAAACGCGCTGAGACGAGCATTGTTCTGGGTCGCCCATGCCACCTCGAGGCTGTCGACCGCACTCAGCCCTTCGATCCCCTGGAGCCGCACGCGGACATCATCGGCCGTCAGATAGACCGCGCCCTCAACCCGTTGCGCCTGGCCGCTGACGGCTATGTTCGACCCCTGCTCCTGCAGGGACTGCCAATCCCGGGGTCCTCCCGAGCCGTAGTCGTCCGGTGTCATGGAAGCCAGCGGCAGCTGCCGGTAGTCGTTGAGGTTGACGCCGGTCAGCGGGTTAGCGATCGGCTCGATTACGACCGACATGCTGTCGACCGACGCCAAGGACCAATGGGTGATCCCGTCTTGCATCCCGATTGGCTGTCCGGCTTGGTCGTACTCCACCGGACGAGCGAAACGGGAGTCGCTGTCGACCGTTGTTTCGCCGGTCAATTGCACGTAGGCCAGTTCGTCGCCGTTCACGAACACGGCTTGCGTGCCCACCGTTCCTAGATACTGGCCGAAGTTCACGGCCTCGGTCTTTGGGCGTGCGGCCTCAGCGCTCAGTCGTGCCCGCTCGCGGCCGCCGAACACGACAATGGCGCCGAGCAGGATGACCAGGAGGCCACCGAGGACCACGAAGAGCATGCGAGTCCTGCCGCGGTTTTCTATCCGCGCGATCTCTTCATCCATTCGAACAGCATGGGGATCCGGCATGTATCACTCCTCTCGGGCCAAAAGGGCGTCGTGGCGGATCAGTATGGCTGGCCTCGGCGCGGTCGTCAAGCGCTGGATGAGACCGGGTTTTGACGGCTCCAGAAGGCATCGGTAGCTTGACCGCATCTTCCTACTGGGTTGTGCGTTCAAGGAGAGTGATCTGTGGGCAGATGGAAAGGCGTGCTGTGGAGCTTGGCGGGAGCTAGTGCGGCCATCGTGGCCGGTTCTTTCGCCAAGCGCAAGTACGAGGAGACGGTTCTCGAGATCGGGCACCAATTCCGCACCGGAGAGATCGTCGCTCGTGAGGGTGGCTATCAGTGCGAGCGCTGCGGATACGTGCTAGCGCTGGCGGCTAACAAGAAGCTCCCACCGTGCCCGAAATGCAGCCACTCTCGATACCGGAAGATCTCCTGACCGCGACCCGAGTCGCGGCTGCCGCGACGCTCCTGGTGTTGTGCGGCAGCCCCCGAATCATCGAGGCCACCACGCAGGCGACGGATGCGCCGATCGGTCCGATCGAGGTCGTGCTGGACGCCTCGGGCAGCATGCGCGGTCGCCTCGAGGCAGTCGAGAAAATGATGGTGGCCAAAGAGTTTCTGGCTGTGCTGCGTGAACAGCTCGGCGAGGACGGGGTCATTCCGCCGATGGGCCTTAGGGTCTACGGCGCGGGCAGCGATCGCCGGCTACGCGACTGCCGGGACACTACTCGGCTGATCACGCCAATTGATTCGCTGGTGGGTTGGGATACGGCGCTGGCAGAGCTGCGACCGCTCGGTGTGTCGCCGCTAGCGACGGCGCTCGAACAGGCGGCCGACGAAGCTGCCATGACGTACATCCTCATAACCGATGGCACTGATAATTGTGGACGTGACGCTTGCACGATGTGGCGCGAGCTGGGGCCAAGAGTGGACGCATCCCGACCGCGACTTCACGTTGTCGCACTGGATCCGGGGCCCGGCGATATCGAGCGCCTGCGGTGCTTGAGCCGGGCGGGGTCGGGATCGTTCATCCAGCTCGAGAAGCGGGCTGACGTGCCTCGGGCGGCGCGGCGACTAGCCCTCGTGCTGCGAAACCTGGGCTTGCTGGACGTGCGGTTGGCTCTGGGCGAAGGCGCCGAGTTTTCGGCGCCGGTGCGGGTTCTCCAACCACTGACACGAGAGCTGGTGGCGGCCTTCGCTTCCGGACCACCAGCCGCCGTACCTGCGGGCATGTACGACGTCGTCGTCGAAACCGCACCTCCGTTCAGAGCCGATCGAGTGCTCGTGCTGCCCGGAGAGTCAGCAGTTGTTGAGGAACGTGCTTTTGGTACGCTGACCGTGGACCTGCTCGATATGGAAAACCAGCCTCAGCGGGCGCCGCTCTCGATCTCTAAGACCGGTGATCCCACAGAGCTTCGGTTCGCCAGCACCAGGGATTCGTTGATCTTGAGAGAGGGGCTTTACGACATCCGGGTGGATATGCGTGATTCGTTCGCCGTACGCGAAGCGATTGCGATTGGATCACGGCGCACTGCGCGGATCGTGCTCGGTGGCAGCGGTACGCTCACGGTCGTTGCTCCAGGTTCGAATGCTCCTGCCACACCGGCGTCGGTGTTTGGCCATGGTCGGGCCGACTCACTGGCGATTGGTTTGGCGCACCGGCTGCCGGCGGGGGAGTATCGGGTGACGGTCAGGAGTGTGCCGCCATACGTAGCTGAAGCGGTGGTCGTGGAACCCGACCAGGAAACGACAGTCGAGCTGCCGGAGACAGGAGTCCTCGAGGTCGACGTATTCGAGTTCGACACTTTGGCCAGAGGAGTCGAGATCGCCGTCATTGAGCCAACGACCGAAGAGCGATACGGGACTTTGACCAGCGGTGAGAGACGATTGGCGAGGCCGGGGACGTATCGGCTCGAGCTCGAGACGATCCCGCGACGAACGATAGAAGACGTCACAGTCGAATCGTTTGATGTGACTGTGATCGAGCAACGCGGCTTGTCGCGTATTGAGCTAATCGGGGCGATGGACGAGAGCGAGGCGGATTTGAGGCTCGAGGTGCTCGACCTATCCGACCGCACCCTGGCTATCATGAATGCTCCACGCCCCCAGGTATGGCCAGGCTCCTATCGCGCAAGAGTTTGGCGAGCCGACGAACTGGTTTGGGAAGGGCCGATAACAGTTGCAGATGATCGCCCCGCAAAGATAGATTTGAGTTTTCCCGCGCAAGGAGAAGGGCCATGACGACCGAGGCATACCTCTTCCTCCTGCTGGTGGCCGCGGTCGTGGCTGCCGTCGGTCAAGGGATGGCGGGCTTCACTGTCGGCGGCTGTATGGTATCGGTCGCGCTTGGGTTCGTGGGCGCGCTGGTGGGTGGTTGGGCACAGTCGGAGTTCAGGCTACAAGAACCCATTCCGTTCACGGTTGGCGACCACACCTTTCCGCTCATCTGGTCGATCATCGGCGCGGCGCTGTTCGTGTCTATTGTGAGTCTGATCGGCGGACGCCGCCGCAGGTAACACCTCGTTAATCTGAAGGGACGAACGGTCGGCCGAATGATGACCTACTTGCGGCGCGGTGCGAGCGCCGTTGGCCGATGGTTGGCGTTCTACGCCAAGAACCTTTGGCACAAGGCCAGTCACGACCAGATCTTCTTTCTCTCTTCGGGAATCACGTTCAACGTCCTGGTCACGATCGTTCCGTTGCTACTGCTCAGCATTTCGATTCTGGGTATGCTGGTAGAGTCCTCGGGAGCGGCTCGAGATCAAGTCCTCGAGTTTATTCAGCGCGTAATGCCGTTAGCCGGTGATCAGGCGGAGTCCCTGCTGACCAGCCTGGTTGACGATCGCGGTTTGCTCGGGTTGATCGGGAGCGTCGGTCTTATCTGGGCTGCGACCCGCCTTTTTGGATCTCTCCGCACGGTGCTCGAAGTCGTTTTCGAGATTCCACCCGAGGATCGGCTCGGCATCGTCGAGGGTAAGATCCACGATATCAGGATGGTCATCATCGTGGGCACGCTGTTTGTGGCGACGATCTCGTTGACGACTGGCCTGCAGTGGGTTCAAGACTACGGCATCCCCTTTCTGGGGCTGGAAGCGTACGATCTTTCAAGGGTGACGGCGCTGGGCAGTATGCTGATGGCGTTCACGATCACCTATCTGATGTTCTACTTCGTGTACCGTTATGTCCCGGATCGGTGGATCCCGCGGACCGACGCCGCCATTGCCGCCCTCTTCAGCAGCTTGCTGTTCGAGTTGGCGAAGCAGGTCTTCATCGCGTACCTGTCGAACTTCGGCCGTCTGATGCAATTCTACGGTTCGTTCACGAACCTCGTGGTGGTTGCGTTTTGGGTTTACTACAGCAGCATCGTTTTCATGTTGGGTGGTGAGTTGGCACGCATCGTACAAGTCCATCGTCGCAAGGGAGTCCAGCCAACGTGGGGACTCAGGGGGCCTGTGCCTTGAGCCTCCGGTGGGCGGTCCTCGCGGCTGGCCTGGCGTGGTTGACCGTTCCAAACATCGGGATCGCTCAGACACCTCGGCTACCAGCAGATTTGAAGGATCGAGGGTGCTGCATCGACGACGTCGAGGACGGTGCCAAGGTCAGCAGCCTCAAGATCGCTGGGAATGAGGCGTTATCGAGTTCCGCGATCAAGAACGCGATCTTCACCACCGAGACTGGCGCGTTCCCTTGGAGCAAGCAACACGAGTTGGACAAGCGCCAGTTCCTAGACGATCTCCAACGCATCTACATCCTGTACCAGCGGCACGGGTATTTCGCGTTCGAGCTGGAGTCGTACGAAATCCAGCCACGCGACGGCGAGGTGCGCATCACACTACGCGTGTCGGAAGGCGCTCCGACCCTCGTCGACGCGGTCGCGCTGGAGGGCTTTGAGAGCATCGATGGCGAGGATCTCGAGTCCGAGCTTCGCGATCGGCTGCCGATGAAGGCTGGTGCGATCTTCAAAGAAGATGATCTGATCACCTCACGCGACATGCTCGAGAGTGAGTTCAAGAACCGTGGTTTCGCCTTCGCTCAAGTGTTGCTTGAGTACCGCATCCGCAAGGCTCAACGGATTGCAACCGTGACATACTCCGTGGATCCAGGTGATGTGTACTATTTCGGTCAGATCGATGTCACCGGCGCGGGCGATGCCAGCGACGAGGGGCTCGTGCGGACCCAGCTGGTTTTCGACACCGGTGACCGCTACGAACAGCAAGACATCCTGGACAGTCAACGGCGGATCTACGAATTGGGGTTGTTTCGTCTGGTTGCCATCGATCCAAGACTGGGGTCAGTCCGGGCCGATACTGTCGACGTAGCGATCTCCGTGATCCCGGCGGCGACGCGGGTGGTTCGGTTGGGGATCGGCTACGGAACCGAGGATCTCGTTCGCGTTCAGGGATCCTGGCTGGACCGAAACTTCTTCGGCAAAAGCCGACAGCTAGAGATCCGCGGCGTGTACTCGCGGCTCGAGCGCGAGGCCGTCGTAACCTACCGCCAACCAACGTTTATAAAACCCAACCTGACCCTAAGTCTGTCGGGATTCTTGCGCTTCGAAACCGAAGACAACTACACCGTCGAGCGCATCGGTGCGACGGGACGTGTGGCGTACCGACTGAGTCGCTTTCTTGTCGCCACCGGCGCAATCACCGCCGAGCATGCGGACTTCTCGGACTTTGACATCGGCGTTCTGGTCCCCGAGTTGGGTCGTGATTTCATCAATCCCAGCCGGCTGTTGTATACCGATCTCGGGGTGACGTTCGACAACACCGATTCATTGTTTAGCCCGACCCGTGGGTACCGTGCTGATTTCGACTATCAGCTTGGCATTCCGGCAGCCTCTGACTACGCCTACAACAAGATCACGCTTCAGATCACGCGCTATCTCGAGATTCGCGATGGTTGGGTGGTGGCGGGCAGGGTGCTACCCGGTGCGATCTTCACCTACGGAGGTGATCCGGATGCCGGCGGCGAAGGACGCGTGCCGTTGTTCCAACGCTTGTTCGCGGGCGGCTCGACGAGCGTGCGAGGTTACGAACGCCGGCAGTTGGGACCCAAAGACGACCCCGAGATGTTTGGTCAGACACGGGATCCAGAACCGATCGGAGGTAGCGGACTGTTTGAGACCGGCGTTGAGCTCAGGTTTCCGATCGGCGGTCGACTTCGCGGCGTGGCTTTTGTCGACGCCGGAAACGTGTGGGAGGATCCGAGCGAGATATCCCTCGCCGATCTCGAATACACACCAGGGGCAGGCGTGCGCTACGTGACCCCGATCGGCCCCGTCCGGTTCGATATCGCTCGCCGGACATCCGACGAGGAATCTTTTTTGCCCCGTTGGGTGTTTCACATATCGATCGGCGATGCCTATTAAAGTCCGCAGAATCATCAAATGGGCCGCATACAGCGTGCTCGTGGTCGTGCTGCTCGTAGCGGTCACCATCGTGGGTGGCCTTCTGTGGCTCCGCACGTCCTGGGGTGGCGACTTCGTCCGCGGTCAGATCGAGTCTCAGCTCGAGGACTTGGTGAACGGTGAAGTCCGCGTCGGCCGTGTCAGCGGCGACATGATCAGCGGGATCGTGCTCGAGGATTTCGCGATGGTTGGCCACGACGGGATAGCACTGGTGGACGCTGACAAGATCATCGTTAATTACGCGCTGGCACCGTTCTTTGAGCGTCGTATCACACTCTCGAAGGTGCGGTTGGAGAACCCCGACATTCACATCGTTCGTTATCCGGACGGCCGCTGGAACTTCAAGACCCTGTTCAAGCCTCGCCCCCCGCGGCTACCGTACGCCCCGCCCGGCTGGGGCACGTACATCGACATTCATCGTATCGAGTTCGTCGATGGCGACGTGCAGTTCAGTCTCGACGAGACCGAATGGCCGCTACTTGACTGGTCCCAGAATGAGCTTCACGGATTGAATGGCCGATTGGATCTCAAGATCGTTACCGAGTCGAGGGGTGGTCCGGAGCGACGCTTCGTGTTCCATGATCTCGCTTTTCGCACGACCGCTCCCGTGCTCGACGTGCAGCGCCTCGATGGAGAGGTGGTGTGGACCAAGAGCGGCATTGTTGTCGACGAAGTCGACTTTGAAACTGCGGGTTCGACGATCGCCACGAACGGACAGATCACGTTTGGGGAGCAAGACTCGCTTGCGCTCGAAATCGATGCTCCGCTCGTCGGTCTCGATGAGTGGCGACGTTTCTTTCCCGCGATTCGGTTGAGCGGCAACGCTGAGTTCAAAGGTCGGATCGAAGGTCCAATTGCCAATTCGACCGTGGTGATCGATGCGAGCACTATCGATACCGGTGGCTCCGTCGTGACCGTGACCGGTGCTTTGGTCGATTTGGCCAGCATCAGATTGAATCTCGATCTGGGGCTCGATCGACTCGTGCCGGAAGACATCCGGTTGTATTGGGCCGGGTACCCGTTCGAGCAGCCGCTAAGTGGAAGCGTGAGGTTGACCGGTCCACCTCGCCGCATGGACGTGGACGCCGATCTTCGAACTCCCGCCGGTGGGCTTACAGTCGATGGGATGGTCGGAGCCAGTCGACCGCTCCGTTACAATGTTTCAGCGACCACCAGTGAGCTCGACATCGGTGAGTTGATTGGTCGGCCCGATGTGGAAGTGACGCTTTCGGGCGGCTACGTGATCGAAGGCCAGGGCACGCGCGAAGACGAGCTCGCCGCCAATGTGACGACGGCGCTGACGAATTCCAGTGTGTACCAGTGGAACTTGGAATCAGCCGAAACGAGCGGCCAGTTTGTCGGTTGGGTCTACCAAGCCGATAGCCTGACCGCTCGGATGGTGAGCACTGAGATCCGTGGCCGAGGGGCGTTCGGATTGTCGCGCGGCGGGATCATGGAGGCCGACGTTCGAGTCGACACTCGGCGTTTCGGAGACGTGTGGCCAAACTGGGCCCTTCTCGGTGGGCGCGCGTCAGCGACCGCCCAGATTCGCGGCACGTATGGCAGCTTTGATGTCATCAGTGACGTTGGGGCAGGACAACTCGAGCTGGGAGTCGTAACGGCGGATTCGTTCTCGGGGCGGGTGACCCTAGAAGACGTCACCGAAGCCTTCGCCATGCAAGTCGATGGTGCGCTCGAGGACCTAAGGATCGCCGGCCTCACGGCCGAGACAGGTGATATCGAGATCGATTATCGGGACCGGCTGATGAACATCGACGGCACGCTACTGTACCTCGATGAATCATCGACCGGGTTCGGTGGCGTGGCCGACTTCCGAGCCTCGAGCACTGCTTTTACGCTCCGGCGGTTCGCGCACAGTTCGCCGGATGGCGCATGGGTGATGGCCGATGACAGTCGGCTGACGATCGCCCGTGGCATGGCACGATTCGAGGCCTTCCGAGTCACCGAGGGTGCGCAGAGCGTGGAGGTCGATGGCAGCATGGCGCTGACCGCCGGCACATCGGACCTCGATTTCGCCATCGAGCAGTTGCACCTGATCGAGGTCGCTCGGATGACCGGTCAACCGAGCGGCGATTGGGAAGGTCAGCTTACCATTAACGGCAGCTTGGGTGGGACACTCGAGGCGCCGATCATCGCGATCGATGGTGACGTGTCGGCGGGGCGGATTCGAGGCTTTCGGTTTGCTCGGATCCAGGGCGATGCAGGATACGCGGATCGTAACGCTCGGGTCAACTTTACCGTCACCACGCCTACCGAGGGTCACGACATTGTGCTAACGGGCGAGGTCCCGATCGATTTGGCACTCGTCACTGGTGTCGATCGGATCCCCAACCGCCCGATCAATTTGAACGTCAGGGGTCGCAACACCGACATGTCCCTCCTCGGTGCGTTCATCCCCGGGCTTACCGATCTGCAAGGACCGGTCGATTTGCGAATCGACTTCAGAGGCACAACGGAAGAACCCCGCTTTGAAGGGCTGGCCACGCTCGAGGCAGGTCGATTTCGGGTTGCGGCTACCGGAGTCACTTATCGCGATATCGTCGGGCAGGTGGCTTTCAACAACGATCGCGTCCGGATCGAGCGTCTCACCGGCACCGATGGTGCGCGCGGCACGTTCGCTGCCAGCGGCGAGATCGAGATGGAGAATCTGCAGTTGGGCGCGATCGACATCGCGCTCGATGTGCAACAGCTGCGAGTGCTCGAGCAGCGACGCCAGCAAGTCCAGGTGGGTGGATCGATCACGCTGACCGGTACGACCGCGAGCCCGCTCATCGGCGGGCAAGTAGAGGTCGAAGAGGCGATCTACCGGCTCCCCGAGCAGTCCAAAAAACAGATCATCGACCTCGATGAAGCGACGTTGTACGTGGAAATCCCAGGGATCGTGGGCACACAGCGGGCGCGTTCGCCTTCGCTGTGGACCCGCACGCGACTCGATCTCGTGGTGCGGGTCACCGACGACGCGATCTTTACCGCCAGCAACGCGCGTATCGAAATCGAGGGGGACCTGTCGCTCTTCAAGTCGTCGGGCACCAACGTGCCGACCTTCTCCGGCACGCTCACGGTGTTGCGCGGGTTCTACGAGGAGTTCGCCCAGCGATTCGAGATCCAGGAGGGCGAGGTCTTTTTCTTTGGCACCCCAGAGCTCAATCCTGGCCTGCACATCGTCGCCACCCGAACGGTCCAGAACGTAGAGCAAGTTGGCGACGTGGAGCTACAGATCATCGTTGGCGGAACACTGAGCAATCCGACGATCGATCTCGAATCGACGCCGCCGTACGATAAGTCGGAGATCATCGCGATCGCGCTCTTCGGTTCACCGAACCCATCGACGGCATCTGAGCAAGACCAACTCAAAGGTACCGTGACGCGAGTCGCCACCGGTGCGTTGGCTTCGATTCCGCTGCAGCGCGCGCTGGCGAGTGAGGTCGGACTGGACTCGATCGAGATTTCGCAACGCGAGGAGACGAGCGGCAAGACGGCCACTCTGTTCCGAGTCGGGAAGTTCATCACGCCGGATGTCTACATCACCGCTGAGCAAGAGGTGGGGGGTGAGGAAGACCGGCAAGCGGTCGGGATTCGCTACAAGGTTTCGAGGATCTTTGCGCTGCAAGCAACGGTTGGGACGAGACAGAGCGCGGTGGATCTGTTCTGGGAGTTCTCCTACTGACCTGTCGTGGGCAAGACGGCCGCGGGGTCGCGAAGGCGGTATGATCATTATATGAACACCTTTAAGACGTTCCTCCTAATGGCGGTTTTGACCCTCGCGCTGGTGTTTCTCGGCGGGTTTGTCGGTGGTCAAGGCGGCGCGCTCATCGCCCTGGTTCTGGCGGGGGTGATGAACTTCGTTTCGTACTTCTTCTCCGATCGCATCGTGCTGAAGATGTATCGCGCGCGCGAGGTGGGCCGCGAGGAAGCGCCCGAGTTATACGAAGTCGTGGAGCATCTCTCGCGGCGCGCGGGACTGCCGATGCCGCGGGTGGCGATACTGCCCCAGGATCAACCGAACGCCTTTGCAACCGGCCGTAATCCAGAGCACGCGGTCGTCGCGGCTACTCAGGGCATCCTTAAGATTCTCGACCGCGATGAGCTAGAGGGTGTCATGGCTCACGAGCTGGCGCACGTAAAGCACCGCGACATCCTGATCTCGAGCGTGGCAGCGACACTGGCGGGTGCGATCATGTACGTATCACGATTTGGGTTGTTCTTTGGCGGCAATCGCAATCGTGGCGGCGGCGGCATTTTGACGTTGGTGGTTGTATTGCTGGCGCCGATCGCGGCGATGTTCGTCAAATCAGCGATCAGCCGCTCGCGCGAGTTTGCCGCCGATCAGGGTGGTGCCGAGATCAGCGGCAAGCCACGCGCTCTGGCATCGGCGCTCAGAAAGCTCGAGGCGGTGTCGAAGCAGGTACCGATGGAGGGAAATCCAGCCACGTCTCACATGTTCATCGTGCATCCGTTCCGTGGAGGCGGGGCGCTGCTCCGTCTGTTCAGCACGCATCCCGCCACCGATGCGCGAGTGGAGCGGCTGATGGGGATGCGAGGGGTCGGCTAACTGGAACGCTGTTCTGCGAGTCTCACTGATCGTCAATCCCGTTTCCGGTGGTGGCGCAAGCCATAAGGCAGCCGAGCGCGCCCGGGCCCGGTTCGAGGCCCGCGGCGACGTGGTTTGGCGGCTGATCACCGTTCCCAACCAAAGCGCGGCGAAGCTCGCAGTTGAGGCGGCGTCTAAAGGCGCCGACCTGATCGTCGTCATTGGTGGTGACGGAACCGTCGCGGAAGTGGCCGCGGGGCTGATGGCCGGTTCGCGGCGCATCCCGCTGGCGGTCGTCCCGCGTGGGACGGCCAACGTTCTGGCGCTCAACCTGGGGATCCCGCGTGATATCGATGGCGCTATCTCGACCGCGCTGAACGGCACCGCCGTTCCGATTGACGCCGGCAGACTGAACGGGCAGGCGTATCTGGTGGCGGCAGGTACCGGCTCCCACGCCGAGATGGTGGCCGCGGCCGATCGGCGTTGGAAGAGCAAGTGGGGGGTGCTCGGTTATCCGTTGGCGTGGTTGAGAAAGAGCCGCGGATCGCTCGAGCCGGTGAGTTACTCGGTGACGATGGATGGCAAGACACACGATATCGAGGCGACGATGATCCAGGTCATGAACTGTGGAGCGGTGTTCTGGCGGGGTTGGGAGTTCGCGCCCGGAATCTCGCCGGTCGACGGCTTTCTCGACGTTGTCGTCTATCGCGCCACGACGCTGGCTGAGTACTTGACGGCCGCGACATACTTGCTGCGCGGGGCACCCACGGAGACCGATCTGGTCGAGCATTGGCGCGGCAAACGGATACAGATCGACGCGGAGGCGGAGGTTCGGTTACAGCGCGACGGGGAGGTGGCGGGCACGTCACCGGCGACGATCGATGTCGAGCCCCGCGCGGTGCCGATCGTCATGCCGAGGAGTGGACCGTGGGCCGGCTGAATCTGCCCGTGACCATGGTGCTCCTCTTGATTGGCTGGGCTACCGGAACAGCGTTCTTCCCACTCGGCGGCACGATCCACTTTCTGTTGATCGTCGTACTCATCGTCTTTATCATCGATCGCGTGGGACGGCTGCCCTAACCGGGACACACCCCGAAGTGGGTGCTAAATTCTATCGGTTATGGCCGACACCCTTCGCATTCGCGGCGCTCGCGAGCACAATCTCAAAGACCTCGATCTCGAACTGCCGCGCAACCAGCTGGTCGTGATCACCGGGCTGTCGGGTTCGGGCAAATCGAGCCTCGCGTTCGATACGATCTATGCCGAGGGTCAGCGTCGCTACGTCGAATCGCTCTCAGCGTATGCGCGGCAATTCCTGGGCGTCATGGAGAAGCCGGATGTCGACACGATCGAGGGGCTGTCGCCGGCGATCGCCATCGAGCAGAAGGCTGGCGTGCGGAATCCACGCTCCACGGTCGGCACCGTTACCGAGATCTACGATTACCTCCGACTTCTCTACGCTCGTCTCGGAACCCCGCATTGCTATCGCTGTGACCGGCCGGTAGCCCGACAGTCCGCCAGCCAGATCGTAGACGCAATCCTGAGTGGGCCAAAGGGGAGTCGCATCCAGATCCTGGCCCCGCTCGTCCGCGGGCGGAAGGGACAATACAAGGAGGTCTTCGCCGAAGCGCGCCGCGAAGGGTTCGTAAGGGTGCGCGTCGATGGCACAGTGCACGATCTCGACGGTGTTCCCAGCCTCAAGAAGAACCAGAAACACGACATCGAGGTCGTCGTCGACAGGCTAAAGGTCGATCCGCAGTACCGACGTCGTCTCGCTGACTCGATCGAGACCGCACTCGAGGTCGGCGGTGGTCTGGTCTCGGTCGTGTTCGCGGACGGCAAACCAGAGGTCGACGAGAGGCTGTTCAGCCGTGACCTGGCCTGTGTTCACTGCGGCATTTCGTACGAAGAGCTGGAGCCCCGAATGTTCTCGTTCAACAGTCCATACGGGGCTTGCGAGGCGTGCAGCGGGTTGGGAACGCGGATGGAAGTCGATCCCGAGCTCGTCCTGCTGGACGGCCGGGTTTCGATCCTCGAGGGTGTGGTGCGACCGTGGGGCGAGCCCAAGGGGCAGTTGGCCAAGACCGTGTTGCCCTCACTGGCCGAGGCGTTTCACTTCGATCTCAACGTGCCGTGGGGCGAGTTGCCGGAGTCGATCCGGCGGATCCTGTTGTACGGCGCCGGCGAGCGGGAGCTCGCTTTTCATTACCGGACCCACGCCCACGCTGGGACCTACACCGGAACCTGGGAGGGGATCGTCGGCCAGCTACAACGCCGTTACGAGGAAACCGGTTCGGATTCGGTGCGACGCCAGATCGAAGCCTACATGGCGGTGCTGCCCTGCCACTTCTGTGACGGCAAGCGGCTCAAACCGCAGGCGCTGGCGGTGAAGCTCGGCGGTCGCAGTGTCGGCGAGATCGTCGAGCTGCCGATCTACGTGGCGAGCGAGTTCTTCGAGCAGCTCGAGCTGGCGCCGCGCGAGCGCGAGATCGGGGACCAGATCCTCAAGGAGATCCGGGACCGATTGTCGTTTCTGGTGGCGGTCGGGCTCGACTACCTGACTCTCGAGCGGTCGGCCGGAACCCTGGCTGGCGGCGAGGCCCAGCGGATCCGGCTCGCGACTCAGATCGGCAGCCGGCTCGTCGGCGTGCTGTACGTTCTCGACGAGCCCTCGATCGGGCTCCACCAACGCGACAACGGTCGGTTGCTCGAAACCCTGAAGCGGCTCCGTGATCTCGGGAACACGGTTTTGGTCGTCGAGCACGACGAGGAGACGATCCGCTCCGCCGACCACGTCGTCGATCTCGGGCCCGGAGCGGGCCGGGCCGGGGGGCAACTTGTAGCCCAGGGATCGCCGGCCGATGTCGAGGCCGCGCGCGACTCGATCACCGGCGCCTATCTGCGCGGCGAGCGCGAGATCCCGGTGCCTGACACACGACGGACCGGAAACGGTGAGGCGTTGACCGTCGTCGGTGCCCGCCAACACAATTTGCAGGACCTGACGGTCACCTTTCCGCTCGGTGTTTTCACCTGCGTGACCGGTGTATCGGGGTCCGGCAAGTCGTCGCTCGTGCACGACGTCCTCTTTGGCGCGTTGGGTCGCAAGCTGAACCGTTCAAAACGCCGCTTGGGAGCCTTCGATCGGTTGGAGGGAATCGAGCATCTCGACAAGGTCATCGCGATCGACCAATCCCCGATCGGCCGTACCCCGCGTTCGAACCCGGCGACCTACACTGGCTTGTTCACGCCGATTCGCGAGGTGTTCGCAGAGCTCCCGGAGTCGAAGATGCGCGGCTACACCCAGGGTCGGTTCTCGTTCAACGTGGCTGGAGGACGATGCGAGGCGTGCAGCGGTGATGGTCTGCTCAAGATCGAGATGCACTTTCTGCCCGACGTGTATGTGCCGTGCGAGGAGTGTCGCGGCAAGCGGTACAACCGCGAAACGCTGGAGATCTACTACAAGGGAAAGACGGTTTCCGACGTGCTCGACATGACCGTCGACGAAGCGCTCGAGTTTTTCCGCCGTCTGCCCAAGATCCGACGCAAGCTCGACACGCTGCACGACGTAGGACTGGGGTACATCACGCTCGGGCAGTCCGCGACGACGCTGTCCGGCGGCGAGGCGCAACGGGTCAAGCTCTCATCCGAGCTCGCCAAGGTGGCCACCGGGAGCACGTTCTACATCCTGGACGAGCCGACCACAGGGCTCCACTTCGAAGACGTGCGCATGCTGTTGGACGTGTTGCATCGATTGGTCGATCGCGGTAACACGGTGATGGTTATCGAGCACAACCTCGACGTTATCAAGACCGCCGATCACGTGATCGATTTGGGGCCCGATGGCGGAGATCGCGGCGGCACGATCGTGGCGACCGGGACGCCAGAAGAGGTAGCGCAGGTCGATCGGTCGTACACCGGCGAGTACCTCAAGCAGGTGTTGGCGCGAAGCACGGCGCAGGTGGCGTAGCGTCGTGAGTTACCGATTCGTAATGGTGATGGCGGGATCTCACCACGCCGCGGCCGGCGCTACACGTCCCCGAGCGAAACGGCCGCGTCGGATGAGATCTCGCCATCGCAATTCGAACCGGGTCTTCGCATGAGCGTTTTCGACATCATCGGGCCGCATTGGGCCGCACGCCGGAGCGCGCGACGATTGGCTTGCACGGGTCGTTTTCGACGACGTACCAGGGGCACGGAACGGACCGCGCGGTAGTCGCCGGGTTGCTCGGGATGGCGCCTGACGATCCGGGGATCCCCGACAGCCTGGCGGTGGCCGACCGGGAAGGCTTCGAGGTGGTCTTCGAGGCGATCGATCTGGGGGCCGCGGCGCACCCCAACACGCTGCGGTTCGATGTCGCGGCGGGCGAAGAGAGCGTTTCGCTGGTGGGTGCGTCGGTCGGTGGCGGTGCGATCGAGGTCAGTCACGTGAACGATCGCGTGGTCGATCTGAGCGGCCGCTTTGACACACTATTGATTCAGGCCCGCGACGTTCCGGGCACCACGGCCACGATCACTCAGCGCTTGGCCGCAACCGGCATCAACATCGCGTTCCTCGAGGTCGGGCGGGAGAAGCGCGGCCGCGAGGCGACGATGATCATCCAGACCGACCACGCTATTCCGGACTCGGTCGTGGGTGAGATCGAAGACTATGAGTGGGTGATCTCAACGCGACGATTGAGCAAGGTGACCGACTAGAATGCTGACCAGTATCGCCGAAATCATCGATCGCACGGGGGCCGACGGGGTCCCGATCTGGCGGGTCGTGCTGACCGAAGAAGTCGAAGATACCGAACAGCCGGAAGCGGCGATCCTCGAGCGATTGGCCGAGCGGTTGGCTACGATGCGATCCGCGGTCGAACGTGGGCTGTCATCCGATGCACCGTCGGTTAGTGGCCTCTTGGGCGGCGGCGCGCGCCGCTTCGAGTCGTGGCGTCAGGGCGAAGCCAGCGTCGTCGGACCGTTTGTCGGCCAGGTGATCGCTCGTGCCCAGGCGACGATGGAGGTCAATGCTCGGATGGGGACGATCGTTGCTACGCCGACCGCTGGTTCGTCGGGCATCCTGCCGGCGGTCTTGTTCACCGCTGCCGATGAGCTGGGGTTCACCGACCAAGAGCTCGTCCGCGGCTTGTTGACCGCCGCTGGCGTGGGCCAGGTGATCGTCGCCCGGGCGAGCGTATCGGGGGCGGCCGGCGGGTGCCAGGCCGAGACCGGTAGCGCAGCGGCGATGGCGGCGGCCGCGCTCACCGAGCTCCGGGGTGGCGATCCCGAGAGCGTCGCCCACGCGGTCGCGTTTACGCTGCAAGGCATGCTGGGGCTGGTTTGCGACCCGGTCGCAGGGCTGGTCGAAGTGCCGTGCCTGACCCGCAACGTCTCGGGCGCGGTTCAAGCCGTCACCGGCTCCGAGCTTGCGCTGGCCGGTCTCCACTTTCCGATCCCAGCTGACGAGGTGATCGACGTGATGGCCGAGATCGGCAATCAGCTCGACGAGAAGTACCGCGAGACCGCGAAAGGCGGGTTGGCAGCCACGCCGACTGGCGCTTCGAGAATACCAACGCTGCGCGGGCCCGCGATCTGGCGCGCGAGGCGGGGATTACTTCCGATGGCTGACCGGCGGATCCTGATTCTGGCCGAGGGACGGTTCAACGTATTCTGCGCCAAGACCGCCACCTGCGTGATTCGGTACGCCGCCGAGGAAGTCGTCGGCGTTCTGGACAGTGTGACTGCCGGCCAGTCGTCCGACCAGGTGCTGGGCTTTGGCCCGCCGATCCCGATCGTGGCGACCCTCGAGGAGGGGTTGGCGCTGGACCCCGACACGCTGCTGATCGGCGTCGCACCGCGCGGCGGGCTGCTGCCCGACGAATGGCGGACCCTGATCGCGGCGGCGCTGGAGGCGGGGCTTACGGTGGCCAGTGGACTCCACACGTTTCTGGGCGACGACCCCGACCTGGTGGCGATCGCTGCTCGCTCGGGCGGTCAGATCGTCGACTTGCGCAGCGTCCCGGATGACCTGCCGGTCGCCTCGCGCCGCGCCGATCAGGTCGACGCGACAGTGGTGTTGACGGTCGGCACCGATTGCAATGTGGGTAAAATGACTGCCGCCATGGAGCTCACGCTGGCGGCGCGCCGGATGGGTCATCGCGCGGTCTTTGTGCCGACCGGCCAGACCGGTCTGTTCCTGGACGGACGCGGGTTGGCGATCGATCGCGTGATCGCCGACTTCATCGCCGGGGCGGCCGAGATGATGGTGCTCGACAATGCCCCAGGGAACGACTTCGTCTTCGTCGAGGGGCAGGGCTCGCTCCTCCACCCCGGCTACAGCGGGGTAACTTTGGGGCTCCTGCACGGCAGCATGCCAGACGCCCAGGTGCTGGTTCACTCGCCGACCCGAAAGCTGTCGCTGGAAGACGAGATCGAGATCAAGCCCGTCGCGGAGTGGATCGAGCTCCACGAACGGATGGCCGCGTACCTCAAGCCGGCGCCGGTGGCGGGCATCGCGATCAACGGGTGGGACCTGAACGAGAGCGAGGCCCTCGCTTGGGCCGAGCGGATCGAGGCCGAGGCCGGTCGGCCAGCGGTCGACCCAGTCAAGTTTGGTGCCGAGTCGTTGATCGAAGCGATCATCGCCGGCCGGCCGGCGACGGCTGCAGAGAGGCGGTAACGGTGACGATACGGGCAGAGACAAAGCTCCTCGAGCTGACCACCACCCACCCGTTCCGGATCGCGCGATCGGTTCACAGTCATTACGACCACTGGCTCGTCCGACTCGAGCACGACGGCGACGTTGGGTGGGGTGAGGCGGCGTCGACCGAGCGGTACGGTGAGACCGCCGAGACGGTGGCCCGCGCGCTGGACCAGATCGTGCTGCTGCTGGGCGACGATCCGTACGCGATCGACACCATCGAAGCCCGCATCGCCGATCATCTCGAAGCCAACCCGAGCGCCAAGACGGCGGTGTCGATGGCGCTCCACGATCTCGTGGCTCGGCGCCACGGGCTGCCGCTCTATCGTTGGTTCGGTCTCGACTTGGCTGCGATCCCGCCGACCTCGTTTACGATCGGGATCGACGAGCCCGAGGTGATGCGCCAGAAGGTCGCCGACGCCGAGCGGTACTCGATCCTAAAGATCAAGATGGGTTTCGAGGGTGACATCGACGTGCTCGAGATGCTCCGCCGGACGACCGACAAGCCGATCCGGGTCGATGCCAACGAGGGGTGGACCCGACGCGAAGCTCTGGACCGGTTGCCGGCGCTGGAGGAGCTAGGGGTC
>JBDHFX010000046.1:0-13716 GCA_039590215.1 Gemmatimonadota bacterium | reverse complement strand
GGTCCCGGCGACGCCACTCCCGAGCAGGATCAACACGCCAGCTACCCCATCCGCGCTCCGAGCGAGAACGACATCGATAAACGGTTTGGCGCGTTGTTTGAGTGCTGTCGGCACCGGTAGGAAGAGCAACTCGCGCGCGGATTGGTTGATCGAGTTTCGGAGCGTCATGTCAAAACCCTTGCCCGCGGTAGCCGTGACCAGTCCCGGCACGAATACGAGCCCGGCGGCACCCATCCCCATACCGATCGGCAGGATCAACAATGCGCCGGCAAGCCCGCACAGACGAATGACCACGCCGGTCGCAGCAAGTTGAAAAACAAGTGCCAGGCCGCTGAAGACAGCGAACGTGCGACCAAGGAACTCGGCCTGAGCCTCCCGTTCGGGTATAGCTGACTGGACGAGAAAGCTGAACATCCAGTCGACGAACGTAGATACGAGGATTGTGACAAACAGGAGTATCGCGATACGCCGGAGATGCGGCAGTCGTTTGATCGAACGAAAGCCGCTTGCGAGAGCCTGGTCTCTGCGCCGCGGGCTGTGCTGGCTATCCGCCCGCCGTGTTTCGCGGACCGTGCCGACCCTGAGCACCCACAACGCCAAGATCGTACACGTTATCAACAGGGCTGCCGCTATGAGGATCAGATTGACGACCCCGAGTGGTCTAGAGAGAACCCCGGCTGCGCTGCTTCCGACCACCCCGCCTAACAATCCTCCGGTGCCGATAAAGCCAAACACGCGCTTCGCTTGGCGAGGATCGAAAAGGTCGCTGCTGATTAGGTAGAACTGGCTGACCAACAACAACGTGAAGACGTTGACCCACACGTAGAATCCACCCGCGCTGCGGCCGTCGGGTTGGTTCAGCAACACCCAGAATACGATCAGCGAGGCGATCACGATCGCCAGCGTAACGACGACTTGCCGACTTCGTGAAAGCGAGGCAGTAAGCCGTCCGTATGCGACTGTGGCGAGGGCTGAGACCACTGCGCTTGCGATGTATGCCCATGGCAGGTTCTCGGCTCCCGCGGTGCTCAGGAAGAGCGCAACTCGAGCCGGGCGAAGTAGATTGGTAGTTGACGTGAGCAGGAAGAAGTAGCCGAACAGTAGCCATACGGTCGGCCATTCGTTGGAACGGATGTCAAGCAGTGTGGAGAGCCAGCGGCGGGCTGGCTGAGAACCAGTCGGGCTCAGAGCCGGTCGATCTCCTGTCGTGCGCCGAGGATCTCGACGCAGTCGAGATACAACTGCCGTTCCTCGTTCTCCGACAGTAAGCCGTGTTTGTAGCGCTCGTACTGGTCAGGGAAGTGCTCGCGCATGATCCCGAAAACTCGAATTTCGTCGTGGCCGCGATCGATGCTGATCTCGATGCGAGGGAGTGACCGCGCGATCCGGTAGGCGACCCACAGGAGCACGGCGACGATGATGATCAGCTTTAGCATCACGTTTCGAACATTACCGTCGCAAGAAAGGAAAAACAACGCCGGCCCCGCATGGTGCCCGCATGGTGCCCAAGAAGGGAGTCGAACCCCCACGGGCGTAAGCCCACACGACCCTGAATCGTGCGCGTCTACCAGTTCCGCCACTTGGGCACCATGCGGGGCCACCGGCTGCGGGTCCACCAAGGGAGGATGAAGATACGGATCGTCGCTTGAGACTGTCAATCGCATTTGCATAGAATTCGCCGGATCCGTATCGTTTAACATCCCCATCCTGAGGACCGACCACAACCGAGAACGATGAAACCGGAGACGATCGTTGCCCGGAACCGCAGGGCGCGGCACGACTACGAAATCCTCGAGACACTCGAGGCTGGGATCGTGCTGCTTGGCGCCGAGGTCAAGTCGGTGCGTCAGGGAAACGTCAACTTGAGAGAGGGGTATGCGACCGTGGAAGGTGGTGAGGCGTTTCTGCACGGCGTCCACGTCAGTCCCTATGACCCGGCGGATCGCTGGAACCCTAGCCCAACACGACGTCGCAAGCTGCTACTGAACAAGCGTGAGATCCGGATGCTCGCGCAGCGGATCGACGAGAAAGGACTGACGATCGTGCCCCTCGATATCCACTTCCGGAACGGTTTTGCGAAGATGACGCTGGCGGTTGGGCGGGGTAAGAAGCACTACGACAAGCGAGAGGCGATGAGGCGGCGCGAGCTCGATCGCGAAGCCGAGCGCGAACTGGGGCGCCGATGACTCGCGCGCGGTTGACGGTCGCTCTGGCCGTGTTGGTCGTTGCACCACCGCTGGCCGCCCAGTCGGTGACAGTGGCGATCGACGGCGTGCCGCGCGATGTACCGGTGATTGAGCGCCAAGGCAGGCAGTTCGTAGCACTGGTCGAAGTCGCCAGGTTGCTTGGTGGCGACGTCCTTGCCGCAGGGCCCGAACGAGCGGTGCTGATCGTCGACCAGGCGCGGATGACGGTCCATCGACGCTCACCGTTTGTTCAGTTCGATGGTCGGTGGTACCAGATGATCGAAGCGGCGCAAAAGGATGGTGCTGGTTTCTACTTGCCAGCCTCCTGTCTCTCTCAACTTTTGCCAACCTTGTGGCCGGGGCGTTTTCCAACGCCGCCCGACCGTGGTAGCATCGACCCGCGCTCGCCGCCCACCGACAATCAGCGGGCGCCGCCGGCGGGTGGGGTCGAAAGCGGGATGATCGGCCTCGGTGGGTCGCCCACCGGGGAAGACCTACCGCGAGTTGACTTCTGGGCTGAGCCCGGACGCACGCGGCTCGGGTTCCGGTTGGCGACGGTTCCAGGGATCGTCGTCGACGATGCGTTTCCCGGGACGCTCCAACTGTTGCTTTCGGGAACGGCGATTACGCCAGACTTGGTGCGTGGCCTGGTAGGGGTGGGGTTGGTCGACAGCGTAGCGGTCGCCCCGGCGACCAGCGATCGAACGGCGCTCACGCTCTGGCTCGATCCGCGGACTTCTGTTTACGCCGTAGCCCCGCTTCGCCGACCGGCCGGCTTCGAAGTCGTACTCCGTTCGGGAGCGGCCGACGAGGCGGCCATCATGCTCGGCGCTGATGTCAATGTCCGCCGACCGGCGGTCGTATCATCGACCGATCGATCCCCCGATCCGGTCACCCAAGCTCCGCCTTCGTCGGGACCGGACCGAAAGCAGTGGACGATCGTTCTAGATGCGGGACACGGTGGGAACGATCCGGGTTCGATCGGTCCCAGGCGCACGCAGGAAAAGACGGTCACACTAATGGTGGCGCGCCAGTTGAGCGAGCGGTTGCAGCGCGAGAATGGCGTACGCGTTTTGATGACCCGTGACGGAGACGAGTTCATTACGCTGGCGGACCGTACTCGGATGGCGAATCACGAGAATGCTGACTTGTTCGTCTCCATCCACGCCAATGCTGCACGAAACGGCTCGGCCGAAGGGTTTGAGACGTACTTCCTCTCAGCGGCGAAAACAGAGGACGAAAAACGAGTCGCGCGGATGGAGAACTCCGCCATTCGCTACGAAAATCCCCAGATTGACCCTGAATCACTGGGGGATCTAAACTTTATTCTCTGGGATCTGGCGCAGAATGAGTATCTCCGCGAATCAAGCACGCTGGCAGAGACGATTCAGGAGGAACTCGGCCAGCGGCTGTCCCTCAAGAGCCGAGGGGTGAAGCAAGCTGGTTTTTTCGTCCTCAACGGCGCCTTTATGCCAGCCGTTTTGTTTGAGATGGCATTCATCAGCAATCCTCAGGAGGAAGCGCTGCTCAATGATTCGGCGTTCCGAACCCGCCTCGTCGACGGACTCGCCGACAGTTTGCTCCAGTACCTCTCGCAGTATGGGCAACGAGCCTTGGTGCGCAGGACCAGCGGCTAGATCCGCGTCCCCTCACTCGCTCGCCGCGGGGCTGTTGATTGCGCTGGCGATCGTCGGTTGTGCTTACCTGAATACGTTTTACAACGCTGAGCAGGCCTATCAAGAAGGAATGCGCCTGACAGGGGGTGAATCGGATTCGCTTCCCGCACCGGCGCGAGAAGCGTTCGAGCGCGCGGCTGAAAAGAGCGCCATCGTCCTCGACCGACACGGGGATTCGGGCTACGCGGACGACGCTTTGCTGTTGTTGGCCCAATCGTTCTACCAGCTCGGGCGCCATCGCGACGCAGCGACCGTTTTTCGCGAGTACCTCACTCGTTTTCCCGATAGCGACGAAGCGGGATTGGCTCGCCTCGGCTTAGTGCGCAGTCAGCGGCGTCTCGGAGATCTGGGTGCGGCGGAAGCAGCGCTTGGCGGGTTGTTAGGCGATGCCATGCCGGGCATCGATGAGGCTGAGGTCCTTTACGAGAAGGCGTTGATCGAACTGGGACTTGGCGCTCATCATCGGGCGGTCGAGACTTTTCGTCAGTTGCTCGAGCAAGATCCGCAGTTCGCTCGCGAGCACAACCTCATCCTTCAATTCGCTGACGCGCAGCTGAGCGCCGGTCAGTACGATGCCGCGCTCGAGGCCTACGCGGCGTACCGCGACAACGCTGCCGACTTGGTCGCCCAGCGGCAGTCGGCGCTGAGGATCGCGCACGCCCTCGGTTTGGCCGGGCATAGAGACAAGGCGCTCGCGACGTACGCCGAGATCATCGATCTGGGTGTACCCGACTCGATGGCTGCGATCGCAGAGGTCGAGCGCGGCGATCTGTTCGCCGCTGATTCGGCCTGGGATGACGCCGAGGTATCGTACCGGCGGACCGCCGAATTGGCACCCGGCACGGGGATCGCTAGCCGGGCGACGCTTCAGCGCGGGCGCATCGTTTGGCGACTCAGACGTCAGCACGAGGAAGCTCTGGACATTCTCTTAGACGCTTTTCTTCATGCTCCGACCAGCGCCTTCGGAGACTCGGCGCGGACCGAGTCGCGCGCGTTGGCACGCTTGATCCACTATCAGCAATTGGCATCCGGTCAAGAGGTCGTGGTCGGTATCGAGGACGCCAGCCTGGCACGCTCGACCGCTTTGTACCGATTGGGTGAGGAAATCTTCGATGTAGAGTCCGATCCGGACCGAGCCGCGTCGATCTTCGCACAACTAAGTGCCGAGTACCCGGACTCGCCGTGGCGACCGCGGGCGATGTTGGCAGCCGGTCTGCTGAGGTTTCGCAATACTTCACCGGGCACAGGATCGGCGGCCCTGCGCTCGTTGATCGCTGAGTACCCGGATACACCGGAGGCCGACTCGGCGCGCCGGGAGCTCGGTTTCGATGTCCCCGAACGGCCGATGGAGTTCTACGCAGTAGTGCCAGAGTTGACAACGCTGACTACCGCGCTGCCCGACGCGGCCGACCCAATGGTCCGGATCGTCGACCAGCTGGACCGGTACGCGCGGCGGGAAAGCCAACCCCGGGATACGGCTCGCGCCAATCGTGGGCGGCCTACCTCAGATGGCGCGGAGCGCCCTGGAGTGACCGAGGAGCCACCGGGCCAGGTCGAGCCCGACGAGCCCGGCTTTCGTCCGCCGCAGGACGTTCGCGAGTGACCCCGAGCTCAGCGGCGACAGGGGTGTTGGTGTTGCCCCTCGATTCAACCGCTGACATCGCCGCTGGCACCAGCTGGCTTCGCTTCCGGCCACCCTCAGATGCCGCTTGCGAGCCGGGTCAGTTTTTCATGCTGTCGACCGTTGCTCCCTCGCCGGTTGCCTACCTCGGGCGGCCCTTCTCGATCGGCGATGTGCGCGACGGGCAGTGGCTGTTCATGTTGCGAGCCCTTGGTCGTGGAACGGCGTGGATTAGGACGCTGGAATCAGGCACGATGATGCGTTTGATCGGGCCGCTGGGCGTTCCGTTTGCGCGTCACGTGGGCCCAGTTCACCGCATGATCGCCGGCGGCATCGGCTTGGCGCCGTTTCTGTTCCTGGCCCGTCGGCTGCGGGCGGAGCAGCCACAAGCCAGGATCGAACTCTACTATGGTGAACGCGATGCGCGGTCCCATATCGAGCTCACAGCAGATGAAAAAAGTCTGTTCGACAACGTCGAACGGTTCACCGACGACGGTAGCTTGGGAACCGCCGGTTCGGTCGTAGACGGGCTGGAGAACCGGTGGGTGGAAGCCGACGTCGCCTGGTACGGCTGCGGCCCGCAACCGATGCTGCGAGCTGCCGCTGCCAAGCTCGAAGAGTACGACGTCGAGGGGGCCCAGTTCGCCCTGGAGGAACGCATGGCGTGCGGCTTTGGCGTCTGTCAAGCGTGCGTCGTCGCGAACCAGCACCCTCCCCCACGGTACCGCTTGCTCTGCACTGAGGGCCCGGTGGTCGAGACCGGGAAGGTCGCCTGGTGAACGAGCGGCTGGTCGCTACCTGCGGTCGAATCACGTTTCAGAACCCAGTGCTTGCCGCTAGTGGCACGTTTGGGTACGGCTCCGAGTTCGAGCGCTTTTTCCCGCTGGCATCGCTCGGGGGTTTTGTGACAAAAACGCTGTTTGTCGAGCCGCGGGATGGAAACCCACCCCCCCGAGTGGCCGAAACGGCGGCTGGAATGATCAACTCGATCGGACTGGCCAACGTCGGTTGGGAAGCGTTTGTGACCGAAAAAGTGCCGGATTTGACGACGATCGTCGGGGCGGCCAGGATGCTCGTCAACATCGCTGGAAACGCCCCCGACGAGTACCGGGCGATAGCCGCTCGAGTCGAGGGCGATCGGGAACGAGTCGGATGTGCCGGTATCGAAGTCAACGTCTCGTGCCCGAATGTGAAAGAGGGGGGAACCAACATCGGCTGCGATTTGCATCAGTTTCAAGCCGCGGTTCGGGGAGTAAGAGAAGAGACTTCGCTGCCGGTATTCGTCAAGCTGTCGCCCAACGTAGCTGACGTAGTCCCGTTTGCTGCATGCGCCATAGATGAAGGAGCGGATGGCGTGTCGCTGATCAATACGGTGTACGGCATGCAAATCGACATCGAAAAACGTCGCCCGGTGCTCGGCACCGGTTCGGGCGGACTTTCCGGTCCGGCGATTCTCCCGATCGGGGTCTATTGGACACACAAGGTGCGAGCCGCGTTTCCCGATCTCCCAATTCTCGGCATCGGCGGAATCGCGACATGGCGGGACGCGCTGCAATACCTATTGGCCGGGGCACATGCGATCCAGGTCGGCACCGCGGCGTTTGTGAACCCGCTTGCGTGCGTCGAAATCATCGCCGGATTGGAGCGCTATTGCTCGCAGCGCGATACGACAATAGCCGAGCTCAGCGGAGCTGCGCATCGGGGCGGTCGATTGGCGGAGGCAGCGGTTTGGACGGGTTGAGCCCGTCACCGCTGATCATTGCGCTTGATCATGACACCGTCGCTGACGCCGAGGAATGCGTCGCGTCGCTGACCGGCTTGGTTGAGCGCTACAAGGTAGGCAGCGTTCTGTACGGTCGTGTCGGACCGCCGTTCGTTCGGGAGCTCATCCGCGCCGGCTACGGCGTGTTTCTCGATCTTAAGTTCCACGACACGCCGGCGACGGTAGCCGGCGCAATCGCCGCCGCCGCCGACCTAGGCGTCGATCTGATCACGGTACACGCCGCGGGCGGCGTCGAGATGCTCGAGTCTGCTCGCCGAGCCGCGGACGACGGAGACCACCGGTTGCAGCTGCTGGCAGTGACCGTGCTGACCAGCCTGGACGCAGATGACTACGCGCGGATTGTGGGACCTGGAGCGAGGTCGCTGGAGGACGCGGTCACCGCGCTCGGCGAGATGGCCATCGACTCGGGCCTCGATGGTTGCGTGTGCGCGGCCGGCGACGTGGCTCGACTGAGGGCGGTGCTCGGGCCCGCGCCTCTGTTGGTGGTCCCCGGAATCAGACCGGCGTGGTCGGTCGCCGACCACAGCGGGCAAGCCCGAATTGCAACGCCGCAGGCGGCGTTGCAAGCCGGCGCCTCCTACTTGGTGGTGGGGCGAGCGGTCACGCGTGCCGAGGATCCAGCCGCCGCTGTGGTGCGGATTCAAGGCGAGCTCGCCGCGTGACCGGTAGCGCGGGCGGAAGTGGTTGGCTCGATCGACTGGTCGCGATCGGTGCTGTCACTCAGGGCCACTTCGAGCTATCGAGCGGGCTTCACAGCCCCGAATACGTGCAGTGCGCCAGGCTCCTCGAGCGCCCGGATCTGGTCCGGGCCGCGGCCAGCGATCTGGTGGCGCTGTTGTCGCCGCGATTGGATGAGCCGCCAGCGACGATCGCTTCGCCCGCGCTGGGCGCAATCATTCTCGGTTACGAGGTGGCCCGTGTATGGGGGTGCCGTTCGATATGGGCCGAGCGGAATCCGCACGACGGACGGCTGGCGTTTCGCCGCGGCTTCGACTCGCAGCCGGGCGAACGAGTGGTGGCGGTCGAAGACGTCGTGACGACAGCCGGCTCGTTGCGTGAGCTAGTCGAGCTGCTCGAGCGCCACCAAGCTCAGGTCGTCGGCGTGGCCACGTTGGTCGATCGTTCCGGTGGTGGGGTGCAGTGGCGGATGCCCTCGGCAGCGCTGGTCACTCTGGAAGGCGTTCAGTCGCCACCCGGCCGATGCCCCCAATGCGCGGCCGGGGTCGGGCTTGAAAAGCCCGGAAGTCGACCCAGTGGGACGGGAACAAAGCCGACGTAGGAAAGTACTCATAGCCGATGACTAACAAGTTCGCCCCCCTAGCCGTGTTGGCGGCTGCCGTTGTAGCGGTCAGTGTGGCGTCGGTCCACGCCCAGGAGGTCGGTCAGCAACCGGTCGGCGCTCCGTTCCAGCCGCAGGCGCCGGCCGTCCCGACCTCGCTACAGGACACCTATGAGCGGCTGGCCGACTTCTGGCAGTCGGGCAACGCTCGTGAGATCGCGCAGCTGGCTCGCGATGGGCGCGTGTACGTGGTCGTTGAACGGGAGCGTGTGAACCAACGGTTGGCCGCCAGTCAGCTGCAGTACTTGCTCCAGGAATTGTTTGACTCGACCGATGAGATCGAGCTCCGTTTCCCGGCGGCGACCCACTTTGATCCAGACAGCCGAACGGCTTACGCGGTGGGCGAGCGGGTGTATCGCGAAGGGCCTGCTGAGAAGCCCCGAACCGACCGGGTCTTTGCCGGAGCGCGACAGGTACGCGGTCGCTGGGTCCTGACCGAGCTCCGGCTCACGGACGACTAGAACCCACCCCTCCCTACCCACAGCACAAGCCCCACAAGCTACAGTCGATCCGCGCCCCGGGCCGGAGAGGCTCTTTCTCGACGGTACCTTGCATTGCAAGGTTAAATCTGGTAGCATGTTTTGCATGGTAGCTAAATCGGTCAGCACCGAGCGCAGTTCCCAGCTTCTGAAGGGGGTTCTCGATATGTGCCTGCTGGCGATCGTCGCCGAGGAGCCGAGCTACGGCTACGAGATGGCCCAAAAGCTTCGCGAGCGCGGTTTGAGCTTGGTGAGCGAGGGCAGCATCTACCCGCTGCTGAGCCGGCTTCAGAAGCAGGGCCTTGTCGAGGGTTATCAGGTCGTGTCGCGGGAAGGACCACGGCGCAAGTACTACCGCATCGCAGAGTTAGGCCGCGAGCGACTTGGCGAGTGGTCTCGCGAGTGGCACGAGTTGTCGTCCGGAGTGGAAACGGTCTTGAGAGGAGGGCCCGATGTCTGATCACAACGACGTAACGACGATCGTTTCCGATTGTGAACGCTACTGGCGCGAGACGGGGGTACCGCCGAAGGCGGTGACCGAGATGCGCGCCGAGCTGCAGCAGCACCTGATCCAGGTCGTGGCCGAAGGTCGGTTGGCGCACGCTGTGGTCGGGCCGGATCTGCCAACATTTGCCGAGGCGTGGGCCGCCGAGCGGCGCTCGGCCGCGGGGCGGGTCCCCTCGTGGGAAGACGTCGCGACTGGCAAGACGGCCCGCACCCGGCAGGCCCGTTTCGCGGCCGCCGGCTTCGCGGTCTTGGTCTTGGCCGCGGTGGGGCTCGCGCTGGCGATCGCACGCGGTGGTGATCCGGCCACGAACGTGACTTGGCGCTGGTTATGGACCGGTCTGGCGATCGTCATGGGGCTGGGGGAGATCTTTACCGCGAGCTTCTTCCTGCTGCCGTTCGCTGTGGGCGCAGTGGCGGCAGCGGTGCTGGCCTGGCTCGGCGTCCAGCTGTTGGCTCAGTGGTTGGTGTTCTTCTTCGTCTCCGGTCTTGCCCTAGCCTATGTGCGCCAGTTCATGAGCCATCAGGATGAGGCAGTAGCTGCAATCGGGGCCAACCGATATCTGAATAGTCTCGCCGTTGTCACGGCACGGGTTGATGCCGCGAGCGCGACCGGAATGGTGCGCGTCGAGACCGAGGAGTGGCGTGCGACTACGGATGGTCAGCCGCTCGAGCCGGGGACCCGCGTCGTGGTGGTTGGGATCCGCGGAGCACGAATGGTCGTGGCCCCGACAGACCAATGATGACCCATAATCGAGAAAGGAGGGCATGATGGATCCAATTGTCGTGCTGTTTGTCTTCATGGCGGTGGTGCTGGTGTTTATCGCCGCCACCGGATTCCGCATCGTTCGGCCATACGAGAAAGGGCTTGTCGAGATGCTTGGTAAGTACGAGACCACGGTGGGTCCGGGTCTCAGATGGGTGATGCCGTTTGTCAAGCGGCTGCTAAAGGTCGACATGCGGGAGCAGGTCGTCGACGTGCCACCGCAGGAGGTGATCACCAAGGATAACGTGGTGGTGACGGTTGACGCGGTGATCTACTACGAGCCCACGGACCCGGTGAAGCTGCTCTACAACGTGGGCGATTTCATTCTAGCGGTGACGAAGCTGGCTCAGACGAACCTGCGTAATGTCGTCGGCGACCTCCAGCTCGACGACGCTTTGATCTCACGCGAGCTCATCAATGCCAAGTTGCGGGCGATCCTAGACGACGCGACCGACAAATGGGGAAGCCGTGTGGTGCGGGTCGAGATCCAGCGGATCGAGCCGCCGCCGGACGTGACGGATGCCATGCATCGCCAGATGAAGGCCGAGCGACTTCGCCGAGCGGTTGTCACCGAAGCGGAGGGCGAGAAACGGTCGGCGATTCTGCGCGCCGAAGGCGTGAAGCAGAAACAGATCCTGGAGGCGGAGGGAGAGGCCGAAGCGATCAAGCGGGTGGCCGAAGGCAAGCGCTATGAGTTCGAGACGGTGGCTGAGGGTGAGGGCAGGGCGATCGAGCGGGTATTTGGCGCGATTCACACCGGTGACCCGACCCCAGATCTGATCGCGATCCGCTACCTGGAGGCGCTGCAGGGAATCGCCGATGGGCAGGCGACTAAGCTCTTCTTGCCGCTGGAGGTTACAGGCGTGCTCGGAAGTTTGGGCGCGATCCGTGAGGTCTTTGGCGCTGGCGATGGCGGTTCGACGGCTTCGGGTTCGCCGGTTGTGCCCGCGCCGACTACGCCTCCAGCCGCGTAGGGGTTTGTAACCCGGCCGGGTCGACCCTACCTTCGCGCCAATCGTGATGGATTGGAACGAAGTAACTCTGCGAGCGGTTCGGATCGGGCTGGTGCTGTTGGGCGGGACGGTTGCCTATCTCGTCCTGCGAGCGGTGCGAAACCGGATCACGCGAACCGTCATCGACGATACGGACGACGCTCGTCAGCGAACCAAGACGCTAGCCGCGGTCTTTACCACCACCGGCATCGTCGTCATCGTGGCGGTAACCGCGATGACGGTCGTGCAAGAACTGGGGATTTCGCTCGGACCAGTCCTGGCGACCGCCGGAATCGCTGGGTTGGCGGTCGGTTTCGGTGCCCAGACGCTCGTCAAGGACATAATCAGCGGTTTCTTCATTCTGCTCGAGGACCAATACTCGCTCGGCGACGCGATCGAGACGGCCGGGGTCAGTGGTGTCGTCGAGGAGGTCAATCTGAGAACCACGCTTCTGCGTGACGTCTATGGAGTGGTTCACATCGTCCCCAACGGCGATATCCGCGTCGTTTCCAACAAGACCAAGGAGTGGTCGCGGGCGGTTCTCGAGATCGGCGTCGGGTACGGGGAGAATCCGGACCGGGTAATCATCGTGTTGGAAGAGATAGGCGCCGAGATTCGCGACGATCCGGTGTATGGCGCGCTCCTGCTCGAGACCCCCACGGTGCCTGGAGTGGAAGCGTTCACTGATTCGGCGGTCGTGATCCGAATGATGGTCCGCACGCTCCCGCTCAAGCAGTGGACCGTGGCTCGTGAACTGCGCCGCCGGATCAAGCATCGGTTCGACGCCGAAGGGATAGAGATTCCGTTTCCGCAAAGGACCATTTGGCACAAGGGCGATGTCGGGTCGGGAAGTTCTGGTAGCCCGAGGCAGAGCTAGCGATGGGGCTCGCGCTGTACGACACGCTGCAACGCAAGACCGTCGAGTTCGAGCCGCTGGAGCCAGGTCGAGTGCGGATCTATACCTGCGGGCCAACGGTCCACGACTTCGCCCACATCGGGAATCTCCGGACTTTCCTCTTCGAGGATCTGCTGCGACGAGTGGTGAAGCGTCGGGGCTACGATGTCATCCAGGTCATGAACCTGACGGATGTCGACGACAAAATCATCCGCAAGGCCGGCGAGGCCGGTGTGACGATCACCGAGTACACCGATCCATATAAGCAAGCGTTCTTCGAAGATCTGGCCACCTTGCGCATCGATCCTGCCGAGGAGTACCCCGCCGCCACCGATCACATCGAGGCGATGGTCGGGCTGATTGAGCGGCTGCGGGAGAACGGGCACACTTACACCACGGAAGACGGCTCGATCTATTTCCGAATCTCCACCTTTCCCGACTACGGCAAGTTATCCCGCGTTGATCTCTCGGAGATGCGCGACGGCGCGCGGGTCGACTCGGACGAGTATGACAAGGAGAGCCCCAAGGATTTCGCACTTTGGAAGGCGGCCAAGCCGGACGAGGAGTCGTGGGACACGCGTCTCGGTCGCGGTCGGCCCGGGTGGCACATCGAGTGCTCCGCGATGTCGATGGCCTATCTGGGAGAGTCGTTCGACATCCACACCGGTGGGGTGGACAACGTCTTTCCGCATCACGAGAACGAGATTGCCCAATCGCAGGCAGCCACGGGGAAGCCGTTCGTCCGCTACTGGATCCATGCGGAACACCTCATCGTCGACGGTCAGAAGATGGCCAAGTCGCTGGGCAACTCCTACACGCTCCGCGACCTGTTGGACCAGGGCTATCGGCCCCGGGTGATCCGTTACCTGCTGCTGTCCGTCCACTACCGATCACAGCTCAACTTCACCTTCGGCGGACTCGATCAGGCCGGCGCCGCGCTCGAGCGGTTGGCGGACTTCGCGGATCGGTTGCAGCAGCTGCCCGCTGGGAAAGCCCCGAACGACGAGCTGACGCGCCGCACCCGACGAGCAGAAGCCGAGTTTGACTCCGCGCTCGACGACAACCTGAACTCGAGCCGCGCGTTGGCGGCGGTTTTCGAGTGGGTCCGAGACGTCAACCGAGCGCTCGACGCGGGAGGCGCCACGACCGCTGACCGCGACGAGCTGGAAGCATTCCTGGCTAGTTTTGACAACGTCTACGACGTACTGACCGTGGACCTTGGGGAGGCCGAGATCAGCACCGATATCGAGGTTCTGATCGCGGCTCGCGAGGCTGCCCGCCAGGCCGGCGACTACGCCCGTGCGGACGCTATTCGGGAGGAGCTGGCCGGGCACGGCGTGGTGGTCGAGGATACCGCTCAGGGGGTGCGCTGGAAGAAGGTGTAAGCCCCTGTCACTGGGGGTGTTGACATCTCCGAAGCTAACCGTATATTCAGTATTCTTTTCTTTCAGGCGTAATGCGTCCAGGAGGGCGGT
>JBDHFX010000045.1:0-20166 GCA_039590215.1 Gemmatimonadota bacterium | reverse complement strand
GCCACCGGCCTCTTCCACGATCGGTTTGAGTGCGGCGTTGTCCCAGACGTTCATGATCGGGTCCAGCATCGCATCGGCTCGACCGGACGCGACCAAGCAATGTCCGTAGCAGTCGCCGAAGCCCCGTAGCGTTTCGGTGTTCGTCCGCAGTCGCGACCAAAACTCCGGGTGCCTTCGTTCCAGGTCCGTGGCATCGGTGAAACAGACCATCGCATGCGACAACGTTGATGTCTGGCTCACCTGACATGGATGCCCGTTCCAACGACACCCCTCTCCCTTGGCGGCGGCGAACATCTCATCGAGCGCCGGCAGATAACACACCGCGACGACCATCTCACGATCGATCTCGAGACCGAGCAGCACACCCCAGAGCGGCACCCCGTGGATGAAAGATCGGGTTCCGTCGATCGGGTCGACGATCCAGCGGCAACTCGCTTGCGAGCCTGTCTCCCCCATCTCCTCGCCCAAGATTCCGTGTTGGGGGTACGCTGATTCGATCAACTCTCGGATGAGAGCCTCGGCTCCCCGGTCCGCGACGGTGACCGGCGATAGATCTTCTTTTTCGATGATCTCGATTGGGCGTTGAAAATGGGAGAGCGCTAGCCGGCCGGCTCGAAGTGCGGTCTCGGTAGCGAAGTCGAGATACTCGGACACTAGTTTCCTCGCATGCATGCCGAAGACGCCGCCCAAATGTTTGACGAGATCGCGCGACTGCTCGAGTTCGGCGGCGAGAACCCGTTCAAGATACGCGCCTACGACAACGCCGCTCACACGCTTCGCGAGCTGGAAGAGCCGATCGACGTGTTGATCGCCGAGGACCGGCTCGAAGACCTGCCGGGAATCGGCAAGGCGATCGCGCAGAAGATCGTGGACCTCGCAACAACCGGGAGCGTTCCGCTGTACGAACGGCTGACCGCCGAGACGCCGATCGGGGTGGTCGATCTGTTGCGCGTGCCGGGGCTGGGACCCAAGCGGGCCCGGGCGGCCTACGACACGCTCGGGATCGCGTCGCTGGACGCGTTAAAGGAAGCCGCGGCCGACGGGAGCTTGGCGAGAGTGGCGGGGTTTGGCGAGAAGATGGCGGCCACCGTGCTCGCCAACGTCGACCGGGTCAAGGCGTACGGGGGCCGGTTCCTGGGCGTCCAAGCGCGCGAAGTCGCGGAGTTGTTGGCCGCCCGACTCGAGGAAACCGGGGCCGCGAGCACGGTGGTCGCGGCCGGCGGCGCCCGACGACGGGCGGAAACGGTCAGGCGGATCGTGCTGGTCGCAGCCGGCGAGCAGCCGGCCGCAATCGTCGAAGCGTTTATCGGGCTAGGTCCCGTGCACCAGATCGTCGAACACGACGATGGCTGGGCTCGCGTTCAAATCACGGGCGGCCTGGGAGCCGAGCTCCACGCCGTCACCGAACGGGCGTTTCCGTTCGCGCTGATGGAACAGACCGGAAGCACCGTTCATTGGACCGAGCTACAGGCGCTCGCTGAGTCTCAAGGGCAGGTGCTCACCAACCACGGAATCGTCGACGACCAAGGCACGTCGATCGACTGCGGTGACGAACCCGCGGTGTACAGCGCGTTGGGTCTATCGTGGGTGTCGCCCGAAATGCGTGAGGGTCGGGGCGAGATCGACTTAGCCGAGGACGGTGCGCTGCCCAAGCTCGTCCGGCTCGGCGACATCCGCGGCGTCGTCCATTGCCACACGACGTGGAGCGATGGTCGCGCGTCGGTCGATACGATGACCAGGGCGGCGATCGAGCGCGGCTACCAATACCTGGTGGTCTGCGATCACGGGCCGAGCTCGGGCGGGCCCAACGCCGACGGATTGATGCGGCAGCGCGAGGAGATCGAAGAAGTCGATGGGGCGGTCGTCGACTTCACCGTGTTGACCGGCATCGAGGTCGACATCCTGAAGGACGGGCGGCTCGACCTGCCGGACGCTGCACTGGCCGAGCTCGATTGCGTGGTGGCTGCGGTGCATAGCCACTTTGGCCTCTCGCGCACCGAGCAGACCGCGCGCTACTGCCGCGCCATCGCCAACCCGCACGTCGACATCCTGGGTCACCCCACGGGCCGACAGCTCTTGGCCCGCTCACCGGTCGACATCGACATGGAGCGTGTGCTCGACGCCGCTGTCGAACACGGTGTCGCAATCGAGATCAACGCCCAGCCCAAGCGACTCGATCTTGGCTGGCGCTGGCACCGTGCCGCACTCGAGCACGGCCTCAAGTTCGTCGTCGCGCCAGACGCCCACGGACCCGAAACGATCGACTATTTAGAGCACGGAATCGCGATGGCTCGAAAAGGCGGACTGACCGCCGCTGACATCCTCAACACCCAGCCGGTCGTAGACGACTCGCCACCCACCATCGCGGCGCTCCCAGATGAGCGTCGTGGCGCCGCCCGCCAGCAACACCTCTCCCGACGCGGTGACGATCGAATCCCGAAATGTGAAGCTCGCTAGAGCGGCGTCGGGACCGAGCGCGCGCACCTCGAGGTCTTCCCATCCGGGCTCAAAATGCTGGAAGGTCGAGATATCGTGGATGCCGGTCACGACCTCTCCGTAGTTCGCCCGCACTCCGTCCGCGTACATGTAGAAGTCCGGGGCGATAAAGGAAAGGACACGCCCTGGCTGCCGATCCCGTTCGGCCTGCTCAAAGGCGCGCGTCAGAGAGTCCACGGTGGCGACGATCGCCTGCCGGTCGGCCACGATCGCGCCTGGTTCCGGGGCGGGTTGCTGGCATCCGGCGATAAACAGGGTGCCCGCGAGGACAATCTGACGCATTGGTAGGTTAGACATGGGCCGACTTTCAACTTGCATGTCATTATCGTACGTCAAACCGCAGACGCTGGAAAGGAGGCGCGACGTGTATCCGATCTTCAAGACGATCTTGTTTGCGCACATCGCCGTCGCGTTCTTCGGATTGGCGGTGTTCTGGATCCCGATCTTTGCGCGCAAAGGCGAACGCGTTCACGTCCGCGCTGGAAAGGTGTTCTTGTATGCGGCTTACTTCGTTGGAGCGACCGCGTTTACGATCGCGTCGTTGTCGATCCTGAGCCCGTTCGGTACCCACCCCGAGGCGTTACCCAGCGATCCAGCGGACATCACTGCGGCGATCACCGAGATCCGCATGCTCGAGGCGTTCCTGGCCTACTTGGCGATCATCACGGTGGCGTCCGTTCATCACGGTGTACGCTCGATGCAAACTCGCCGCGATCCCTCGCTCCTCAAAACCCCATTTCACACGTTCATCAGTGCGGCCGCGATACTGGCCGGAGTCGCGATGCTCGTGGCGGGGATAACCACCGAGCACGGTGCGCGTTGGGTCTTTGTCGCCTTGTCACCGATCGGCATCTTGATCGGACAGAACGCGCTGCGCTACGCGCGCCGGCCAAAGGCGACCCCGATGGCCCACTGGTACGAGCACATCGGCGCCATGATCGGCGCCGGGATCGCGTTTCACACCGCGTTCGCCGTGTTCGGCATCCAGCGCTTCGTCGAGTACAGCCTGGAAGGCTTTATCGGCATCCTGCCGTGGATCACACCCGGTATCGTCGGTACGATCGCGACGTTTTTCTGGCAGCGACACTACCGCCGCAAGTTCGGCGAGACGGGCGGCTAGGGGACAACGGCTTGAGCGGTTAGGCCGGCGGCCTTGACGATTTCCCGAAAGCGCGGATCGTCGTGCAGCGGCTCGAGCCCAGGCTGGACGAGGATGAAGTCGATAAACGGATTGTTTTCCTCTACGGCGCGCTCGAGCACGGTAAGCGCTGTGTCGACCTCGCCAAGAGTGACGTGCATTGTCGCGAGGTAGATCGGTGAGTTGATGTAGGTGGCGTAGTCCTCCCCTTCCGCGAGCTCCAACCGTTTCCTCCAGTAGCCCGGGGCGCCTGAATCGGAGTAGGCTTGCTCGAGCTCAGCCGCAAACGCATCCGCTTGTTCGTTTGGCAACCCGCGTAACTCGAGTAACTCGCGTGCCTGCTCTATCGCCTGGTCGAAGCGTCCGGTCTGTTCATAAGCCTGCCAAAGGAACTCACGATTGATCGCAAGTCCAGCGTCCATCGCTAGAGTCCGCTCGTATTCCCGAATGGCGCGCTCCAGATCGCCCGCCCAGTAGTGCACCCAGCCAACTTCAGCGTTGATGATCAGGGATAGCGGGTCGAGCTCCAACGCTCGGTTCATTTCCTCGGTCGCCTCTGGCACGCGCCCGAGCGCACCCAGAAGGAGAGCGTACCAGTGGTGTGCGGTCGCGTTGCTAGGTTCGGCCTCGATCGCTCGTTGATGCTCGAGTGCGGCGTTGGCAAAATCTTTCGTCCATTCCAGCCTCATCGCGAGTGCGGAGCGAGCTTCCGCAAGCCCCGGATCGAGCTCCAGTGCACGCATCGCATACTGCGATACTAGAGGCTCGACGTCTGCTCTCGTGATTGCACTGTAGGACGGCAGTACGACATAAGCGGTCGCGATCGCCGCGTGGGCACGAGCAAACTCGGGGTCGCGTTCGATCGCCTGCTCGAAGAAGTCGATGGCCGTTCTCAGGCTCTCCTCCGTCCGCTTGTTCCAATAGAATCGCCCTTGCAAGTACAAGTTGTACGCCTCGAGATCAGATGTCGGTGCAGTTGCCAGCCGTATCTGGTCGACGGCGCTCCATTCGGCGTGGAGGGCACGCGCGATCTGCTCCGCAACCTCGCTCTGGATCGCGAAGATGTCTTCGAGCTCACGGTCGTAGGTTTGCACCCACATGTGAGTGTCCGTTTCCACGTCGATCAACTGCGCTACGATCCGCACGCTCTCTCCCTGACGACGCACGCTGCCCTCGAGGATTGTGACGACGCCGAGCTCCTTTCCAATCTCGGACAGACTTTTTGAGTGCTCCTTGTACTGCATCGCTGAGGTTCGGCTGATGACTTTGAGATCGGGGAGTTGCGAGAGGTGGGCGATGATCTCCTCTGTCATCCCGTCGCTGAAGTACTCATTTTCTTCGAGCGCGCTGAGGTTTTCGAAAGGCAGGACGGCGACCGATCGATCTCGTGACTCGGTGATCACCCCGGCCTCGGACCGGAGTCGAGCGTCTGAACGATCGGAGCGCAGAAGGGCATACCCTGCGATCCCCAACAAGATGACCGCGACGATCGACAAGACAATGCGCGCCCAGGTAAGATGTCGGAACCGGCCCCAGGAGCCGGGCTCGAGGTCTGAAACATCGGCCGGCACAGCCGTCACGCGAAACAACCCCCACTCGCGGTCAACGCCTTTTAGCTCGTGGAGTCCTAGGTCCTCGAACTCAAAGTCTGAACCAGTCTCTGCATCACGCACCACGCTCGTGACGACGATCTCGCTGGGAGCCCCGATCCCAACGACCCGCGCGCTGATGTGCACGGCGATCCCTGCAACCGCGCCATCCGGCCTGCGTTCAACTTGGCCCATATGAGCTCCACAGCGGACCTCTATCCCGAGATCTCTCACCCGGGCTCGAATCTTGTACGCACAAACGATCGCCGGTGCGGGTGTGTCGAATAGGGCGAGAAAGCCATCGCCCGTTTCAGCTACGTCCCGGCCACCCCAACGGCTCAACTGCTCGCGGACGAGTCGATTGTGCTGTTCGAGGAGCTCACGCCAGGCCCGGTCTCCGAGCTCGGATGCACGCTCGGTCGAACCCACGATATCGGTGAACAGAACAGTGGTGAGGGAGCGTTGGGATCTCATTGTGCTAAATCCCGGTTAGGCGGCGCGCGCCTAGGGGACAACCGCGATCGCCCGAACGCGGCGGCGTTCGTCCTCTTCGGACCACGGAATCGACAAACGGGTCCAGTTTATACCGGCATCGGCAGAACGAAACACACCCTGATTGCAGACCGCGTAGAAGATGCCGGGCTCGAACGGGTTAGCCGCCAACACGTGCGCGGTCGTGCGCTCCGGATCCGGCAGGCCGACGCCGAGCTGGAACCATCGGCCATCACCCACGCGACGGTACATCCGGGAGTAAGCCGCGCTTGGGTTGTGCGCCTGGACAGGGCCCGTGGCGGCCGAAGCGATGGCGATCGTGGGGTCACGCGAGTCGAGTGCGAGGCCCCACACGTACAACTTCTCCAGCCCGGCGGCGGGCTGAGTCCAACTGTTGCCGTGGTCGCGACTTTCGAAGTATCCGTCGCCGGCTGCCGCCCATAGCCGGCCGGCCGCCCGCGGGTGGGTGGCCATCGTATGAACGTCGCGCGGACCTCCTTCGACGCGGTCCTCCCACGACGCGCCGCTGTTTCGGCTACGGATCGTCGCGCCGGCCTCGATGCTGACGTAAAGCCATCCCTCGCGGGTGGGATCGCACTCGATCCACCGCACGTGATGGGATTCCGGGCGTGGCGGGAACTTCCATTCCGAGACAGAAGGCAGCTCCTCGAGCCCGGTTCGCTCCCGCCACGAGCTCCCACCGTCCTCTGAGCGATAGACGGCGCTTGGATCTGTACCTGCGTAGACGACGCCTCCGGCCGCCGAATCCTCGAGCCTGCTGACGGCGATCGCGGTGATCCGCGCCTCCGGAAACCCTTCGCCCGCCCACTCCCACCGGTCGCCACCATCGTCGCTGCGCCAGAGCCCGGCGCCGAACGTGCCACAGTAGACATTCGCAGGGCGATTGGGATCGATCGTGACGCAGACCGGGAGCGTCATCTCCAGGTGCGACGTGGTTTCCCACTCGCCCTCTGGATCCCTTGCCTTGGCGACCAAGAGTTCGTCTTCGCGGGCAATGATGAGTCGTGGCATCGTGGTAATCTACCGGCTGTCCGAGTACGTCGCTTCACGGTTGTCGATGGACCCGACCAAACCTATTTTAGCACACTCAGTTAGGGGGTTTCGAGCAACCGCTCGAGGGACCGAATTTCATGGTCACCAGGAGACAGATTTGAAGATCGCGGTATGCATCAAACAGGTGCCCGAGGGGGACGCGCGCCTCAAGATCGACGCCGATGGCATATCGATCGCTGACGACGATTTAGCCACCGAAATCAACGAGAGCGATCAGTACGCGCTCGAGTCCGGCTTACGGCTGGCCGAGAGCCAGGGCGGCGAGGTGGTGGTCGTCTGCCTGGGTCGCGATCGTGCCGAAGAGGCAATTCGCCGTGCGCTCGCGATGGGCGCCGAGCGGGCGATCCACCTGAACGACCCGGCGTTCCAGGGTGGTGATGCGGCCGCCACCGCCCGCGCGCTGGCCGCCGCCATCGAGCGCGAGAACGTCGATCTGGTACTGACCGGTCTCCAATCCGACGACGCGGGCTGGGCTCAGACCGGGCCGATACTGGCAGCACGACTCGGGTGGCCGAGCGCGACTTTGATCATGGAGATCGAGCCCGAAGGCGACACGATCAAGGTCAAGCGTGAACTCGAAGCGGGGTGGTTCCAATGGGTGCGTTTGCCGTTGCCCGCACTGCTGACGATTCAATCCGGGATCAGTACGGTGCGGTACGCAACGCTCAAGGGGATCATGGGCGCCAAGAAAAAGGAGATCGCGAAGGTAACGCCGGCCGATATCGGTTTGGCGCCGAACGAAGTCGGCGGCGCCGGGCGCAAGACCCGAACGACGCGGCTCTACGTACCGGAGAAGACCAAGGGCGCCGAGATCATCGAGGGCGATGCGGCCACCGCCGTCGCGACGTTGGTCGAAAGGCTCCAGAAGGAAGCAAAGGTGCTGTAAGATGGCGCGCGCGATCTGGGCGGTAACCGAATCCGGCGACGACGGCCTCAAGTCGATCTCATTCGAGGTGATCGCCTGCGGGCAGGTGTTGGCCGAGGCGCTTGGCAGCCCGCTCGAAGCGGTCGTGATGGCCGCTGACGGGTCGGCCGCCGCTGAGGCCCTGGCCGCCAAGCGGGTCCAAACGGTTCGGGTGATCGAAGACCCGGCGCTCGCCCCCTACACGCCCGATTCGTACACCGCCGCGCTTGTGCAAGCGATCAAGGCAGAGGCGCCAAGCTTGGTCTTGTTCCCGCACAGCTATCAGTCGCGCGACTGGGTGCCGCGGCTCGCGGCCGAGGTCGATGCCGGGTTCATCTCCGACGTCGTCGCCCACCGCGTCGACGGCGATGACACCGTGTTCATACGCCAACCCTATCAGGGGAAGCTCAGTTCGGATTGCGTGTTCGCCGGGGACGGAGTCAACATCGTTAGCCTCCAATCGGGCGCCTACCTGGCCGACGACGCGGCCGCTGGTGACGGCGCGGCCGAGATCGTCAAGCAACCGATCGACCTCGCTGCTGCGAGTCGCACCGAGGTGCTCGAGACATTTCAGGAAGTCGAAGACAAGGTCGACCTGTCGCGGGCCGAGGTGATCGTCGCCGTGGGTCGCGGCATCGGCAAGCAGGAGAAGCTTCCTGTCGTTGAGGAGCTGGCTGCGGCGCTCGGTGCGCAGCTCGCGGCCAGCCGACCGGTGTGCGACAACGAGTGGCTGCCGATAGATCGCCAGATCGGCTCATCGGGTCAGACGGTGACTCCCAAGCTGTACGTCGCAGTCGGTATCTCCGGAGCTATTCAGCACTTAGTGGGTATGAAGAACTCCGGCACGATCGTGGCAATAAACAAAGACCCCAATGCGCCCGTTTTCTCGGTCTCGGACTACGGTATCGTGGGGGATTTGTTCGAGATCGTACCCGAGTTGACGAACCAGATCCGTGAGGCCAAGGGAACCGGTTGATGGAAGACCTCAAGATTTTCGAAGAAGTCTCGGTCGAGTGCGACGAGAAGGGGACGATGGAGTTCGAGGGCGGGCACTCACACGGCACGATCGGGTTGCTGGACGCCGCCGAGGCACCGATCCCGTTCGACGGGTATCGCGAGCTCGACGCGACCGTCTGCGCCGAGCGAGTCGCTGCCGCGAAGGCGACCCTAGCCGACCGACTAGTGGTGCTCGTACACCACTATCAGCGCAACGACGTCTATCAGTTCGCGGACTTCACCGGCGACTCATTCAAGTTGAGCCAACAAGCGGCCGAGTCGACCGCATCGACGATCGTCTTCTGTGGCGTCCACTTCATGGCCGAGTCAGCCGACATCCTGTCGCGTTCCAATCAAACTGTGATCCTGCCCGACCTTTCGGCCGGCTGTTCGATGGCCGACATGGCCGACATCGCGCAAGTCGAGGAGTGCTGGGACACGTTCACCGAGGTGATGGGGGTCGATCCGATCGAAAGGGTGATGCCGGTCACGTACATGAACTCGAGCGCGGCGATCAAGGCGTTTTGCGGAGAGCGTGGCGGCATTGTCTGCACGTCGACTAACGCCCAGGCGGTACTCAAGTGGGCATACGAGCAACGCCGCCAGGTGCTCTTCTTCCCGGACCAACATCTGGGCCGTAACACCGCCAAAGCGATGGGAATTGCACTCGAAGAGATGGCGGTTTGGAACCCGCGGCTACCTAACGGCGGTGTCGAGCCGGACGCACTCGAGCGCGCCAGGATCATCCTGTGGCTCGGCCACTGCTCGGTGCACAACATCTTCCGGGCTGAGCATGTCGATCGGATCCGCGAGGCCAAGCCAAACGTCAAGATCCTCGTCCACCCGGAATGCCGGATGGAGGTAGTAGACAAAGCGGACGCGGTCGGTTCGACCGAGACGATCGTACGCACGGTAGGCGAGTCACCACCCGGCTCCGAGTGGGCGATCGGAACTGAGATCCATCTCGTCAATCGGCTCAAAGAGCAGTGCCCCGACCGCGGGGTCTACTTCTTGAGTCCAACCGTGTGCATGTGCGCTACCATGTACCGGATCGATTTGCCGCACCTAGCGTGGGTGCTCGACAACCTGGCCTCCGGTCACGTCGTCAACCAGATCTCGGTCGACGACGACACGGCCGGGTGGGCCCGGGTGGCGCTCGATCGCATGTTGGCGGTGCGATGAGGTCGCACGCTCGAAGGTGAGACGACCCGGCGGTCACGCCAGCGCCGCGGCGAGGACCGCTACGTTTCTGCTGCTAGCGGTTACGGTCGCCAGCGGATGTGGGAGACAGATCCTCGGTTTTGGCGGCTCCGAGGATGGCGTGCTCTTGGTTCGCCACACTGAGGGGGACCCACTCGAGATCGTAGCCAACGAGACCCTGCTCGGCATCGCTCAACCGGGCGGCTTCACGTGTTTTCAGAATACTCCCACGGGATCGCTCCGGATCGAAGCGCGGGTTGCCAATGGCGACCGGTTGGTTCGTGCCGCCAGCATTATGCTGCCACCCGATCAGCCGCTGTTGTGGGACGTAGATCACGATCAGGTGTTATCGGGACGCGCCCACCGAGGGCTGTGCGACGAGTCCAATACATAGGATGGAAAGGAGACGTTGATGGGTGACGTTATGGTTCGCGTTCAGCAGACCCCAAATCCAAACAGCATTCTGTTTCACGTCGACCAGACGGTGACCGAGGAGCGGATGCGACAGTTCAACTCGCTGGAGGAGGCCGAGGGCGCGCCGCTGGCGCAAGCACTGTTTGGGATCGCCGCCGTCGAGTCGGTGTTCTTTATGCCCAGCTCGATCACGGTGAGCAAATCGGACGATGGGGACTGGGGAGCGATCGCCCCGGCCGCCGAAGAAGCGATTCGATCGCACTTCGCGGCCTAGGGTCAACCGGCTGCGGCTAGGCGCCTACGGCTGCGCGTAGGTCGCGAACGATGTCGCGGTTTCCCACAATCGAACCGCGATCACCGGGTAACCCCGCTCGCTCGCGTGGTCAAAGATCTCGCGGGCGATGTTCTCCGCCGTCGGGTTGTCGCTCATCAAGTACATCGGCTCACCCTGCTCGCGTAACCACGCCACCATCGGGTCATCGTCGCGCAGGATCATCTGGTGATCCATCTGGTCGTCGATCCACGTCTTGACGTCGCGCTTCACATCGGCGAAGTCGACTACCATCCCGCGATGATCCAACCCTGCTTTCTCAAGCTCGATCTCGACCAGGCCGTTGTGCCCGTGAGGATGCGCACACGGACCCTCGTAGTCGAGCAGCCGATGGCCGTAACAAAACTGAATCTGAACGGTAACGCGGTACGTCATTTGCCGATCAGGCGGCCGCCATCGACGACCATCACATGGCCGGTCACGAAGTCGGTCATCGCCACCAGATACACCACGCTCTGCGCTATGTCTTGCGGGCTACCGAGCCGCTTGAGCAACGTGTCATCAACGATCTTGTTGGCGTCCTCGTCGCTGAAGTCGGGCGGCAACATAACCGGCCCCGGCGCGATCGCATTGACCGCGATGTCGGGAGCGAGCTCCTTGGCCATCGCCTTCGTCATCGTGATCACGCCACCTTTCGAGATGACGTACGGCAGGTAGTTCCGGTAGGGGCGAAACCCAGCCCAGTCGGCGATAAATACGATTTTGCCGCCCTCGTTCTCGCGCATCAGCGAGGCCGCGTGCCAAGCAGTAAAGAACGGCGCCTTCAGGTTCGTGCGGATCGTTTGCTCCCAAACCGTTTCGTCGATCTCATCCCACGGCGTGCGCGGAAAGATCGCCGCGTTGTTGACGAGCACGTCGAGCCGGCCCCACCGCTCGCGAACACTGTCGATCAGTTGCTTGACCTGGCGCACCTCATCCAGATCAGCCTGAATCGACTCGGCTTCGACTTCTAGTGCCCTGACGCGCTCGACTGTTTCGAGTGCTTCGCCGGCGCTCGATCGGTAGTGGACGGCGATGTTGATCCCCGTCTTGGCCAGTGCCAGGGCGATCTCGCGACCGACCCGCATCGCGGCGCCGGTCACCAACGCGACCTTTCCTGTTGTGTCCATCAACCCCTCGCTAGGTTGTGCGCGTGGTCAAGCAGGGGAGCCTGTGCGTGCTCGCGTCCGGGGGTCTCGACAGCGCGGTGGCGCTAGCCGAGGCCGCTCGAAGCGCTGAATCCGTGGTGCCGGTCTACGTTCGATCGGGACTCATCTGGGAGCGGGCGGAAATCTATTGGCTAAAGCGGTGGCTGCAAACGCTGGACGGCAGCGACGTCGCACCGCTCGAGATCCTGGAGCTGCCGGTCAGCGATCTCTATGGTGATCACTGGAGCGTGACCGGCGTCGAACCGCCCGACGATCGATCGGCTGACGAAGCGACGTACTTGCCGGGCAGAAACATCTTGCTGCTCGCCAAGGCCGGTGTGTTCGCGGCCACCAACGGCTGTCGGGCGATCGTGCTGGGTCCGCTGGCGGCAAACCCGTTTCCCGATGCCACGCCACTGTTCTTCGAGGCGATGGCGACGGCCCTCGGTCGCGGCATGGGCTTGGACCACCGACTCCCGATCGAGACGCCGCTGGCCGGTCTCACCAAATCAGAAGTCGTACGCCGCGGAGCCGGCTTCCGGCTCGACCTCACGTTTTCTTGCCTGGATCCAAAGTCAGAGCACCAACATTGCGGCGCGTGCAACAAGTGCGCGGAGAGGCGGCAGGGCTTTCGCGACGCCGGGGTCGACGACCCGACCTCGTACGCTACGAACGACAGCGGTGCTTCCCGGCCGACTTCTCGTGTCCGCCGCGGCAGCGTGCCTCCAAGCGCCTGATCCACTGCGGACCCGCGATCGTGATGTTGTCGACCCGTACGATTCCGCATCCGCGTTCGAACCGCACTACCGTCCCGGCATCAAAGCAGGCGCTGCACCAAACGTGGAGGATCGTGTCCGGGTCGTCGGCTGAATTGCCAAACGCGTACCATCCATCGCGAATCGCACCGCCAAGCATCGCCTCGGGAGTCGCATCGGCTAGGAAATCGAAACCGTTCTCGCCTGCCCCGTAGAGGGGCACGACGTTTGGACGCGGTCCCGGAGTGCGGATGACATCGATCTCGATCGCGCCGTCGAGTGGGATCAGGATCTGGCTGTCGGAAGCCAAGCCCGGCCACGACAAGCCCTGAAGGGTGGCATACGATCGGTCGTGGACCTTGAGGGTGGGACCGACACGCACGCGTAGGGTGTCGCCCTCCGATGTCTCGTACGCCAGCTCGTCGTCGACCTCCAGCCCCATCCAAGCCGCCAGGTCCCGCGAGCCAAGCGGCGTCTGAGCGCCGACCGGCACCACCGCAATTAGCGCCAATAAAACCAGCGTGAAGAGAGCGCGATCGAGATTCAGGGTCCAACTCATGGTGATAGGAATACCCCCGTGGGGGTCGTGGGTTCTACGAGCCGAGCGGCGGTGCCGGGCCGAACAACCGGTCCGCGTTGTCTTGCAGCAGCTTTACTTGCACGTCCTCCGGCAGGTCGAGTGCGAGGAAGGTGTCGAGGTTCTTTTTCATGCCCGGAACCATCGGTCCCGGCCAATCAGTCCCCCACAGGAGCTTGTCGGCAACGTCGACGAGCCGCGGGAAGTACTGGATCAACCCCTTGGGTGGAATTCCCGACACGTCACCCCAAAAGTTCGGATGTCGGCGCAACAGAAAGAACGACGTGTCGGCCCACAGCGGCCGTCCCAGATGCGCCATGATGACGTGGAGTTCGGGAAAGTCGACCCCGACGTCGTCGAGCACGATCGGGTCGGCGTAGACGTTTCGGGCGCCGGGAAAGACCGACGTCCCGGTGTGCACCATGATCGGCACACCCAACTCCTCGGCGCGAGCGTAGATCTCGTCCAATCGCGTCGACCCTTCTCGATAGGCGTTGGCGGCGACCTCTTGATGTGGTGGGTGGAGCTTGATCGCTCTGACGCCGAGCTCGACCAACCGATCGACTTGATCTCCAGCGGCCTCGGGGTCGACGCCGCCAAACGGAATCATGCGCTCCGGCGCGTGACGCGCGAGCTCAGCGACCCACGGGTTCACATTCTCGGTAAAACCCATCAGCGTCGGGCTGACGTAGTTGATGACCCCGATTCGCGCGATCCCCGCCGCATCCATCGCGCGAAGAACGAGCTCGGGATCGTTCATCATCCGTTCGAGCTCGGCAGAGTCACGCCGACCCTTGATCATCAGCGCGTGGGCGCCGGGCTTGAGCTCGTGCCACGGTTGGATGTGGACGTGGGCGTCGGTGATCCGAAGGTTCAGCCCGCCCCCTAGCTCGGTCCAAGAGCGGTCAAGAAGCCGCTGATCACAAAGACCGCGACGCCGAGGGCGTAGGCCGCCCCCTTCGACGCCTGTAACGCGTAGACCGCCGCAAGCGCCACCAACACCGAGTACCAGATCGAGAAGAAGTTGATGTTCGCTAGCTGGCCCCAGAGCAACGCCGGCATGTCGCCACGGTCGACAAAGAGCGACAGCCCGAACAGCGGGGGTCCGCCCTCCCGGGCAACTGTCTCCGCGCCCTTGATGCCGATGACGATGGCCTGTAGCACGACTTGAAGAACCGTCACCGTGCTGGCGTACACCAACGCCGTGAATGCGATCGGGTACTCAGCGTTCTTGGCACCAGCGATCGCCGACCAGCCCCAGAGCAAGAGCCCCATAAATGCTGTGACGACGCCGAAAACGATCGGAGCCGCAACCACGCCGATCCATTTCCACATCGCGAGCCGCCCAAGCGCTTGGTCGCGCTGTGCGTCGCTGAGCCGTTGGTCTCCCATGATCGTGGTCCGCTGCAGCTCTTCGACCATCGGCAGGTTGATGAACGTCATCGCGAGCAGGATGGCCGCCAGAATGAGGAGCGGCGCGACCCAGCGCGGTCGCTCGGCGACGTCCTCGAACGTAGCCTGCGGCGCGAAGAGGACGTCGCGAAAATTCTGTCCGACGGGATATCGTCCCTTCCACTCCGGTTTCCGTTTCTCGAGAAACGCCGCCACGCCTTCGATCTTATCGTCGGTAGAGAACGCCAGCGCGAAGAGATCGCGCTCCTGCTCGAGACCGGCCGACAGCTCCATTTCATTGGCCAGTCTGAGCGCACGCTTGGCGAGCTTGAGCGTGACCAGACTCTTGCTGGCCATCGCTCGCGCCACCTCGAGCGTCTTGTCCTTCAGCTCCTCGGCCGGCACGATTTCGTCGAGCAAGCCGATCTCGTACGCTTTGACCGCGTCGATGATCTCGCCGGTCAGGATCAGCTGGTTCGCTTTGCCGTACCCGACCAGCCGCGTCAACCGTTGGGTTCCCCCGCCACCGGGGATGATCCCCAGGTTGACCTCGGGCTGGCCGATGCGCGCGGTGTCGGCGCCGATCCGAACGTCACACGCCAGCGCCAGCTCGCACCCGCCGCCCAGACAGTACCCGTTGATCATCGCGATCGTCGGCAGCGGAAAGTCCCAGATCGAATCGAACACGGTCGGGGTCGCCATCGCCTCACGTTGCTCGAGCGGTGTCCGGTCGGCGAACTCGGCGATGTCTGCGCCGGCGATGAACGCCTTCTCACCCGCACCAGTGACAACGAGCACGCGAACGTCCGGGTCTTCGGCGGCGCGCGCGGCGGCCTCTGTGAGCGCGTCGCGCACCTCAGCGTTCAGCGCATTCATCTTCTCCGGCCGATCGATCGTAACCAGCCGGATCCCTTTCTCCACGGTTTCAACCCGAACGACGGATGAGGCGCTGCTCATGGTTCCTCCTTCGATATCGGTTCACCGTCCTTCCATACGTAGAACCCTTCGCCTGTCTTGCGACCCAACTTGCCGGCTGCGACCAGCTCGCGAAGGACCTCCGGCACGGCGAACCGCGTCGCGTCGATCGTCCGCGCCAGGTGGTCGGCGATCGCCAACCGTACGTCGAGTCCCACCAAGTCGGTCAGTTTGAGCGGACCCATCGGGTGGTTGTAGCCGAGCTCCATCGCGACGTCGATGTCGCGCGCCGACGCGACCCCGTCCTCGAGCATCCGCATTGCCTCGAGGCCCAACGCGATGCCGAGCCGGCTGCTCGCGAACCCCGGGACGTCGCGGACGACGATCGGCTCCTTGCCAAGCGATCGCACGACGTTGACCACCGTTTCCCGGACCTGAGGATCGGTCTCGGGTGTCACCACCACTTCGACCAAGCGCATGATGTGGACGGGGTTGAAGAAATGGAGCCCGACGACGCGCTCGGGCCGACCTGTCGCCGATCCCAACGTGGTGATCGACAGCGACGAAGTGTTGCTGGCGAGCACCGTCTCCTCGCCACACCGTTGGTCGAGCAGCCCGAACACTTCGCGCTTGGCATCCATATCCTCAGGGATCGCCTCGACAACCAGATCGGCGTTTTCAATTGCAACCCCGAGATCCGACTCGCTCACGATCCGCTCCAACGCGGATGTCTTGTCGCCGGGTTTGATCTTGCCGAGCTCGACGCCCTTGGCGAGCGTCGCGTCGATCGCTCGAAGCGCACGTTCGAGCGCGTCACCATCGGCGTCGTGCAGCGTTGTCGCGTACCCCGCCTGCGCGGCGATTTGGGCGATCCCGCGACCCATCGTGCCGGCGCCGATCACCGCCACCGCATCGAAACCGTGCGGCCTGGGCACCCCGGCACTCACGCGCTCTCTCCCGGTGAGACCTTGACCGGCACTGGTGCCAGTTCGGCGATCCGATCGACGGTTCGATCGCACTCCTCGCCCGAGTTGTAGAAGTGCGGCGCCAGCCGGATGCCCGCGCCGGGCCGATAGTCGATCAGGATGTCCTCGTCGAGGAGCTGGCGCGCGATCGATTCGGCGTCCGGCGGCGCCAAGGTCACCGTGCCGCCGCGGCGGTGGCTCTGGCGCGGTGTGGCGACATCGATGCCATACCGGTCGGCTCGCTCGATGATCCGCTCGGTCAGCACAACCGACTTCTCGCGGATCGCCTGGGGGCCGATCTGGTTCATGATCTCCAGCCCCGGCCGAGCGACCATGTGCGCCGGAACGCCGGGGGTCCCGGTTAGGAAGCGATGAATCGAATCCGCCCGCGTCAACTCGGGTTCAAACGCGAACGGCTCATCGGCCGCCATCCAACCGGTGACTTGGGGCTCCAAGCGGTCGTAGAGATCTGGGCGCGCGTACAGAAAGGCGTTGCCGGGGCCGCCACACAACCACTTGAGACACCCGCCGACCGCGAAATCAGCGTTCCAAGCTTCAATCTCGAGCGGCATGATGCCCGCCGACTGATAGACGTCGAGACAGACTCTGGCTCCGACCCGATGGGCCTTCTCGCAGATCGCGGCGGCGTCCTGAACAAACGCGCTCTTGAAAGCCACGTGGCTGATCGGCACCAGCGCGGTTCGATCGTCGATCGCGTCGAGTAGTCGCTCGAGATCGACGGTGATCCCGTCGCCGCTGGTCGGAACGACCACCACCTCAGCGCCCTCGGCCTGGGCTCCGGCATAGAGATACATGACGGATGGGAACTCGAGCTCAGTGTGGACGATGCGGTTGCGGGCCCCGGCCCAATCGAAGCACGACCGCACGATCGCCGACGCTACGGTGACGCTGGGCTGCATGACGACCGTGCCGGGTGGCGCGCCAAGTAGCGGCGCTGCCAGATCGCCGATCTCGGTCACGATGTTCCACCAACCCTCTTCCCACGCCTTGATCCCGCGCATATTCCACATCTCGGCGTATTCGGCGAGCGCGTCTGAAGCGGCTTCCGGCATCGGGCCCAACGAGTTCGAGATCAGATACGTGGTCCGATCGAGAATCGGGAATTGATCGCGCCAGGCGAGGAGGGGGTCCGACATGATCCGCCTAATCGCCTTCGAAGTGCGGTGCTTCCTTGGCCCGGAAGGCGACCAGCCCGCGAGTCGCGTCGTTCGACCCAAAGCACGCCAGCTGGTTCTCGATCTCGAGTGTCAGCATAGCGTCCAAGCTCTCGCTCTCACTCCGGTAGACGGCGCGCTTGATACGCGCGACCGCGATTGGCGGGGCGGCCGCGAGACGCTTGGCCCAGGCCAATGCCTCGTCCCACAGCGAGTCGACCGGGACCACCCGGTTGACCATCCCCATCGCCAACGCCTCCTCGGCGCCGACCATCCGTCCCGACCACATGAGCTCGAGCGCACGGGCCGGGCCAACCAAACGCGGCAGCAAGAACATCCCGCCCCAATCCGGGTGAAGGCCGATGCGGGAGAACGTCTGGCCGATCGTCGCCGTGTCGGCCATGATCCTGAGATCGCAAGCCAGCGCCAGGTTGGCGCCGGCACCGGCCGCCGGGCCGTTGATCGCCGCCAACACCGGTTGGTCCAGCGACCGGATCACGGTCACCACCTGCTCGCCGGCGCGGAGCAGCTTCTCGAAGTCGACCGTGTTCTTGGTTTCGACCAGCTCGCGCAGGTAGTTGACGTCGGCACCGGCACAGAACCCGCGCCCGGCCCCGGTCACGATGATCGCTCGAACCGCCGGGTCGTGCCCCAGCTCGGTGATCGCGGCGCCGACGAGATCGCGCATATCGCCAGCGAGCGCGTTTAGCTTTTCGGGCCGGTTCAGCCGTACGATGCCAACCGCGTCATCGCGTTCGACGAGGACCTTGGCTTCGCCCGCGGTCACCGGCTCACCGCCCACCATCGCCATCCCGCTCAACGAGCAGCGACGTGCCCATGCCGCCGCTGACGCAGAGCGTCGCGAGCCCGAGCCGGCTGTCTCGGCGGACCATCTCGTGGAGCAGCGTCACCACGATACGCGCCCCGGTGCAGCCGATCGGATGGCCCAAGGAGATCGCCCCGCCGTTGACGTTGACGCGACTCAGATCGAGGTCGAGATCCCGCGCCACCGCCAGGACCTGAACCGCGAAGGCCTCGTTCAGCTCGATCAAGTCGATGTCATCGATTGTCATCTCCTGGCGCTCGAGCAGCTCGCGAACCGCCGGCACCGGACCGATCCCCATCACCGCCGGATCCACGCCGACGTTGGTCCAATCGACGAGCCGCGCCATCGGCTCGAGCCCCTGTTTTTCGACCACGTCCTCGGCCGCCACGAGCATCGCGGCAGCGGCATCGGTGATCCCCGAGGCATTGCCGGCGTGGACGGTCCCCGCCTCGCGGAAAACCGGGGGCAACTTGGCGAGCGTGGCAAGCGTCACCTCGTCGCGCGGGTGCTCGTCGTGATCGAGCCCATCAGGGAAGGGCACGATCTCGTCCGACCACCGACTCGACTCCCGTGCCGCCTGGCACCGGTGCTGGCTCTCCATGGCGTAGCGGTCCTGCTCGTCGCGGTGGATCTCGTACCGATCGGCCAGCGTCTCGGCCGTCTCGCCCATCAGATCACCACACAACGGACACAGGAACCCATCCCGGTACATCCCGTCGACCAGCTCGCCATGGCCGAGCCGGTATCCCCAACGCGCGCGGGGCAGCATATAAGGCGTTCTGGACATCACTTCGGTCCCACCGGCGAGCACCAGATCGGTGTCGCCGAGGGCGATCGATTGCCAGCCCTGGATGATGGCGATCAAGCTCGAGGCGCACGCCTGGTTGACCGTGTAGGCCGGCGCGCTCTCGGGTATCCCCGCGCGGTAGGCGATCTGCCGGGCCACGTTGGGGCCCACGCCGGCCTGACGCGCGTTCCCGAAGATCGTCAGGTCGATCGCTTCCGGGTCGACGTCGGCTCGATCGAGACACGCCCGAGCGACATGAGTGCCAAGGTCGGCGGCGGTCTTGTCAGCCAACGCGCCGCCGAACTTGCCGATCGGCGTCCGCACGGGAGCGCATAGGAACACGGGGCGACTGTACCGAAACCGCATCAAGTCGAATATCGCCCCGCATGGCGGGCTGTCAATCGGATACAAAAAAAGCCGCCCGGCCTAAGCCGGGCGGCTCTCGACGCGCTGCACAAGACAGCAAAAAAAGTGAGGGCCGGAAAAGCCTGGGGCCTGTTGCCCTCTCCGGAGTCCGAGCCGTTCCCAGTTGCGCCCCGCCACTCGACCAAGGTCAGAGTAGCCAGCGCCTCCTCTCCTGGGTTTCGCCTCCCTTTCAGAGGTCATCCCGGTGAGCAAGTAGCGCAGATATTGGTTCCGCGCTCCCCCTTCGTCGTTAGCTTGCGCCCCGACCTTGGGGTCTTTCTGGCTCACCGATGGCGTGCGAAAGTCAAAGACGTCCACACACCGCCTCTCTGAGGGTTGACTCCCCTTCAGAGTGTTACCGGGGCGGCCTGCCAACTTCCTCTCAGAAGCCAGCGCCTCCCATGAGGTTCTTTCCCCTTCAGCGTATTCGGAGGCGGGAACCCACTCGCCCGGGAGTTACCTCGTCCCGGTTCCGGTGCGACTACAGGGTTTCTCACCCTCTTGCCGCGTTCAGTCTCCCGCGTCCTTCCAGCCTTTTCAGGCCGGTAACGCTCATGGGGTTTTCCCCTTCGGAGCTTTCCCCTCCCGCGGAGCCGTAGCGCCTCTCG
>JBDHFX010000044.1:0-14535 GCA_039590215.1 Gemmatimonadota bacterium | reverse complement strand
GCGAAGCCAAGCCCGACTGGTGGATCGTGTCACGATTGGCACAGCGGATTGGTTTCGGGGGCTTCGAGTTCGAATCCGCCAAAGACGTGTTCAACGAGCTGTGCGAGCTGTCGGTGACTTACCATGGGCTCGATTGGGACCGCGTCGAGCACAGCGAATATCAGTGGCCGGTGCCACACGCCGGGCATCCGGGAACACCGCGCCTCCATGAGCGGGAGTTTGTCAATGGGCGCGGGGTCTTCAAGCTGATCGAGTACCGCGACCCAGCGGAGACGATCAACGACGAGTACCCGGTATGGCTGACGACCGGTCGTCGATTGGCATCGTATCACACGCGAACTCAAACCGGGCGCGCAGCCGGCATCGATTATCTGCTTCCTGAGGAAACGCTCGAGGTCAACCCGATCGACGTCGACGCGTGGGGTTTGGCCGACGGCGAGTGGGCCGAGGTATCGAGCCCTCGCGGGTCGTTGCGGATCAAGGTCAAGGCGACCAACCGCTCGCCGCGAGGCACTGTGTTCGCCAGCTTTAGCTTCGCGGACGTCCCGATCAACGTGTTGACCGGCTCGGGCTACGACCCGATCACGGAAACCGCCGAGCTAAAGGTGTGCCCGGTGAGGGTCGAACCGGCGTAATCAAGGTCTTAAACCTCGCTTCTCCGAGCCCGCTTTTCAGATAGTTCTGATGTCGAAATCAAAAGCGTCGCTTATCGCCACGCTCGCTCTTGCGGTGGCGTGCACGAGTAGCTCGTCGCCGAACGATCCTGTTGATCCTGGCGGCTCGAGCGACCCCGGACCAGTGACTTCAATTACGATCTCACCCGAGGCTTCCGTACTCGGTTCTCTCGGGGAGACGATCGCGCTGACCGCAGACGCCACGGACGCCGCTGGCCGCGGAATCCTCTGACGGTCTAGCTCAGCTCGGAGGCCGAGGCGCTTTACAAACCGCGGTCGATGACCACGCTGCTTGAAGCGCGGCTTACCTTGCCGAAGTAGTCCTGCCAGATGGCCATTCCGGCCTGCATCCCACCTTCTCGCTCGGCGAACGACGCCCACCAGCTCTCTTGCCACGGATTGATCTCCCACTCCATTCCGGCTGGTCCCTCAGGCATGGACCAAATGAGCGTGACGTCCCATTCTCCCGTCTGGTGCTCGAAAAGCTGTGGTTTTTCCAATCCAGCCGCCTCGGCAGCCGGCGCCAAGTGCCCCCGTATGATCGCTAGAGCGGCTTGTCTTTGACCTGGCTCATACGCCACGTGCGTAATCGTGTACCACGAAACGTCGGTGAACTTGGTGGCTGTTGGAAGCTCTTGCGCATGAAGAAGCGCCGGCAGAAGTAGGACGAGTGCGAGGACGGTTGCTGTGACCCGCATAGTGTTACCCCCCAGTGTTCAAGATCGACGTAGTGATCCGCTAGACTACAACTAGGGTATAGCAGGCTTCTTGGATTCTTTCAAGTTGGCACGACCCGAAGCCTCGCTGACGCTGCTTTCTGTTTTCGCCGCCATTACGACGTCTCTCACGGCGGCGATGACAGCCTCGGGCGCGTCGAACTGAATAAAGTGACCGCTGTCCTCGACTACGCGGTGATCAGCATTGCTGGAGAGCGCCGCGAGCTCTTCTTGCAGCTCGGCCCACACGGCCCGGAACTGCGCCTGCAAGGGGGTCTCGGCATCGCGGCCGGCACTGAGCACGATGAGCGGCAGCGAATTCAGCGCACCCGCCTCCGTGGCCTGCGACATGCTTTCGCCCTGCGCCTCGTACTCCGCCAAAAGGGTGGGGACCGAATGTGGCAGATAGGCGTTGGTGACAGCAGCGACGTCAGGGGGAAGCTTTCCCAGCGCCAGGCCGCCGCTTAGCCGCAGGACCCCGGTTTGGGCCAGCAACGGTCCGAGGAATCGGGCCTGCGCTGGAGCCCTCATAGGCCGCCGTAGCTCGGGTGGGAACCGCCGCTTCTGGTCGGGGTGTGACGAATCCACGAAGACCAGACCTGCAACTTCATCCGGGAACCGATTGGCAAACACTCGTATGTGCACGCCACCGATCGAATGGCCTACCAAGACAAACGGCGGCGGAACATCGGCCGCAGACAGAAGCGCGTGTAACTCGGTAGCAATCCGCCTGCTGTCTCGTGGCGCGCTCGCTTGATCACTCCACATTAAACCTGCGCGATCGTACGAACAGACGCGGGCGAATTCGGCGATTGACGGCTGCACGTCGGTCCAGACTATCGATGCGGGAGGACCGGTCCCGGCCTCCAAGATGACCGTTGGGCTGCCTTCGCCTGAACAGTGCAGATGGAGTCGCACCCCGCCGATATCGACCAATTCCCCCGGGGGAGGCAGCGCTCGCTGCACCGCGGCGCGCGACCACTGTTCGTACGAAATGCCAATTGCCAGGGACAGCACGAGCCCAACCGTGCCAGCGATCACAAGGCGCTTGATCCACCGACGCATACTCCCTCGGCTAGGGACGTTCCGTGACTGGCTCGAGCGTCGGACGGGCATCGCCGGTCAGCGGCAGTCGAGTGCCATCCGACACAACGAACACGGCACGCCGGACCGCCCACCGGCGATCAGCAAACTCGACGTCGGCGTAGATCCGTCCGCTGTCTCGAGCACCTACGACCAAAGCCACCAACGCTCGCATCCGCGGGCCAGCCGCCTCGACGCGCTCCGTCTCCAGACGACGTACACCTCCCAACAAACCGACCACTGTGTTGTCACCGCTTACGAAAGCCCGTGCGGCGGTCACCGGCGTACCCACCTCACGCGTGTCGAGCGCGCGACGGCTGTAGGCTTGGAACAGACCCGCGGCCAGTGCGGCAAACGCAACAAACAGCAAGACGATTCGGCTACCCGAGCGCACGCTTGAGCTCATCCGTGACCTCTTTCAAACGCTCTGTGAACCACGTTTCCCCAGCGTCTTCGAGAACCGGTATCAGTTCGCGCGGAGTTTCGTCCAAGTACTTGCGTTGGAACCGCTCGTGACCGTCACTCAACGCTTCCCGCATGTTGTGGAGTCGATCGGCCGCCTTGACGAGCCGCACCGCGCGGGGACCATTGCGAATCCCCGACCAGTACACGTTTGCATTGCGCTCGATGCCGAGCGTCAGAATGTTCACCGAGAGAAGCGTCACGCCCTCTTGGACGTCCACTCCGTAGCGCTCGAGCAGGACCGTCGGGTGCACCTCGCAATCCTCGAGGACATCGTGGAGCAGGGCGATCGCGAGTGTCCTGTCATCGACCGGCTCGGGAAACTCATCCTCGAGGATCCTCCGAACCCCCCGGGGGTGGGTGATATATGGGACCCCCGAGGTGCGCTCCTGGCCCCGGTGGGCGGCCTCTGCGAAGGCGTCAACCTCAGCCAGATCGATCTCGGGTCCAGAGCCGTTTCCCTCGGACATGCCCCGAAACTACAAAAAAGTACTTGACAACCGCCCCTATCCGTGCGAGACTATTCGCGCTTAAAGGGATCTACGGAACAGGGATCGACTGCACGAAAAACAGACATTCGTCAGACGCCGGTCTCGAGAACAACTAGAGGCACGGCGTTTTTTTTGTGCGCGATGACCCTGTGGACCCTTTGAGACCGGCGCAAGCCGAGTAGTGTTAACCCTGTAGTAGCAACAAGGAGCAACAAAGCAAATGCAAGGAGTACAAAGCACAATGAGTGAAAGACTCACAGGTACCGTGAAGTGGTTCAACGACGCGAAGGGTTTTGGGTTCATCCAACAGGAGAATGGCCCAGACGTTTTCGTTCACTTCTCTGCCATCCAGGCTGACGGCTTCAAGAGCCTCGCCGAAAACGATCGGGTCGAGTTCGAGGTCACCGACGGACCTAAGGGGCCGCAGGCTACGAACGTAACGAAGCCGGCTGAGTAGACCGTTCTTTTCCTTACAAACATTTGCGTTTGACAGACGTTGCATAACGTCGTATAAGGAATAGAGAACATCGACGTAGGCGGGCTTCGCGGCCGCCCGAACCGGCATCTTGGATCAAGCGTCCCGACCAGGACGCGATCGGACAGCACCGTTGTGTTGAGCCGCTGAAAGGGAAAGAGGCCGGACGTTTCGCCAACGTCGTTAGCTGACTAGCCAGTTGTGCGCCCCGCTTTCGAGCGGGGCGCACTTTTTTGTCTCGACGGGTTTGACTACAGCCAAACAATCCCCACCTTAGAAACACGATGCGCAACAACGACCGATCCGTTGCGGCGTTTGATCCGAGCCTGGGCCGGCGCGGCCACATCGGGCTCGTCCTCGGACCGATCATATTCGCGGCGCTCATCCTGTCACCGGCACCAGCTGATCTGAGTGCGGCAGGGTGGCGGACAGCGGCGGTGGCTGCCCTCATGGCGATTTGGTGGGTCACCGAAGCGATTCCGCTTCCGGCGACCGGACTCTTGCCGTTGGCACTATTCCCGCTCTTTGGCGTGACGTCGATTCGGGACGCAGCGGCCCCGTTCGCTCATCCAGTCATCTTCCTGTTTATGGGCGGTTTCTTTTTGGCGTTGGCGATGGAGCGATGGGCGCTTCACCGCCGGATCGCACTGCACATCATTCGCGCGATCGGCACGCAACCACGACGCATCATCGCCGGGTTTATGGCCAGCGCGGCGTTTCTCAGCATGTGGATCAGCAACACGGCGACGACGTTGCTGCTCCTACCGATCGGACTATCGGTATTGGGACTAAGTCGCGAAGCTCCTGATAACGTGGGCGACGACTCGCCAGGCGCGGATTTCGCGCCCGCCTTGCTGCTGGCAATCGCGTTCGCCGCGAGCGTCGGCGGCATCGGGACGTTGATCGGCACCCCGCCCAACGCTCTGACGGCCGCGTTTATCGAGGAGACGTATGGGATCAGGATCGGTTTCGCGCGCTGGTTGCTGGTGGGATTACCGATGGTGGCGGTCGGGCTGCCGTTGATCTACATGATCCTGACACGACTCGCGTTTCGGGTTGGACGCACTGAGCTGCCGGGCGGCGACGAGTTGGTCGAGCGCGAAATCGCTCGATTGGGGTCGATCTCAGCGGGCGAGCGCCGAGTGGCGATCGTCTTTGCGCTCGCCGCTGCAGCCTGGGTCACACGCCCGCTCCTCCAACAGTGGGTGCCAGGAATCACCGATGCCGGTATCGCAGTCATCGTCGGGTTGGCATTGTTCACTGTGCCGGGCGATCTAAAACGAGATGAGTTCTTACTGAACTGGACGTGGGCTCAACGGCTGCCGTGGGGCGTGCTGTTGCTGTTTGGCGGCGGGCTCAGCTTGGCCTCGGCGATTGATCGTAGCGGCTTGGCGGCCTGGCTGGCGGACAGCTTCGCAGCGCTTGGTGGGTGGCCCATCGCTGCGATTCTGCTGTTGGTAATTGTCAGCGCAATCTTGTTTAGCGAGCTCGCCAGCAACACCGCGACAGCAGCGGCATTTCTGCCGGTTGTCGGGGCGCTGGCGATCTCGATCGGGGTCGAACCGTTGCATATCGTCATCCCGGCCGGGCTGGCTGCCAGCGGCGGCTACATGTTGCCGGTCGCTACACCGCCTAACGCCATCGTCTATAGCACCGGTCACGTGACCGTCCCCCAGCTCGTCCGCGCGGGGGCCCTGCTGGACTTGGTCTTTGTAGCTGTAGTTACTGGAATCGGCTACGTAATCGTGCCGCGGCTGTTCTCGTAGCACCCTTTTCGACCCCGTAGAGAAAGTCCCGACAAGCCATGCGGATGACTCCCGACAGACAGCGAAGGGCTTGGTTTCTACAATTTTAGTGAGAAAGTGTCGATGCCCGATTGTCGACAGCCAGAACTGGTCCGAGAGTCCGAGGAGTGAGATCAATGTCCCAGCGGGTCACACAGGTCTGCGTCAAAGATGTGATGAACGCACCGGCAGTGACCGTGCGCGGCGGAACCAGTCTCAAAGAGACTGCTCGTCTCATGCTACACGAAAGGATTGGGTGCGTCCTCGTCGTCGATGCCGACGGAGAACTCGAGGGCGTTATCGCCGCCCGCGACTTCTGTGCCCGTGTGGCGCGGGTGCCGTTCTCCACGCTGGAGCTACCCCAGCTCTTCGGGCATTGGCTCAACAGTGAAGGCGCGGAGAAGGCATATGCCGACGCCGGTTCGATGCCGGCACGGGACATCATGCGTAGTCCTGCCTACGCCGTCGACGAGAACGATCCGATCGACCGCGTCCTCGAACTCATGCTTCGGCACGACATTGGACACGTTCCCGTTGTGCGAGATAACCAACCGGTGGGTGTCGTCGCTGGTCGCGACCTACTAAAGCTCATGCTCGACCACATGCACGATGAGGAAGGAGGAGATCCATGCTCAAGATCAACAGGATTCTAGTACCAACGGATCTCTCGGTGTGCGCCGAGCACGGAATGCGACAGGCGGTGCTGTGGTGCGAGCGATACAGGGCTGAACTGCACGTTTTCAATGTCGTCGCGGACACCGAGCCGGGATCCGTCAAAGGCAAGGAGGAACGAGCAAGGGTGGCCCTCGTGGATCATCTCGAGCAATACGAGCCCCTCGAGTTCAAGACCAAGCTAGAGCTCCGTTTCGGGGGCCCGGCAGCAAGACAGATCGCGCAGTACGTGACCGAAGAGTCAATCGATCTGATCGTCATGGGCACGCATGGGAGGACCGGGTTGTCCGGGCTCTTCATGGGGAGCGTGGCCGAAAACGTGCTGCGTGACGCGCCGTGTCCGGTGCTCGTCGTTCCGATGCACGAGCGTGAAATGGGAGAAACACCACCGTCGCGTATCCTCGTGCCGGTAGATTTCTCGGATTGGTCGCACAACGCCGTTCGCTACGCCAAAGCGATCGCGACAGCGCATGGCGCGAAGATCCTGCTGCTGCACGTCATCGAGGACGTCGTGCTTCCCGACTTCTACCTCGCCGCCGGTACTGCGTTGTTCTTGCAAGAGCCCGAGATTCGGCGCAAGTCCGAGGAACGTCTGAAGATGATGTTCCGCGGCGCAGACGGACCCGATGTGCCGATGGAAGCCCATGTCGTCAATGGTCGGGCCGCGCTTGACATCGCTGGATTTGCAGAGGAGAAGGACGTCGACTTCATCGTGCTCCCAACGAGTGGGCTCAGCGGCATCAACCGATTGCTTATTGGCAGCGTCGCCGAAAAAGTCGTCCGTCGGGCGGTGTGCCCGGTGCTAACGCTGAAGCCATTTGGACACCAGCTGATCGACATCGCAGCATCGCAATCAAAAACCCGGGCGGAGGTTGCCTCATGACAGGCAGTGCCACGACAACACTTGCACGACCTCATTGGGCAAAGGAGCTCGAGAGCTTCACCGAGCACAATGCAGGACGGATGACAATTCTGGAGATCGACGAGGCTGACCTCGGAGCCCAAGAGATCCTCACCTGGCAGCTGCGTGGCGTGTCCTACGATCATGCCAACGACGAAGTCGAGATCATGTTTGGGGGCTTTGTCGATCCAGGACAACACATGACCCACGTTATCCGCGGCGTAATCGAGATCGATCTGCTGACATCGAGCAGTGGTACGGACGAGGCGCTTCGAGTAGCCACGGCGCAGGGACAGACGCTGCTGCGACTCTCGACCCACGAGTAAAGGGCAGGCAACGGTATATTGGGACGCTAAGTGTCGATCAGCGTCCTGACGGTATTCCTCTACGCGCTCGCGACGGCGTTGGCGACCGGTCTCGGAGCGCTCCCGTTCGCGCTCGTGCGCCGGCCGGCAAGGAGTTGGCTCGGGATTTCCAATGCGATCGCTGCGGGCCTCATGCTAGCGGCCAGCGCCGGTCTTTTCCGCGAAGGCTTCGCATACGGCGTGTCGCAGGTCTTGGCCGGGGCCGCGTTTGGCGTCGGGTTCATCCTGCTAACCGGGCGCTGGCTCAAAGACGACCATGGACTCCGGATCGGCAAGCTGCAGGGAGTCGACGCCCGCAAGGCGCTAATGATCGTCGGCGTCATGACCCTCCACTCGGTGACCGAAGGTATCGGACTGGGGGTGTCGTTTGGTGGCGGCATCACACTGGGAGTCTTCATCACGGTGGCGATCGCCGTTCACAACATCCCCGAGGGGTTGGCGATCAGTCTGGTTTTGGTCCCGCGCGGCGAATCCGTCTCCCGGGCGGCGGCTTGGAGCGTGTTCTCGAGTCTGCCACAGCCACTTCTGGCGGTGCCCGCTTTCCTGTTCGTCGAGACGTTTCAGCCTTTCCTGCCGTACGGGCTTGGGTTTGCCGGCGGAGCGATGATCTGGATGGTGTTCGCCGAGCTCATTCCTGACGCACTCGAGGACGCGCCGAGAATCTCGGTGGTGATCAGCGTCGCGTTGTCGATCCTGGCGATGCTCGCCTTTCAAGCCGTGCTGCGCGGCTCATGAGACTCGTGCTGAGAACAACTTCTTTCCGAGCGCCAGCCCACCGACGCACCAGCTGATCATCGAGGTTGCGGCGAGCGCCACCACCCCCGTCTGGCCAAACCGCCCGACCAACGCCTGGCCGACCGCGCCGAGCGATGTCGCCCCGGGATCCAGGATCGTGACCCCCGCCAGTCGATACGCCTCTATCGGATTGACGACTGCCCACGCCTGAAGCAGCAACGGCTGCAGTCCCCATTGCACGAATGAGCTCATGATGCCGAGCGTGCCCAAGCCCAGGAGCATCAACCACGCGGTCAGACCGATAGTGGTCGCGCGCGTTCGTGATGCGGTGAACGACGAAACCAGTAGACCGATCGACACAAAAGCCGCCGCGAGGAGCAACGTCAACGCCATCAGGCCAAAGATCAACGTGCCCGGGACACCTCGCAGCAGGGCCACCATCCCGGTGATCCCGAGCCCGATCAGCACCGAAACCAACACGGCGAGAGTGACTCCCAACCACTTGCTTGCGAACACCTGTGACGCGGTCACTGGCTGCGCCAGGATGTAGTCCAGCGTACCGGTCTCGCGCTCACCGGAGATCGCGACGACTGCGGGAATGATCGCCATCAGCGGGACGAACACCAGTGCTAGATGCATCAGACCAGCCATTGAACGAGCGAACCCTCGATACCCCAAGACCATCGCATCAGACTGACCGAACAGCATGAGCAGTAGTCCGGCGCTCGCGAACACCGCCGCGTTGACGACGAACCAGTAGCGACGTACCGCGTCACGGATCTCTCGGCGTACGAGTGGCCGGATCATTGGTCGGCCCCTGGTTGATCGGCGATCGCCAAGAAGCGCTTTACAACTTGCTCCAGCGCCGGGTCCCGGGTCCCGCCACTCGCGTCGGTGCCGTTGGATTCGCCCAGTGGACCATCGAAGACGATCCCGCCACGATGCAGGATGATCAATCGGTCAGCGATCGACTCGGCCTCTTCCAGGCGATGCGTAGCCAGCACCATGCCCCGATCTCCATTTACGTCCTGCAGGTGTTCTATGAACTCCCGCCTAGAGCCTGGGTCGAGACCAGCCGTCGGCTCATCCAGCAACAGCACAGGGGCATCCGCCGCCAGCGCGAGAGCCAGATACCCCTTCTGGAGCATCCCGCCCGAGAGCTGTCGCATCGGCTTGGCCGCATACGTATCCAAGGCGAGCCCAAGTTCCGACAGCCGCTCTGCGACGCTGGTCGGTTCGATGTTGCGAATGGCGCCAAACAAATCCAGGAAACCGCCCAGGGACAGATCGAACACCGGAGGCATCTGAGGGACGTACGCCAACCGCTGTCGGACTGCGCGACCGTTCGACCTAACGTCCAAACCGTCGATAGCGAGTCGGCCCTCGAAGTCGACGAGTCCCAGCATGCACTTGAGCAGCGTCGTCTTCCCAGCGCCGTTGTCGCCCAGCACGGCGACGCGTTCTCCGGTCGCGATCTCGAGATCGATCGCCTCCAGAATCGTGTGCTTTCCGTACCGCACGGTCAGTCGACTAGCCTGGATCATCGGTCACGACCTCGATCCGCGATGACACTCCATGTCAGCAACATGGCACCAAGCGTCATGGCCGCCAACACCACGCTCCAGCGGCCACCAGCCGCGTCTTGTCGACGGATGCTTACAGGCTGTTGGGCCATCGATGCTCGCCACGGATCGAGCGCGGATGCGACCAGTCTCGGCGTGCTGTCGACAACCATGGGAATCGGTCGGAGAAGAGGGAAGAATCGCACCATTTGATCGAGCATCGACAGCGCTGGGCTACCGGAAAAGAAGCGCAGGTCTGGGTGTCGGCTCAACAACTCATCCGAGAAACGGACATGGGAGAACGGGGTGTCTCCGATGCCGTCGCCGTTTTCGTCGAAACCGACGTAATCACTCCAGTAGTTCTGCGCCCACTGGTTCTGAGCGACCTGTTCCCTGCCCGCGCCTCCTGCAACCCCTACCGGGCGACCGTTAGCAGAAAACGCGTTTTCGACGAAGCGATTATTCGCCACCGCGGGTAGCAATCGCACGGCCACTCCGTTGTACGCGAAGGCATTGTCCCGAAACTCATTGGACATTTCCGCACTCCGCGGTGAGTTGTCGAGGTGAACACCGATCGCGTTCCTCAGCATCAAGTTGCTCGTGACCGAAACGTGATCGGCGTCTTTGAGCCCGAGCCCCATCCCGGTCGCTCCGCGAGCCCCGGCGAAAACGTTCCCGCTCAGCTCAAGATGCGTCGAGTACATGAGGAACGCCCCCACCTGGTTGCCGGCCAACCAGTTGTCCTCGACCAAGCTGTGGTTGCTGTACATGTAGTGGAGACCGTAGCGACCGTCGATGACTCGATTACCGCGCATCGACAGGCTATCAGAGAAGTAGACCACTACGTCTCGAGCCTGGCGCACTTCATTGTCGAGGACCCGGGTCCCGGCACTGTACCAAAGACGAATGCCATCTCCGCGCCGGGCCAGGGCGAGCGGTTTGCCTACGACCCGGTTATCGGCGACCAGTGACCCCGGGGCTTGTTTGACGTAGACGCCGTACAGCACGTCATCGAGCCGATTGTTCACGATACTCGATGGCCCGGCGCGCACCATGAGGCCCGAGTCTTCACGATCGACGGCGTCGCCTGAGCTTCGGATGACGAAGCCCGAGATCGCGATCGGCGCCAGCGCCTCGACCACGTGGCCGTTGCCGCCACCGTCGACGATCGGCCACCCCTCGCCGATCAGCACGATCGACCGGTTGATGACGAGCTGCTCCCGGTAGTGACCCGGCGCGACGCGGACCGTGTCGCCGGGGCTAGCGACCTGCAGGGCCTCGGTGATCGTCGGGAAGTGGGCCTGCGGCCCGACCCGAAGCTCCTGCTTGGCCGAGAGAAGAGGCGGCCACAGAAAAACAAACAACAGCGTACGCATGCAGGCGATCCTCAATTCGCCGCGCGTCGCCGCCGTAACAGCTCATAGATCAAGATGGCTGGGCCTAGCGCCCCGGCGATCAACATGATCATCCCACCGGCGGCCGGATAGCTGTTGACCTCAAACTGTCCGATACTCGTGACGCCGAAAAACTTCGGCGTGAACGGATCAATTGTTAGCGGCGCACTACTTGCAAGCCCCTGACCGAACCGCGTTAACCAAGTCTGAAAATCGAACATCATGACCGCGCCAAACACCGCAAAGTCGATGTAGCCAATGGCGGCGATCGACATTTGCGCCACCAGCGCGGCCAAAACGGCAAATCCTAGAAACCTGAGGATGAAGAACGGGATGAAGATGAACTCGCGGAACTCATCCGGCTCGATCTCGGCCATCCCGATGTAATGATTCAGGATGTTGATCTCGTGGAGATCGCCCGCCAGTTCGTGCGAGTAGATCTTGAGCTCCAGCCCTTGCGGGTACTGTGGTGCCTTGAGCCCGATGTTCCACACCGGCAGGAAGAGACACGGGATCAGCGCCAGCGCCACCAACAGTAGGACCACCCGGCTGGCGCGAGAGATGTCGCCCCGAAAAAACTCGGTCAGATCCCTCAAACCACGCCCGCGACTTCGGCGCGAACGAGCGCGGAGGCCATTCCGAGAACCCTCCCCAGGTGGATCAGGATGTCATCCAGCGCGACGACGCCGATCAACTCATTCTCATCGTTGAGGATCGGCACACGCCGGACGCCGTGTGCTTCCATACGCTCCAAGCATTGCTCGACGTCGATACTGGCCGGCAAGCAGAGTGGCGCACGCGTCATGATCGACGATACCGGCGCGGTCAAAGAGCCATGCCCGTCGGTAGCAAGACGCAGCACGATGTCGCGATCGGTCAGAATCCCAACCACCTCTTTGCCTTCCACGACGACTACGGAGCCAACGTCCCGGTCCTTCATGATCTGGCCCGCATCGGCCACCGTGTCATCGCCAACGACGGTGGCCACGGAACGTGTAATCAAGTTCTCGATTAGCATCTCAAACCCCTCCCTTCTTACTCACGTTGTACTTATCGATCGCGAATCCGTGCGTCGCATCCTGAGCGAGCTCGATGTTGGTCACGTGCAGCACCACCTCGTCACCCCTGTTCACGTTGATGTGCTCGGGTGTGAAATGGCTACGAATGGCGGTCATGAACACGTGCACCTCGTTCCCCCGGCGCTCGATCCGCTCATCACCGGCCGCCGGTGCCCCGTCCACCTTCGACATCGTCATCGGATCCCATCCGACCTCCGGATAGGTGGTCCACACGTTTAGCTTGTCGGCCTTGATGATCTGCGCGTAGTGCGGTTCACCGATGCCGATCGGCGAATCGTAGAGCAGGGACATCTCCGGTCCGCTGATGTCGATCAGCTGGAAGTTCTGCGGGTGCAACGGCCCAACCGGCTGAAAGCGATCGATGGCCCACTTGTTGAGTGACACGAGGTAGCCGCCGTCGGGGGACTTGGTGTCACCCTCCGCTGTCGCGATATGTCCGACGTTGTAGTGGACAGCCTGCTTCCCGAGCAGCTCGAGCGTCTCGTAGTTCCACTTGGCGACCGCCGACTCGAGGAACAGGCTCGTGAAGGCGATCCCGTCGGGGGCGTATTGGGTGTGGAGCGGCCCGAGCCCCAGCTCCAGCTGGCCTTCGACGACGGCGTCGAAGTCGAGAATCGGGACTCCGTAGTCGTCTTCACCCGAGAACTGGCTGTTAGCAATGGCGGCCTGGATCTTCTCCCACGAATAGACGGTGGCATGCGGATCTAGCTTGCCGCTCACGATCATCTTCGTGCCGTCCGGTGTGACGTCGATCCCGTGCGGGCTCTTGGGCTCGGGAACGAAGTACAGCAACCCCTCGGATACGGCGGTAGCCATCGGGATCACGCGGCGCCCCTGGATCGTAACCGTTCTGCCCGGCTGAGCGGCCACTACGGCGGCTTGCTCCCAGTTGATGATGGCGAGGTAGTCCATGTCGTTCTGTGATGCTCCTGCCTCGAACGGCGGATTGCCGGACTCGATCCCACCGGTCGCCATCTCGGTGTTGAACGAGTTCAGGAACATCCAGCCAGCCGACGGCCCCTTGCCCGCATCGGAGAGATCTTGCCAGTACGGCGGCAACTCGATCGAGAACGATTGATCGACGTCGATCCGGCCGCGCTCGCGATCGAACTTGAAAAGCGTCACCGCACCGCGGTACTTGTCCTTGTACTCGTCCAGAGGGGCGTAGCTGCCGTCGAGCGGCGCAGCGTACTGGGCGGCTTCGATCACGTACTCGGTATTCGGCGTGACGAACGCCCCACCGTGGTTGGAGCCCATCAGCGGGTCGGTTACAATCTGCTTGGTTTCCATATCGCGGAGATCGATCACCGCAATCCGTGGATTGGCTTTGTCGTTGATGAACAGGAACTGCCCGTCGTAGTCGCCGTCCGTTTCGGACAGCGCGGGGTGGTGCGTGTCGCCCCACTTGATCTCGTGTCCCGACATCTCACCTGACGCCATGAGCTCCTTGTGTTCCTCGGCGCCATAGCCGTACCCTTGCCACGGCTCGGGTGTGAACACGCCGATGACCTTCAGGAGCCGCATCGACGGGATCCCGATGACCAACACTTGACCCGAGTGCCCGCCCGACGAGAACATGAGGTACTCATCCATTCGTCCGGTCGGGACGTACGTCTTCGCGGCAGCCAACACATCGGCCTCGCTCAGCTCGCGGGCCTCGGCGACACCGCCCACGGACGCCGTGTCAACACCAGCACGACACGCGGTCAGGCTCACAAAGGCCACCGCGACAAGAGCGAGTGCGGGGTGAAACCGACTACCGATCCGCTGGTGAAACCGACTACCGATCCGCTTCATTGGCTGTCTCCTTCCGCGCTTTTGGACGATTCCAATCGGACGTGCTCCCATAACGGCACGATATCGTCCTGAGCAACGTTCATGTTTGTCATCGGGGTCGCGTACTCTGCGAAGAGCTGCCGCGCCTCGGGATCATTCTGAATCATCGAGTCAGGGTGCATAACCATGTGGTAGAACCACTCGAACTCACGGTGTTCGGTGACGCCCGCCAGGTCAGGTCCGACCAGTCGGCCACCGCCGATCGTGTGGCACGCCACACAGCCGCGCTCCTTGAACAGTTGCGCCCCCCTGGAGGCCAACTCCTCGTCGATCGGTCCCTCTGGCGCGCGGACAGGCACACCCGCG
>JBDHFX010000043.1:0-12701 GCA_039590215.1 Gemmatimonadota bacterium | reverse complement strand
AAGAGAATCATCGCTGGGCGACGACGTTCAGAGGTCGGACAGGGCCCTCTCCGGTCGGACCCGAATGTCCACGAACACTTGCTCGCGAAGACGCTGGACAAACGCCTCCTCGGCTTGCTCCTGTTCGAGTTGTTGGCGAATGCGGGGCGCGATTTCCTCGAACGTGATCTCTTCGCCACCGGCCTGCCCATGACCAACGAGCACGCTAAACCCGCTCGCGGTCTCGATCACCGTCGCATCCCCATCTTCGAGATCTTGCAGCGCGCGTTGGTAGAGTGCCGGTAACTGAGAGGCGGGTAGCTCGATGATCGTGCCAGCAATCGAGTCGTTAGGCATATGGATCGCCTGCAGGCTGTCGACGTCCGCGCCGGCTCGCACCAGATCCCGCATCGCCTCGGCTTCCAGTTGTGCCCGAGCGCGATCCTCATCGGTACGCTCAAACGAAAGCAAGATGTGACGCGCACGTCGCTCCTCGGGCCGTTCATCCAATACTTGTATGATGTGGAATCCAAACGGGCTCTCGATCGGCCCTATTAGCTCTCCGCCGACGGCGTCGAAGGCCGCTTGCTCGAAGGACGCCACCATTCGTCCGCGACCAAACCATCCCAAATCGCCGCCGTCATCCCGCGTGCTGGCGTCGCCCGAGTACTGGCGGGCGGCACTCGCGAAGTCGAGACCCCCTTTCAGCTCCTCGAGAACGCCCTCGGCGGCGCTTTGGGCCGCGTCGCGTGCGCTCTCGGCTGGTTTTAGCGTGACCGTGATCTCCTCGAACTGGAACGTCACTGGCTGACGGCCAAAACCGGCGCGGTTTTCGTCCCAATAGGCTCGCACTTCCGCATCCGATATCGTCGGCGTCTTGATCTCATCGCGTCGGATCTCAAGCAGCGCCTCGCCCAACATCTCACGGCGTTTCCGGTCCTGTATATCGGCGCGATACGCGGCCAGGCTTCCCCACTGGCTGCGCTCGAGCTCGCGCCGAAAATCGGCCTCGCTGGGGAATCGTTCGCTTATCTGTCCGATCTCACGATCGACCTGCTCGAGCACCAATTCTTCATCGATCGCGATCATAGTATCGCGGCGCGCAACCGAGACGATGATGAGGTTTCGGATGATCTGGTCGAACGCCCCAGTAGCAATGACCTCGAACTGTGGTGTTCCCCTATCGACTCCAAGTTGCTCCGCCAATATGAGCGTTTGCTCAACCCACTCCGATTCGAGCAACAGGTCGTCGCCCACGACCGCCATGATCCGATCTCCCAGCCTGCGCTCGAACGGGGCTGGGGCCGGCACGGCTTCTTCCGTCAACGGGATGTCGGTGGCGTCCACCTCATCTTGGGCGTTGACCTCGGCCGTCCAAGCAACAGCCGCAACCACCAGGCATAGGGTCGCCTGTCGAATCATCGTCAGCTACTAGCTCCAGCGTCGTCTTCAGCCAAACGTTCCTTGAGCGTCGCCAACACGCGCTCGTAAAGCGCCTCGTTGGTTTGCACGGACACTCGCTCGGCTTGGGAATCCGCGACAGCGGTCATCAGCTCGCGCTGGTATTCCGGATCTCCGAACTGATCTCTGCGCTGACCGATGAGCACGCCTCTGACTTGTTCGCGAACATCCTCGAACGTCTGCCCGCGATAGAACTCTCGATGCTCGTCGAAGTACTCTCGCACGTCGGCGTCAGCGACCTGACTTTGCTGTTCCAAAAGCTGGCCAAGGTACGCCTGAGCCCAGAGCAAGTCGGTGCGCTCGTCAAGCTGGACCTGACGGGTCGAGTCGAGAACCGTCCCCTCCGAGGTGGCCCGCGCCAACACCAACCGCCGCTGAACGATCGAAGACAGCGCCTGGATCATCGTCGTCTGGTCTAGCGTCGCGATCGTTCGACGGTTCGCTTCGGGTAACATTTCGTACAGCTTCCAGATGTCAGCAAGCTTGATCTCACCACCAGTGAACGAAGCCAGCTGCAGATCGCGATCCTCCGCTTCGATCCCATCGGGCGGAGGGTTCTCGATCAGCGCGAGTAGCCGATCGATGTTGCTTTCGTAAAACTCGATCGTGCTGGTTTCCATTAGACCGGTGAGGAACACTTGCTCCGCCTCCTGCCGCTCCGGCCGGGAAAGCTGTTCTTCGATCTCCTCGCGCAGCTCTTCGAACGTCTGCTTGCGTCGATCCTCAACCTTTATCACATGGTACCCGAACTGCGTTTCCACGATATCGGAGGCGATCTCACCTGTCGGCGTTCCAAACGCTGCCTCTTCAAACGGACCAACCATCTGTCCGCGTGAGAAGTAACCCAGCGACCCACCGCGCTGGGCGCTGCCCGGATCGTCCGAGTTCTCTTCCGCCAGCGACGCGAAATCGGCTCCGGCCTTGACCTCCTCAAACAACGATTCGGCCTTGGCCTTGGCTGCCTGTCGAACGGAATCGGGGTCGCTCGCCTGAGCGCGAATCAGAATGTGTCGGGCGTTCACCTCTTCGCCGACGTTTTCCTCGTACCAGGTCCGCAACTCCTCTTCGTCAACCGTGACGCTCTTGTGGATCACGTCTTCGCGGAACTGGTTCCACACCAGCGTCTCGCGCATCTCCGTCAATCGCAGGCTGTCAGCCGCGGTCAACGCGTAGCGGTCACGAGCGCGTTGAGTTACGAGGTACATCTTCACCAGTTCGTCGACGGCGCGCTCCACCGCTTCGCGGTTAGCGCCGTAGCCAGCCTGCTGCATGTATTCGACTACGTTATCGACGGTGAACGTCTTGTCGTCAACGGTCGCTACTGCGCCGTCGTTGCCGGACCCGCAGGCCACAGCCAGCGCGAGCGCCACGATCGACCCCTTCAGGGTCACGAGCGATTGCCTGACAATCACTGAACACCTCGTGTATGAGTATCGGGTAAAGCCGCTATTTGGATGGGGCGGTCAACAAGTCACGATAGAGTCAGGCACCCAAGCTCGCAAGCCGACCTCGAGCACTTCCAGCAGCGTTGGGTAGTCCGGCGCGACGAGCACGAGGTGTAGGGGGTCGACCCGCTGGACCGTCAGCTCGACCAACTCACCAGCGGCCGCCTGAATCGCCTTTAACTTAGGCTCTACCCCCGCCGGCCAACGCAGTTCCGCCCTCGCATCGCGAGGCCTTAGTCGCAGTCGCTCGAGCCTGGCGACCGTTCCGAGAACCTTGAAACGGGCCGCGGCACACAGGTGCCCAGCCGGCTCCGGGAGCGGCCCGTAGCGGTCCTCGAGCTCGGCCTCAAAGTCGTCGATCGCCCGCACCTCTCGGAGCCGGACCAGCCGGCGATAGAGGGCCAGCTTCTGTTGATCGTCGGAGACGTAGTCGGTCGGTAGATACGCGTCGGCATCGAAAACCAGTTCGGGCGGAGCGACGGCCGTTTCGTCCTCGCCTTTGAGGTTCCGTACCGTCTCTTCGAGCAACCGCAGGTAAGTCTCGAAACCAACGGCGGCAATAAACCCCGACTGATCGGCCCCCAACAAATCCCCCGCCCCGCGCATCTCGAGATCGTGCAGCGCGATCCGGTAGCCAGCTCCCAGATCGGTGTGCTCCTCGATCACCTTAAGCCGTTTCTCGGCGTCACGGGTCATCGCCCGGCGTGGCGGCGCCAGCAGATAGCAGTACGCCCGATGGTGCGAGCGGCCAACCCGCCCTCGAAGCTGGTACAAGTCGGCGAGGCCAAAGCGATCGGCGCGATCGACAACGATCGTGTTGGCGGTGGGGACGTCGAGCCCGGACTCGATGATCGCCGTCGTGACCAGCACGTCGACCTCGCCTCGAAAGAAGCGCATCATGACCGTCTCAAGCTCGTGGCCCGGGAGTTGGCCGTGGGCGATCGCGAGCCGTATATCCGGCATCAGCCGCTCGAGCCGACGCTGGGTGGCACCGATCGTCTGGACGCGGTTGTGCACGAAGAACACCTGGCCGCCGCGATCGACCTCGCGCCGGATCGCCTCGTCGATCAGCTCCTCGTCATAAAGCGTGACCCAAGTCACGATCGGCGTTCGGTCCCGCGGCGGCGTTTCGATCAGGCTCATCTCGCGCAAGCCCGTGAGGCTCATCTGCATCGTGCGCGGAATCGGCGTGGCCGAGAGCGTCAACACGTCGACGCTCGTCTTGAGCGCACGCAGCCGTTCCTTGTGTCGCACCCCGAAGCGTTGTTCCTCGTCGACAACGATAAGCCCCAGATCCGCGAACGTGACGTCGCCCGACAGGAGTCGGTGCGTGCCGATCACCATGTCCAGCCCACCGGCCGCGAGCTCCTCGATCACGGCGCGATTCTCGGCTGGAGTATTGAATCGCGACAGCATCCCGATTCTGACCGGATAGTCCGCCAGCCGCTCGCCGAAGGTCTCCAGGTGCTGCGCGGCGAGTACCGTCGTCGGCGCCAGCACGGCGACCTGTTTGCCGTCCTGAACCGCTTTGAATGCGGCCCGAATCGCGACCTCGGTCTTCCCGTAACCCACGTCGCCGCAAATCAACCGATCCATTGGTCGTGGGCGCTCCATGTCGCGCTTCACGGCTTCAGCAGCGGCCCGTTGATCGGGTGTGTCCTCGTATACAAACGCCGCTTCCATGTCGCGTTGCCAATCGGTGTCGGTAGCAAACGCGAAACCTGGCGCCAGCTCGCGCTCGGCGTGGAGCTGGAGGAGCTCTTCGGTGAGTTCGGCGATCGCCGCTCGGGTGCGCGCCTTCTGCCGTTCCCAGCGCGGGGACGACAACCGATGTAGCGATGGCACCGTCCCCTCGGGGCTGCTGAACTTCTCAACCTGCCCGATCTGCTCGACCGGTACATAGAGGACTTCCCCGGCGGCGTACTCGAGTCGAAGCGCCTCGACTTCTCCATGGTCAGCGAGTCGCAACCGCTCGAGCCCCGTGTAGCGGCCAACGCCGTAATCGAGGTGCACCAGGAAGTCGCCCGCCGCCACTTCGGTCAGGTGGAGTTCGGCCGGCGCCGAGGCATAGCGCCTACGGCGGCGTGGACGACGACGACGAGCGAAGATCTCGTGGTCGGTGTAAACCGCCAAGCCCGCGTCAACGTCGACAAAACCTCCGTTTAGCGCGCCGACGTCGAGCGTCACCGTCTCGAGATCGTTCGGGAGCAGTTCCGCGAGTCGCTCGAGCTGCCCCCAGTTATCACATAGAATGACCGGTTGTGCGCTACCGTCCAGATCGTGGCGCAAGAGCTCGATCAGCCGCGGAACCGATCGTTGAATGGGCTCGGGCTCGCGGGTCGCGAATCGGGTCGGCGCCGGACCGCTGCCGGGATCCACCATGTGCAGCGCTTCGACATCGAGCCGCCGAAAAGGCGAGAAAGAACGCTCGACCCCAGCCCGGTCGAGGTACAACTCTTCCGGCGCATCGACCGATCGCTCACCGGCCGCCTCGCCGTGGCGGCGAACGACCTCGTCCCAGCCGACTTCCAGGGTCGCGGCGACTCGTTCCGGCTCGTCGACGACGATCACGCAGTCGGGGTGCAGATAATCCGCCAACGGTCTGAGGCCCCGGCTGGCCGTCGAAGCGTCGTCCGACTCTACGATCGGTCCCGACGCGGCGCGTTCGCGGGCGGGCAGGATATCGATCCGATCAAGCGGCTCCACCGAGCGTTGGGTCGCCAGGTCAAACGACCGAATCGAGGCGATCTCGTCGCCTGCCAGCTCAATCCGCACAGGGTACGAGTGGCGGTAGCTAAAGACGTCGACAATGCCACCTCGGATACTGAACGTCCCGATCTCGGCGACCATCGCCTCCCGCTCGAAGCCCATTCCGGTGAGCCGTCGAGCGAGATCCTCCAAGTCGACTCGCCCATCGGTAGTAAGGCGAACAATCCGTCCATCTAGGGCTGCCGGCGCCAGCACCTTCTGCGCCACCGCCCGCGCCGGGGCGACCCCGATGGCGATCGTTCGTTCCAGCAGACCGACCATGAACTCCAGCCGCTGACCCTCGATCTCCCGCTGCGGGGAACGATCCTCGTAAGGCAGGATCTCCCACTGCGGGAAGAGGCCAACGCCGGTTTCGCCGGTTAACGCCTCGAGATCGGTGGCCCATGTTTCAGCCATCTCGGTGGAAGCGGTTAGCACCAATACCGGGGCCGATAGATCCTCGGCCAGCGCGGTCGCCAGGACCGCCTTGCTCGACCCCGCCAGGTTGCTCGCGCGTACCGGGCCCCCGGTCGCCAGCGCGCGACGAACAGCGCGATAACTTGGCGAAGCACGGAACCGAGTGGCGATCGCCGGGATGCGCATCGGCTTACCCTCTACAACCCTATTTGTTAAGAGTGCTGTGCCTCAAGAACGCCTCGAGGGCCAGGCCGACGAGCGCCAGCGCGAGAAACCACGATCTGAGCTCCGGTCCGCGTCGACGCGGAAACAGCTGTGCGCGCCACGCTTCGGCACCCACCAGCGTTGCACCCCAGGCGGTTCGCCAGGTGTCGCGATCGATCGGCGTAAGGTCACCCTCCGCTGGCTCCGAGTTCACCGCCACGAAGCTCGTCCGTTCGGCGTCCACTCGGTAGAGGCCAGCACGCTCGAGGCGCGGCGCCAGTCCACCGGGTGGGACCTCCCATCGCGCAGCCGGCGTGGCGTGCAAGGGGCCGGCGACCGTACCGCCGGTCGGCCCGAGTTGCACCGACTGTCCCGGCCGGAGGCTGGCGCTGGCGGCCTGCCACCTCGGATCCCACGTCGCCATAACGGCGTCCGCGACCAGCGCGAAGACGGGCGTCGTCCCGATTCGGCTGACCGGGGGGCCGAACGGTACCAGCCAAATCGCGACCGAGCCTTTGACCCAGAAAGCCGGGTCACCCGTGGTCAACTCCCACCGCCAATCGGACGCGATCGCTGCGATCTTGATCGCCGGTCGGATCGGCGCCCTGGCCAGGAGGTGACTGGGTACGACGACCGGGACTTCGATGCCGATCGGTTTCGTCGCCAGTCCGGTCTGTCGATCGGCCGGCGCCAGCTCCCACCGCAAGATCGGGGTGATCAAAGAGGGGTGCGGCAACCACGCCCCGTCGGGGACACACGCTGGATCCGGACAGCTAGGTGCGAACAGGAGTCGTGTCCCGCCGGTCACGAGTTCGGCTAGCAGCGCGGCCTGATCGGCTCGGTAGCGTCGGACCGGCAGGAGAGCCACGTCGGGCGCCCGGTCGACGAGGTCGGCCAGCGATGCAGTCTGCTCGACCACGGCTCCCCGCGGCGCCGCCCCCAGCGCCGCTTTCCAAAACAGCGCGCCCGACTCGGGCGGCTCATCAGCTGGCGCCCAACGCGTCACGCGATAGATGCCGCGCGGCCCAGCGCGCGCTACGTACAGCCGATCGTCGGCTGCCAACCGATCCGAGCCAAGCAACGCGAATGTCGCCGTGTCGCCGACGGCCCACCGGGCCGCCCCGAACGTGCCGTCCGCAGGGAGTGGCCGCCCATCGACCACCTCACCAGCGGTCAATTGACCGGCCACGACCGGCTCCGGATCCTCCTCACCCCATGCCCGGGCGCCAAGCGACACGCCACCGGTCGGGTCCCGGTCGGCGGCGACCAAACCCCGGTTGGCGCCCGAGCCGGGTGACCACGTCCGGACCACCCGGTGGTCGGCCGGCTGACCGATCGCGGCGAGGCCGACTTCCTCCTCACCCGTCGGCAACCCGCCAGCACCCTGGGCCCCATCGGTCAGCAAGTACACCTCGGTACTGCCTCCACCCTCCAGGCGCTTGGCCAGCGCTGGCAGCGTTCGTGGCCAGTCGCTCGGGCGGGCGGTCGGAGCAAGGGTAGTGAGTTGTCTGCGCAGTGCCTCTGGCGGTGCTTCCCACCAGCCAACGATCCCGTCGGCGATCGCTGCCAACGCGGCTTCGTCGTCGGGCCCGACCATTGCCAACACGCTGTCGGCCCAGATCTGGATGGCTGACCACGCCGAGACGCCCTCGCGGCGTTGGTCGACGCTGGCCGAGACGTCCACTGCGACTATCAGTCGGGTCGGGAAGTGGGCCTCGGGGCCGCCCGCTCCTAGACCAACCGGGCGCGCGGCAGCCATCACCACCATCCCGATCACCAATGCGCGCAGCAACTGGACCCATCGGGAGCGGGTAGCGATGCGCCGTGTCGGCTCAGCACGGGCGCGCTCGACGAGATACACCGACGAAAACCGGGCCGGCGCTTCGGACCGCTCGGCACGCCACGCCAGCCACAGCGGAATCAGGGCCAACGGCAGCGCCAGGAGCGCATAGGGAGCCAGGAATCGCACCCCTATCGTCGTCCTTTCGGCCCCTTTCTATCGAAAGGGACAACTAGGGTTAGTATCAACAGGTTACGGAAGATGAGGACGCCGGTGTGCGTCGTCCGTGGAGGTATCTCGCCAGCGCCGGGCCCAACGGTTCGTCTGTCGTCAGCGGCACGAAATCGAACCCTTGATCGTGGGCCTGGGCCCGATAGGTCGCTTCGAGCACCGCCAATTCTTCACGATAGCCGCGCGCCAGCGCGGCAGGGGCCGCCCGCACCACCTGACCGGTCTCGACGTCAGCTAAGGCGCCGGTTTCACCCAACCCCTCGAGTGTTCGCTCGACCGGGTCGAGGACGTGGAATACGACTACTTCGTGCTTGCGGTGTCGGAAGTACCGAAGCCCGGGGAGGAACGCCTCCGGTGGACCAAGCAGGTCCGAGATCAAAACCAGCAACCCGCGTCGCGGCAGGCGCTCGGCCAGTTGCCTGAAGGGGTCCGCAGGCTCGGTCTCCCCGGCCGGCTCGAGACTCTCCAGGGTATCCAGGATCCGGATACGCTGAGCCTGAGTCGCCCGCGGCGGCAGGAACGTCTTGAGCTCGGCGTCGAAGACCGCCAACCCCACCCCGTCGTGCTGGGCCAGCAGCAGATGCGTTAGCGCTGCGGCGACCGCCCGGCCGTATGCCCATTTGCTCGGTCGTCCGCCGGCGCTAAAACCCATCGACGCGCTAGCGTCGATAGCCAGCGTGGCCCGGAGGTTCGTCTCGGCGTCGCTCTGGCGGATGAAAAAGCGATCCGTGCGGCCGTACACCTTCCAATCGACGCGTCGCAGGTCATCGCCGCGGACGTAGGGCCGATGCTCGGCGAACTCGAGCGAACCGCCTCGGTTGGGGCTCCGATGCCGACCGCTCAAGTAGCCGTCGACGACGAGCCGCGACACCAGATCGAGCCCGCCCAAGGCGAGCAGCTCCGCCGGGGGCAGCAGCGCCCGCTCGGGGCCCGGAGGTTGGGGCGCGGCGATCGGACCCATCGTTAGCTCAGTGAGCCATCGGCGGCCGTCACCAGCTCGGCGATGAGCTCGTCCACGCTGACCCCCGCCGCGTCGGCCTCGTAATTGAGCACCAGCCGATGGCGGAACACTGCCGGTGCCAACGTGCGGACGTCCGTCCGGTCGGGGGCTACCCGCCCGTGTAGAAGGGCCCGCGTCTTGGCTCCCAGAATCAGGAACTGACCGGCTCGCGGCCCGGCACCCCAACTCACGTAGTCCCGGACGGCGGCCGGCGCTTGCGGGTGGTCGGGCCGGCTTCGGCGGGCCAACTCGACCGCAAACGCCACCACCGAATCGTCGGCCGGCGCCCGTCGAACCAGATCCTGAAACGAGAGCAGCTCGACCCGTGATACGACTGGATCGATGGCCGTCACAGCTTCGCCGGTGGTGGCCCGAACGATCGCCACTTCCTCAACTCGCTCGGGATACCCGATCGTCAACTCGAACATGAACCGGTCGAGCTGCGCTTCCGGCAGCGGATAGGTGCCCTCCTGCTCGATCGGGTTCTGGGTAGCGAGGACAAAGAACGGCTCCTCGAGCATGTGCGTCGCCCCGCCCGCTGTCACCTCACGCTCCTGCATCGCTTGTAGTAGCGCGGCCTGCGTCTTTGGGGGTGTGCGGTTGATCTCGTCGGCGAGCAACACGTGCGCGAAGATCGGACCCGGCAGGAACCGCAAGCTGCGCTTGCCCGTCTCCGGGTCCTCTTCGATAACTTCGGTGCCGGTGATGTCGCTCGGCATCAGATCGGGGGTGAACTGGATGCGGCTGAAGCGACAATCAAGTGCCTGCGCCAGCGTCTGGACGAGCAGCGTTTTCGCTAGCCCGGGAACGCCAACCAGCAGACCGTGGCCGCGGGCTAGAAGCGCTATCGTGAGCAGCTCGCGGACGCTCTCCTGCCCGATGATCACTCGCCCAACAGCGTCGTCGATCGAGGCCCGGGCCTTGACCAGCCGCTTGGCGGTCTCGATATCTGTCTCGGGTGATTCAGGCTCGAGTCTGGGGTGCGCTTCCATCGTCAATCGCTCCTTCGCGCGATCCAGATCATTTCAAGGCCGTTCCGCTCGAACGGCCCCTTTTTCCATCCTCCATACAACGCCTCAACTTCATAACCCGCGCGATGGAGCAGGTGTTCAATCTCGAATCGGTGAAAGTAACGCAACCTCAGCGGCTCGAACTCTCTCGCAACGACCACGCCAGCCTCGTCCAACCGTTCGTAGACGAACGTCACGTCGAGCAGTTGGGCGGGTAGATCGTAACGCACGGTGAAACGCTCGCGCACCTCACCCCGCTCGTAAGCGTACGTCCGCCCGGAGTCCTGCAACGGTAGCGGGTCGTCGCCGCCACGAGAGAGCAGGTCGATCCGCGGGTCGAAGACATTGAACACCAGCCGACCGTCGAGCGCCAGCGCCGATCGAATCGCCGCCAGCGCCGCCAGCTGATCGGGGACCTCGAGCATCGACTGCAATACGCGAAACGGCATGAAGACCTGCGCGAACGCCCGCCGAAACGCGAACCGCCGCATATCGGCGCGCACCAGATCGATCCGTGCCCGGATCTCCTCCGGCGCCCGGCGTCGTTTTCTCGCCGCCACCCTCAACATATGCGTGCTCGAGTCGATGCCCACGACTCGGACACCGGCTTCGGCGATCGCCAGCGTCACTCGACCGGTGCCGCACCCGATTTCGAGCACCGGCCCGCCGTTCCGAGCCTCCTCGACGTAAAACGCGGTGTCTTCGGTCTGAGTGGCGTGGAGGGCGTCGTACCGCTCGGCTGCAGCCGGAGTCTTGTCATAATAGTCGCTGCCGCCGAGGGCCATGACTGGAAGATGCCCCGTCGCTCGGGCCCCCGTCGAGGGTCGAATTTCGGCACGCGGCTTGCCGTTTCTAGGGGGCAAATGAAGCCCAATCTCGCCCGCGCGCTGACGTTATGGCTCGGGTTGGGCCTGTTTGGCCCGACCGTGGCCCACCCCCAGGCCGATCACGTACTCCGGCTTTCGCCCGGGAATGATCTCGCGAGCCACATCACCTACCTCCGGTCGACGTGGCCAAATCAATTCGCGATCGCGGTTGTCGAGGCCACCGAGTCGCCCATCTGCAACACCCCGGATCCGAGACCGGAGCTCACCCTCAGCAACGAACACACCTACTGCTGGCTCAAGGTGCGCTCAGCCGATCCAATTCTGGTGCGTTGGCTGTACGCCGACCCGATGCCGCCCGGTGACGAAATGACGATCCACTATTGGTATGACAAGGACCGGCAAGACATGGCGATCAAACCCGGCGAGCGGCTGCTGGTGCTGCTCGCTCCGACTCACTTCCAGGCCGTCTATTCCTGCACGCTACTCATGTCGGCCAACCCGGAGCGAGTCAGAGAAGTGCGGCGCGCCGTCCGAGAAGCGATCGATAACCCGATCGATCGCGGAGCCCCAAAAAGCGAACGGCGCGGGCTAACGCCCACGCCGCCGCGTAATAACCCCGCCGTTTAGTAGTCCGCCTAAGTCGACGTGTCGCTCGGCGCAACATCCGTCGAAGCGTGACAGAAGCGCACCTGCGCCCGTTGTTCGGGTGTTAAAACGCCGCATATCGCACGCCGCGTCTGCTGTGCCTTCTCGCGCACCAACCGACGCGCCTCTTGGGGCGCCAAATCGCCGTTCTCGACCCGCGAACGGATCTCCCGCACAAACTGATGGAACTCCTCGCGCAGCGCCTGGATCTGCTGCAGCTGCTCCTCGGTGAGGTCGAGATCCGGTCGATCATCTCGCCGGTCTCGCAGGTGGTCCAGCAGGCGATCGATCTGATCGTCGGTCAGAAACTCGGCCAGCTTGGCGATCAGCTCCTCGTGAACCGCCTGGATCTGAACCCGCGCCTCTTCGCGTGACAGCTTTCCGGCGCGGACCTGCGCGATGATGGCCCGGATCTGTTCGCGAGCCGCTTGAAGCGCTGCGCGCATAGCGGCCTTGTCCTCCTCAGAGAGGTCGTCCAGGAATTCACTCGCCGCGATCTCGCTGGCCGATATCTGGAACTGCTCGAGGTCGGCCAGATCACCGGCTGGTCCAGTGGTCAGGTCACCGTCGTCACTGCAGCCCAGCGCCAGGGGGAGCGCCAGGACCAGCGCGGCGAGTGTTGATCGAACTCTCATCGTCGCTTCCTCCTTGGAAGGGCATCGGGCTGAATTGGCTGGCCTGCTCAGGGTTCAGACGCTCTGGGGGCCGCGGATATTAACCGCCGCCCTCGCCGATCGCTAAATCGGCGTCTTACTCGTTGACGCTGCCCGGGGGGCTTTGTTACTTTTTTCACAAGTACGTCGCCCCTCCCGACAGAGGCCCCCATGACGGATCGAGAATCCTCGTCCGAGCGCCAACGCGCGGTCCGAGAGATCGGGCGTTACTCGGGCTACGGACTCACCTGGGCGCTGTCGGTCCTGCTGTTCTTGTGGATCGGATACTGGCTGGATGGGC